>JBGAIK010000070.1:0-19344 GCA_044225615.1 Acetobacteraceae bacterium | reverse complement strand
CTTGGTCACCCGCGGCGTCTCGCGGATGCGGCGCACCTGCATGGCGAAGTCGAACTGCACCTCCGCCTTGCCCACCAGCCCGCTGATCGCCGCCGCCGATTGGCTCGGGGCCGGCGGCGAGCGGGACAGCGGCCCTCCCCCGCCATCAGCCCCGAGGTAGCGGGTCCAGCCGATCTGCTGGCCGGGCAGATACACCTTGCCCAGTGGCCGGTGTCGGTGAAATCGAGGACGGCCCTCCGGTCGTCCGTCCAGCGGCTTCTGCTGCCGGCGACGAGCTGGACTTCGCAGCCGAAACGAAGGGCGGCGAAACCCATATTGCGGTGCAGTTGCACCGGCATCACCAGCCGACCGGTGACAGCCCTGCCCTCGCCCATCGTCGCCCCGGCGGCCAGACGTGCTGCTCCATGCGCACGATGTAGAGAATGCGGCGCCGGCACCACCTGGTTGAGCAACCAGCAGGTCGATGGTGCGTCCTCTATGGCGCGCTCCAGCAGCCCGGCGAGCAGCGGCTTGCCGGGCGGCTCGGCCCGGCGGAACGGCGCCAGCTCCTGGTCGAGCACCGGATCGTAGGCGAAGGGAAAGGTCTCGGCCTCGGGCTCCAGGAAGAAGTCGAACGGATTGACGGTGGCCATGTCGGCCACGAGGTCGACGGTGACGTCGAAATGCGTCACCGGCTCGGGGAAGACGACGCGGGCGAGGAAATTGCCCTGCGGGTCCTGCTGCCAGTTCAGGAAATGCGGCTTCGGCGCCACCGTCAGCGCGTAGGACAGGATCTTGGTGCGCGCGTGCGGCGCCGGGCGCAGGCGGATGGTCTGCGGCCCCATCACCACCGGCCGGTCGTAGCGGTAGGAGGTGCGATGCGTCAGCGCGGCATGGATCGACATGCGGTCCTCAGCTGGTGAAGCGCGCGGGATCGACGCGCGGATAGCGGGTCGGACCGGGATCGCGGCCGGCCACGAGGTCCGCCACCAGGGCGCCCACCGCCGGCGAGGTCTGTATGCCGTAGCCGCCCTGGCCGACGCACCAGACGAATCCGTCCAGCCTGGGGTCGAACCCGATCGCGAGGCTGCGGTCCGGGGTGAAGGTGCGCAGCCCGGCCCAGCTGCGCTCCACCCGGCGGACCTCGATGGCCAGCGCCTGCTGCATGTTGTCGATGCCGATGGCCACGTCGAGCTCGTCGGCCTGCACGTCATGCGCGAAAGATGGCGTCTCGTCGGCCGGCGAGACCATCAGCCGTGCGCGCCTCGGGCCGGCAGTACCAGCCATCGCCCATGTCGTGCAGCATCGGCCAGGGCGGCGACGTCATAGGGCGCGGGATCGATGATGCAGGCGGTGCGGCGCATCGGCACCAGGCCGAGCGGGGCGGCGCCGGCGAGTTCCGCGCGTCGCCCCAGGCGCCAGGCCGCGTTGACCACCACGGGGGCGCGGAACACGGCGCCGCCGGTCACCTCCACCGCCCAGTGCCCGGCATCGCGGGCGATGCGGCTCGCCCTGCTGCGCAGCGCCTGCACACCGCCGCGCCGCGACGGTGCAGCGCGAAGGGAAGTCGGTGCAGCGCCGCCACGTCGAGGTCGGCGGCGTCGTCCTCGATCACGGCGGCGACGGCGAAACCCGGCCGCAGCGCCGGCACGCGCGCGGCGACCTCGGTAACCGAAATCTCGCGCAGACCTGCGCTTCGCCAGCATGGCGCGCAGCTCGAGGTTCCCGCCCGGCGGTCGCCAGATACATCGCCCCGCGCCGTGCCATCAGGGGCGCGGCGGCGAAGCCGGCGGGCGGGGTCTCCAGGAACGAACGCGACGCCCGGGTCAGCGCCTGCGCGTCCGGCGGGCCGTAGTTCTGCAGCCAGATCGCGGCCGAGCGGCCGGTGGTGTGATAGCCGGCGACCTCCTCGGCCTCGACCAGCGCGACGCGGCGGTCGGCCGCGAGATGGGCGGCCGCGGTGGCACCCACGATGCCGGCACCGATCACCACCACGTCGAACTGATGCGCGTCCATGCGGCGAACATCGTCTGCCGCAATGCAGCAAGCAAGCCCGAAGCGACGGGCGGGCGCTAAACCTTCGCCGGCATCATGCCGGAGGTCGTAACCGGGGGCGAGCAGGTTCCAGACATAGTCCACGTGTCATCCAGGCATGAACTGGCTTGCACAGGAAGCGGGTGGCCGCGTCGCTGGGAATGGGCTCGGGGATTTCCCACTCGGTCAGGCCGGTGATGAAGATCAGCGGCACCTCGGCGTTGCGGAACCTGATCCAGTGGCCGAGCTGGTCGCCGTTGAGCGCGCCGGGCAGCGAGATGTCCAGCACCACGGCATCGACATGCACGTCCTCCAGCAGCGTGCGCGCCTCGGCGGCATCGGCGGCCTCGAATGTGGCGAAGCCGGCCGCGCGCAAGGCGCGCGCCACCACGTGGCGGACCTGGACATGGTCCTCGACGATCAGGACATGCGGCGGAGAGGACGGGGGCGCTGCCGCGAACATCGTATTCGGGTCATTGACGGCAAACCAACGCGGGAGTCAGCTTCGGGCTTGACCGGGATCGCGTGCGCGTGCGACAACGGCTCCGCACAACATGTGAAGAAAATAAGAGACTGCGCGATTTTTTCCGATGATTTTCGCGTCATTCGAACGTCAATAATCGTCACCGACCGTTATTCTTTCCGCATGGCAGGCCGGCGGCCGGGCTCGGGTCAACGAAAGATCACACAGTTCCGCCGCCCGGCCATCACGCAATCCTGCACCCGCGACGCCGCCGCCAGGATGTCGCTGAGCCACCAGCCCAACACGACCAGTCCTTTAGCCACCACCGCCAGCGCGATCACCGCATTGCGCCGCGACGGAGGCTCTTCGTCCGACCCGGTCATCCTGCTTCTCCGCCAACGCCGCGCCCCGCTTGGCGATTGACACCATCCGGGCAGGCGTTCAGTTGATCGCATGCGCCGCGCCATCGCAATCGCAGCGAGTCTGCTGCTGCTCGCCCCGATGCTGCTGGCCCCGGCCCCGCCCGCCGAGGCCGCCGGCATCGGCCAGGACCGCTTCTTCCTCACCTCCGACAAGGTCCGTCTGCACTACATCGAGGCCGGGCGCGGCCGCACCGTCGTGCTGGTGCCCGGCTGGTCGATGCCGGCCTGGATCTTCGAGCGCCAGATCGCCGACTATGTCCCGCAGCTACCGTGTCATCGCCTTCCTGATCCGGCGCGCGACAGGGCGACAGCGAGATCCTTTCCCCGGCGGCTACGACCAGGCCCGCCGCGGCCAGGACATCGCCGAGCTGCTCGCCGCCATCGGGCCGGACTCCGCCGTCGTCGTTGCCTGGTCGCTGGGTGTGCTCGACACGCTGGCCTATGTCCATAGCCACGGCGACAACCGGCTGGCCGCCCTGGTGCTGGTGGACAATTCGGTCGGCGAGGACCCGCCGCCGGCGCCGCCGGTCCATCCCACCCGGCCCGGCCCGAAGCTGCCGCGCGAGGTGATGATGCGCAACTTCGTGCGCGCATGTTCCAGCACCCGCCTCCGCAGCCCTGGCTCGACCGGCTGGAGACCGCCACCACGCTGCGTCTGCTGCCGGCGGCCAACGCGCTGCTCGCCTACCCGGTCCCGCGCAGCTACTGGAAGGAGGCGCTCTACGCCACCTCGCGCCCCGTTCTCTATCTGGTGCGGCCGAAATTCGCCGGCCAGGCCGGCAACGTCGCCGCCCGCCATCCGACGGCCGAGACCGCGGTCTGGCAGGATGTCGGCCACGCGCTGTTCGTCGACCAGGCCGGCCGCTTCAACGCCACGCTGCGCGACTTCCTGACCCGCCGGGCCTGGAAATGAGCGGCGGCGCACGCGGCGGCCAGATGCTGCCGCTGTTCCTGGTCTCGCTGGCCATCGTCGGATTCGAGATCGCGCTGACCCGCTACTTCGCCGTCGCGAAATGGTCGGAATACGGCTACTGGGTCATCTCCATCGTGCTGGCCGGCTTCGCCCTCTCGGGCGTGGTGATGGCGCTCGCCCGCGACTGGTTCGCCCGCAACGGCCTCGTCCTGCTGCGCTGGCTGCCGCCGGTGCTGATCCTGGCCGCCGCGATCGGCTACCGGCTCGTGACAACCAATCCGTTCAACCCGCTGCAATTGCAGAATCAGGCGACGCTGGCGCCGCAGCTGCTGAACATCGCCGGCTACTATGCCTGCCTGCTGCCGTTCTTCTTCCTCGGCGGGCTCTATATCAGCCTCTGCTTCGTCCTGAACGACCGCCAGCTTGGCCGCGTCTACGGCTTCGACCTCACCGGGGCCGGCGCCGGCGCCCTGGTCGCGCTGGCGCTGATGGGCGTGGTCCACCCGTTCCTGCTGGTGCCCTGCCTGCTGCTGCCGCTGGCGCTGGCCGCCTTCACCGCGCGGCACCTGCCCACCGCGCTCGCCGCCCTGCTCGCGCTGGCCGCCAGCGAGGCCGTCCTGCTCGGCGACGACCGGGCGGATTTCAACGACTACAAGGCGATCTACGCCCCGCTTCACGTGCCGGACAGCCGCACCTTGGCCACCATGAACTCGCCGCGCGGCCTCTACATGCTGCTCGACGACTTCACCGAGCGGCTCGACACCGACATCTCCAACAACGCCGCCATGCTCGGCTTCGCCACGCCGCCGACCTCCTTCGGCCTCTACCGCGACGGCAACCGGCTCGCCGCCCTGCCCCGCCCCGGCGGCATCGACGCGAGCTACGCCGGCGCCACCCTGGCCGCCCTGCCCTATCTGCTGCGCCCGAACGCCAAGGTGCTGCTCGCCGGCACCTCCGGCGGCTTCCGCCTCGCCGAGCTCAAGGTGCTCGGCGCGAAATCGGTCGACGCATTGGAGCCCGAGCCGGTCCTGCGCGACGCGGTCCTGCACGGGCTCGCCGCCGCCCCGCCCGGCGCGACCGCGCTGCTGGCCGACAGCCCGATCGCCATGGCCCGCCCCGGCGCGGGCTACGACGTGATCGACCTGTCGTCGGACTTCCTCGACAGCGCCGAGGCCAATGCCAGCGCCTTCGCCGCCGAGGCGATCGCCCGCTACCTCAAGGCGCTCGCCCCCGGCGGCATCGTCTCCCTGCCCGCCTCGATCCGCGAGTTCCCCGCCTACGCCGTGCGCCTGCTCGCCACCGTGCGCGCCGGCCTGCTGGCCGCCGGCGCCGCCGACCCGGCCGCCCATGTGCTGGTGGTGCGCTCGGCCTGGAACGTGCGCGTGCTGGTCTCCCCCACCCCGTTCGCCCCCGAGGCCATCGCCGCCGCCCGCAAATTCGCCGACGAGCGTTCCTTCGACATGAGCTGGTATCCCGGCATCGACGTCGAGGCCGCCCGCGCGAACATCTACAACGACCTCCCCGCCGTCTCCTTCGCCACCGGCGCCGTCACCTCGGGCGACGGTGCGCATGACGCGATCGCCGACGAGGCCGGCGCCGTGCTGCGCGGCCAGCCGACCGAGAGCGGCCGCGAGTTCGACCTCTCGCCCGTCACCTTCGACCGCCCGGCCTTCTACGCCGTGCTGCGGCTGGACCAGCTCGGCCTGCTGCTCCAGCGCCTGGAGCTGCTGCCGCAGCAGGAGATCGGCAAGCTGGTCAACCTCGCCGTGCTGGCGCAGGCGCTGGTGGTGGCGCTGATCGTGCTGGCCGTGCCGCTGGTCGGCGGCAGCCGGATGCGCGGCGGGGGCGTGGTGCGCGCGGTGCTGTATTTCTCCGGCCTCGGCCTCGGCTTCCTGTTCCTGGAAATCTTCCTGATCGAGCGGGCGAGCTTCTATCTCAACGACCGCACGACGGGCTTCGCGCTGGTGCTGACCGGCATGCTGGTGTTCTCCGGCCTCGGCGCGATGCTGGAGCCCCGCTTCGCCGCCGCCCCGCACCGCGCCATCGTCTGGGCGGTCGGCATCCTGCTCGCCTGGGGTGCGGCGCTCTGGGTGGGGCTGGAGCCGTTCATGCTGGCCACGCTCGACCTGCCGTGGCTGGCCCGCGCGGCGATCGTGCTGGTCATGGTGGCGCCGGCCTCGCTTGCCCTCGGCCTGCCCTTCCCGCTCGGCCTCACGCGGATGGGCAGCGGCGGGTTCCTGCCCTGGGCGTGGGGACTCAACGGCGCCTTCTCGGTCGTCTCCACCCCGCTCGCCAACCCAGGCGCGCCAGCAGGGCTACGACAGGGTGTTGCTGACCGCGCTGCTGCTGTATGTGCTGTGCGCCCTGACCTTCCCCCATTCCCGCCCGCGAGAAAGCTGACGTGACCCTCACCCGCCGCCACCTGCTTGCCGCCGCCCCCGCCGCCCTGGCCCTGCCGGCCCGGGCCGCGACCCCCTGGACGCGCGAGGCCTTCCTGGAGGCGATGGAGAAGTCCGGCCGCAGGCTGAACCAGAGCGAGGCGCAGTTCCAGGCCATCCAGAAGCGCAAGCCCGCCGCGCTGCGCCGCATCGAGAGCTACCTGAAGGAGCGCCTCGGAGCCGCCGACCCGGCGGTGATGGCCGCCTTCGAGGCGGTGCCGCGCGAATATTTCCACTATCTGTACGACAGCAAGCAGGCCACGCCCGGCGACGCCTACGAGGACAACCCGAAGCCCTGGGCGCTCGGCTATGGCTCGGCGCTGTCCGACTATCTCGGCCAGGCCTACATGACCCAGGTCTGCAAGCCCCAGCCCGGGGACGTCACGCTCGAGATCGGCACCGGATCGGGCTTCCAGAGCGCGCTGCTGTCGCGCATCGTCAAGCGCGCCTACTCGATCGAGATCATCGAGCCGCTGGGCAAGGCGGTGGGCAGGATCTTCGCCCCGCTCGGCTACGACAACGTCGAGAGCCGGGTCGGCGACGGCTATTTCGGCTGGCCCGAGGTCAAGGAAGGCTTCGACATCATCATCGCCACCTGTGCCGCCCAGTATGCCCCGCCCGAGCTGTTCAAGCAGCTCAAGCCCGGCGGGCGGATGCTGCTGCCGATCGGCCAGCCGTTCAAGCGCGGCCAGTTCCTCTACATCTACACCAAGGGCGCCGACGGCAAGGTGCATTCCAAGAAGGATGTCGGCGTCTATTTCATCCCGATGACCGGGGCGATGATGAAGACCCCGGCGCCGAAGGGCCAGCCCGGCGACGCACCCGCCACGGGGGGATGATCCGCCGGCCGGCCGGTTGGCCGCTGGCCGCCGCGCTGCTCGCGGTTGCCGTCCAGGGATATGCCGGGCTCGAACTGCGCGGCCTGTTCGGCGACGGCGCCCATTTCGCGGTCAGGATCGCCGCCGACCAGACGTTCTTCTTTCACCCGGCGCGCTGGATGAGCCAGGTCGTCTCGCAGGCGCCGGTGGTGGCCGCGATGCGGCTCGGTGTCGAATCGCCCCATGGCGTCGGCCTCGCCTTCAGCCTGTCCACCAACCTGCTGCCGGGCCTGATCATCCTGCTCTGCTGGCCGGCCCTGGCACCCGCGGAGCGGCCGTTCTTCGCCTTTCCCGCCTTCGCCTTCTTCGCCGGCATCCTCGGCGCCCAGTTCGCCAGCGTCACCGAGGGGCTGGTCGCCACCGCCTGCTTCTGGCTGCAACTGTGCCTGGTGGCGTTCGGCACGATGACGGCAGGGCGCGCCGCGCTGATCCTGCTGCTGGCCGCCGGCACGTTCCACATGCACGAGGAGATGGCGTTCCTCGCGCCGGTGCTGGCGCTCGCCTGCCTGCTGCGTGCGCGGCGGGAATCGCTGCCGGGCCTGCGCGGCGCCCTGGCCGCTGCCGCGCTGCTCGATGCCGTCGGCGCGCTGGCCGCCGCCCTCATGATCCTGCATCCGGTCGATGCCACCGAGCGCGGCTGGTTCGTCGACTCCTTCCTCGCCGGCGGAGGGCTGCATTCCCGCCGCGCCGGATGGAACACGCCCTGGCTCCCCGGCGCCGCCGGGGCGGTCGCCCTCGTGGCGCTGCGGCCGCGGCTGGGCCGGACGGTCCGCATGTTCGGCGCCGGCGCGCTGCTGCTGGCCGGCGGCGCGTTCTTCGTCGGCGACCTGTTCGCCCCGGATACCCAGTTCGCCGCCCGGCACAATGGCGCCTTCGTCCTCGCTGCTGCCCTGCTGCTGCTGAAAGCTCGCCCGGCGCGACCGGCCGCGCCGCTGCCGGCGGTGCAGGCGGTCGTGGCGCTGCTCGGCCTGTCCGCGAGCCTCTGGCACGTGGCCGCGACGCTGCACTGGAACGCCTACCGGCTTCACTACGCGCAGGTCCTGCAATCGACCACCGGGGTGATCCCCGCCGGCCGGATCGCCGACCGCGCCGGCCCGGCACCGCAGCGCCTCGCGGCGAAGCTGATGGTCACCTGGACCAATCCCGATTTCTCCCTCGCCGTGCTGCCGCGCGGCTGCATCACCTCGATCGTCGGCAACACGGCGACGGTTCGCTGGCAGCCCTACGACGCCCTCGACCTCGCGACGATGCCGAAGCTGCGCGGCGTCACCTATGTCTACCACCTGCCGCCGGCCCGGCATGAAGCCGCCTGCGCCGCGCGATGACGGTCCGGCGACAAGCCGGTATGATGCCGGAGCGCAAAGCTGGCGGAGACTCGGCCATCCATGACATCGCCCCGTGACATCGCCGCCGGCCTGTGGCGCCTCGGCGGTCTCGACCCCGCGGCGCTGGACTCGCTGCGGCTGACCGGGCGCGAATCCGCCCTGCCGTCGTCCTTCCGCGTCGTCGCCGCCGCCCAGGCCGCCATCGGCGTGGCAGGCCTCGCCGCGGCCGAGACCTTCCGATATAGCACCGGCCGCGGCCAGGGCGTCGCCGTCGATGCCCGCGGTGCGGCCGCCGAGTTCCGCAGCGAACAGTATATCCGCGAGGAGGGCGTGCCGCGGGGCGAGCTGTGGGACCCGATCGCCGGCGTCTATCGCTGCGCCGATGGCTGGGTGCGGCTGCACACCAACTTCCCGCATCACCGCGACGGCATCCTGCGCCTGCTCGGCGCGCGCCGGACAAGGCGGCGGTGGCCGCGGCGCTGGCCGTGCGCGGCGCGCGAGGCGTTCGAGACCGAGGCCACCGCCGCCGGCATGTGTCGCGCCGCCATGCGCAGCTTCGACGCCTGGGACACCCACCCCCACGCCGCCACGGTCGCCGACCTGCCACTCGTGTTGGAGCGGATCGGCGATGCGCCGCCGCTGCCGTTCCATCCGGGCGCCGTCCGCCCGCTGTCCGGCGTGCGGGTGCTGGAGCTGACCCGGGTGATCGCCGGGCCGGTCGCCGGGCGCACGCTTGCCGCCCATGGCGCCGACGTGCTGCACGTGACCGGCCCCGGCGTTCTCAACCTGCCGCGCCTGATCGTCGACACCGGCCGCGGCAAGCGCGCCGCCGAACTCGATCTCGCGACCGATGCCGGGCGCGCGAGCCTGGCGGCACTGACCCGCGGCGCCGACGTATTCCTGCAATCCTACCGCCCCGGCGCGCTGGCCCGCCGCGGCTTCGCGCCGGAGGCGCTGGCGGCGTTGCGGCCCGGGCTGGTCTGCGCCACGCTCTCCGCCTATGGCGAGGCCGGCCCGTGGGGCGGCAAGCGCGGCTTCGACAGCCTGGTGCAGACCGCCACCGGCTTCAACCACGCCGAGGCGGAGGCCGCCGGCACCGAGGCCGAAGCCCCTGCCCTGCCAGGCGCTCGACCACGCCTCCGGCTACCTGCTCGCCTTCGGCATCATGGCGGCGTTGCTGCGCCGGTCGACCGAGGGCGAAGCTGGCGTGTCGGTTTCGCTGGCCGCGACAGGCCGCTGGCTGCGCGGGCTGGGGCGGCTGGCCGACGGGCTGGCCGGGCCGACATGACGGGAACGACATCGCCGATGCGCTGGAGACCAGCGGCACCGTGACCGCCGTGCGCCATGCCGCGCATCTGTCGGCGACGCCGGCCTTCTGGGCCTGGCCGGCGCAGGGGCAGCGCACAGTGCCCGCGATGACCGGGCTGGAAGGCGACGCGCGGCTGATGCCCAAGCCGCGCGACCGTGCTCGGCCAGGAGCTGACGCCGAGCATCGCCTGGCGGACCCTGCCGGCGCTCGCGCTTCCTGCTCGGCGATGTCGGTGCCGACACCTTCTTCCACCCTGTCCTCGCTCGCCCTCGGCACACCGCGCCGCGTGTCCCTCGGGGAATGCTGGTGCCCGCGACGGGCTCGCCTACCGCGTTCCCGAGATCAGCCTGCACCCCCAGCACGCGACGCCATGCTTCCGGCCACCGGCGGCATGCGCTGCGGCGCCGGACGCTGGCCGGCACGCATTTCGGCCCCCGGCACCGTCTACGACATGCTGGCGGTGGGCATCTTTCATGCCGCGCGCCGCCGGCTACGATCCGGCGGCACGTGTTCGGCGATTTCCTGGTCTCCAGCATCTCGGCATCGGCCAGGCCCAGCTCGTCTATCGATCCCATGCAGGAATGCCTGAAATCGATGACCTGCTGATCCCGACCCATACAGCCTTGCGCACCTCGCCGCTGCTGCTGAAGGATGCCGTGCTGGCCGAACTGCCGGCCGCCGGCACGGCCCCCGCCGACGCGCACCCCGGCGCGCCCGTTCATCACCGGGCCGGCACCAGGCTGCTGCTGGTCAACGGCCGCGCATCGAGGCGATGGCCACTGGGCCGGCTTCGCCATCATCGCTGCCGAGATTCGCCCTGCTGGAGGCCGCGCCGGCGCGCGCGAGATCATCGCCGCGTTGGCGCTGCACCTGCTGTTCTCGAGCCGGCAGCCGTCTGCGGCCTGCGCGGCATCGGTGCAGCCCGGCTTCGCCCAGTCGATCGGCGAGGCTGGCCAGCCGACCCTATGTGTATGGCCCGATCGCACCCCGGCAACGCGATGCGCTTCGACTTCGATGACGCCGGCAGCGGCGACGGTGTTCGCCGCCCGTGGAGGAATTGCTGATCCCGACCTGGCCCATGATCAACCGGCAGCGATCGAGAGCGTGCGGCGTCTCCCGCCTGCTGCGCGAGGCGGCCGACCTGCTGCACCGCCTGCTCGGGCCGCGGCCCTGCCATCGGCCCCCGCTCGCCCGGTGCCCGGCTACGACGCCGCGCAGCGCCAGGGCCGCGTCTTCCTCGACGAGGTCAGCGCAGGAATACCGGATCGGCCATGCCGCGCGGGGGCTGGCGCTCCGGCCGCGAGATCATCGACTGCAACGCGATGGCGCGCGAACACGCATCTCGTCTACGGCCATTCCTCCTGGAAATGATGGCGCGCGTTGCTGGCCGAACTCGCCGTGCTCGGCCGGCTGGGTGGCGGTCCCGCGTGACGCGCCGTTCCACGCCGGCGTGCCACGCGCATCCTGCCGTATGGGCCAATACGCGCTCCGGCGTGCTGCCCAGCATGATGATGCGGCACTACCTGCTGCACCCGCAGATGAACCGCGTGGTACAACGGGTCCTGCGCGGCGATGCGGTGCACCCGCGCGGACTTCATCCAGTCCGCGGCGCAAGCATCGGCTGGCACGTCCTGACGAGGCCGAGGTGGAGACGGTGATGGCCGATCTCGGCTTCACGGTGTTCGGCGCCGCTCCGGCACAGCTGCGCTCTACCGGGAGGCGGCGTGCATCGTCGCGCCCTACAGTTCGGCCACCTGTTCGCGCTGCGCTACGCCGGTATTCTGCTTCGGCGGATGAACCGGCCAGTTCGCCGCTGCGCGGCCAGCCGGTCGCCTTCATGGCTGCCGCCACGGCGCTGGAGATGGGGTGTTCAAGCGGCCGCAGGCTGGCGCAGGAGCGCGCCGCGCCGGCCGGCATGACGGCCTCACCCCGCGACGAAACGTTCCCGCGCGCCGCAGGTCGCAGGCCGGGCAGGTGCCGCAGCCATGGCCCCATGGGTGGCTCTGTCCGCGCTCGCCCAGATAGCAGGTGTGGGAGTGCGCGCGGATCAGCTCGACCAGCCCGGCGCCGCCCAATGCCTCGGCCAGCCGCCAGGTGCCGGCCTTGTCGATCCACATCAGCGGCGTGTGCAGCACGAAGCGCCGGTCCATGCCGAGATTGAGGGCCACCTGCAACGCCTTCACAGTGTCGTCGCGGCAGTCCGGATAGCCGGAATAGTCGGTCTCGCACATGCCGCCGACGAGGTGGCGCAGGCCGCGGCGGTAGGCCAGCGCGGCGGCGAAGGTGAAGAACAGCAGGTTGCGGCCGGGCACGAAGGTGTTGGGCAGCCCGTCGGCGCGCATGGCGATATCCATCTCCTGGGTCAGGGCGGTGTCGGAGACGGCGGCCAACGCGGCGAGCGGCAGGGTATGGTCCTCGCCCAGCCGCGCCGCCCAGTCCGGGTTCATGGCGGCCATGCCGGCGCGCAGGGCGGCCCGGCAGTCGAGCTCCACCCTGTGGCGCTGGCCGTAGTCGAAGCCGAGCGTCTCCACGCGGGCGAAGCGGTCCAGCGCCCAGGCCAGGCAGGTGGCGCTGTCCTGGCCGCCGCTGAACAGCACCAGCGCACCCTCGCTCATGCCGCGCGCATCCCGGCCACCAGGCGCTGGAGGTTGGCCGCGGGGTCGGCGAGCGCGGCCGCATCCACCGGCCGGCGCAGCGGGATCATCGCCTGGGCGGCGCGGATCTCGCGCGGTGCGTTGACCCCGGTCGCGGCCAGCACGCAGCTTTCGGCATCGAGATGGAAGCCGGCGAAGGACGTGCCGGCCGGGTCGCCGCGGAAGACGGTGCGCACGGCACCCTCATGCAGCCCGGCGAGCTGGAGGTTCACGTCGTGCTGGTCGGACCAGAACCACGGGATGTCGTCGTAGGGCGCGCCCTTGCCCGCCATCGCCCGGCCTGCGGCGATGCGGTGGTTCGGCGCGTGGCGCCCCGCCTCCAGCCGCAGGCGGCGGCCGTAGAACGGATGCTGGAAGGCGGCGACGTCGCCGGCGGCGTGGATGGCGGGATCGTCGGTGCGGCAGAGTTCGTCCACCAGGATGCCGTTGGCGGTGGCCAGCCCTGCCTCGGCGGCCAGTTCCTCGTTGCGCAGGATGCCGATGCCGGCGGCGACGAGGTCGGCCGCGAAGGCGCCGCCGGCGGTGAGCACGCGGCCGGGCTCGACGGCCAGGATCTCCACGTTGAAATGCAGCTCCACGCCGTGGCGGCGGTGCAGGTCGCCGATGAAGGCGGCGAAGTCGGGCGTGAGCGAGCGGCCCATGCAGCCGGGACCGGCCTCCAGCACCGTCACGTGGCAGCCGCGCCTGCGGGCGGAAGCGGCGATCTCGAGGCCGATGACGCCGGCGCCGATGCAGACCAGGCGGGCACCGGGCAGCAGGCCGGCACGGATCGCCGCCGCGTCCTCCAGCGTGCGCAGCAGGTGGACGTGCTCCGCACCGGGAACGGTCAGGTGGCGGGGGCGGCCGCCGGTGGCAAGCAGCAGGCGGTCGTAGGCGATGCGTTCCCCGTCGGCCAGCACGACGCGCTGTGCCGTGCGGTCGATGCCGGCCACCCGGGCGCCCAGGCGCTGCTCGATGCCGCGCCCGGCGACCTTCGCCGGGTCGTGGAACGGCACCGGCGCGGGCATCGGGTCGTCGGCCAGCATGGACTTGGACAAGGGCGGGCGGTCGTAGGGCGCGTGCGGCTCCTCGCCCAGCAGCAGGACGCGGCCGGCGAACCCGGCCTCGCGCACGGCCATCGCCGCATGCGCCCCGGCCTGCCCGCCGCCCACGATCACGATGCTGTCCATCACTCCTCCTCACTCTGGCCAGGGAGACACGCGGCTAGGCTTGCGGCATGATCGGGCGAATCGCAACGTCCCCGCAGGTGGTCGAATGAGTGAAGCCGGAAACTGGGTGCGCATTGCCAGCCTCGCCGACGTGGCGGAGGGCTCGGCGATTCCGGTGGAGACCATGGGGCTCCAGCTCGCCGTGTTCCACCTCGAAGGGGGCGGCGTCTGTGTCACCGACAATATCTGCACCCATGCCTATGCGCTGCTCACCGACGGCTGGTTCGAGAACGGGATGATCGAGTGCCCGCTGCATGCCGGGCAGTTCGACGTGTGCACCGGCAAGGGCCAGGGCGCGCCGATCGAGGAGGATTTGCGCACCTACGAGGTGAAGGTCGAGGGCGACGACATCCTGATCGCCCTGCCGGGCTGACCCTCGGCCCAGTAGTCGAGCAGGGCGGGCGCCTCGATCGCGAGGCGCCGCGCCCCTGACAGCGCGATCTCCGCCGCCCCGCCGGTCCAGCGCAGCCCGGGCTCGGGCGCGTGCCATCCGTCGGCGAGCCGCCGATCGTCGAGACGCAGGGCCCTGCCGTCGAGCCGAAGCTGGCGGATCGCGATGCCGAGGCGGCGGTGGTCGCCCTGGCCGGGCCAGATCTGGTCCGGCACCACGCTGCGCGAACGCAGCACCGCGCGGTGCATGCCGGGAGGAAGGCGGAACAGGTGCCAGTCGCCGTGGCGGCGGGCGACGGCGCCGTCGAGCCGCAGGGCGGGATCGGTGGTGACGCGGTGGCCGAGGGCAAGCGCCTGCTCGAACAGGCGGGCGCGGAGCACCGCGAGCGCCGGCCCGTCGGTGACCAGCCGGCCGCAGGCGCGCCAGTCCCAGGCGCCGGCGAAGTCGGCATGCAGCGCGACCGCGGGGCCGCCATTGGCGAAGGCGGCGCGGTTGCCGGTGTCGAGATAGGATTCGCAGGGCAGGTCCTCGGCCAGGAGCACGTCGTGGCGGTCGAGCTCGACGTGAAAGTAGGTCACGGCGGAGGCCGGCTCCTGGACGACCGTCGCCCCGTTGAGCAGGTAGCGCACCGGCACCAGCGCGCCGTCGCTGAACACCGCGTGGTCGGGTGACAGGCGCAGGTCGCGGCAGGGCAGGCCGGGGCCGAAGGCGCCGGCGCGGATGCGCACGGGCAGGACGTCGTGCGGGCGGGGATGGCGGTGGCAGGCGATGCGGCGATGGCCGAGCCAGCGCACCGGCAGCGCCTCGCCCCAGTGGGTGAGCACGAGGTCGCCGGGGCGCAGCGCCTCCACCGGGGCCGGGCCGCGCGGCGTGGCGATGCGGGTGCCGGCGGCGAAGCAGGGCACGTCGGTGGTGAGCACCGCCATGCCGCCTTGTGCCGCGAGCGCGAAGCCGGCGGTGCCGAGATCGCCGAGGAAGGCGAGGCTGCCGGCCGGCGCCGCACCCGCGAACAGCGACAGGACGCCGCCCGTGGCATCGGGGGCAAAGCTGGCCGCGGTGATCGCCGCCGGCAGGGCGATGGTGTCGAAACGGGTGAAGCCGGCGATGCTGGCGGCGAAGGCGGCCGGCAGGCCGAGCGACAGGGTCTGGTTGGGGCCGCCGAAGACCAGCGTCTGGCCGGCGCCGACCGCGCCGGCCAGTTCGAGCCCGGCGCCGAAGTCGAACAGGGCGGAGGCGAGCGCGATGGTGCCGCTGCCGCCGACGGCGCCGTCGATGCGGGGCACCACGCCGGCGAACCCTTCGGCCAGCAGGGTGCCGTCGTTGACCACGTCGGCGTCGATCACGGCGCCGAGACGCACGGTGTGGCCGGCCTGGACGGCGAGCGCACCGGCGACCGCGCCGGCGGTGCCGACCACCAGCGCCGCGCCGGCCGCGATGGTGAGGCCGCCGAGCAGGATGGTGGAGAGGCCGAAATGGCCGGCGAGGTCGAGCGTGTCGACCCGCATCCGGGCGGCGCCGGCGAGCACGAGCTGGCCGATGGTGACCGGATCGCCGGGCGGGCCGTCGGTTGCGAGGGCGAGTGTGCCGGCCACGTCGAGCGTGGCGCCGTCCACCAGCAGGGTGCTGGACACGGTGGCGCCGTTGGTGGCGAGCGTGGCGCCGGGGGCGAGGCGGGCCTGGGAGTCGGTGGCCTGGTTCCACGGGCGGAAGGCGACCGTGCCGGCGGCGAAGGTGCCGGTGAGCGCGACATTGCCCTGCAGGTCGAGCGTGGCGGCGGCGCCGGGGCCGGTGAGGACGATCTCGGCGGCGGTGGCGGCGACCGTGACCCGGTCGTTGCCGCCGGGCGGCGAGGCGGCGGGGGCGCCGGTGTCGGTCCAGTTCGCGGCGGTCTGCCAGGATCCGCTGGCCGCGTTCCACTGCAGCGTGCGGGCGGCGGGGGCGTCGGTGCCGAGCGCCACGCCGCCGCCGGATGGGCCGAGCGAGAAGGTGCGGCCGGCATAGTCGCCGCGCAGGTCGAGCGTGGCTGCGGGCGTGCCGCCGGCGGTGAGGGAGAGCCGGCCGCTCAATGCGCCGGAGACGGGGACGTAGCTGGCGCCGTCGATGCCGGCGGGGAGCAGGATGGCGCTGCCGGCGAGGAGGCCCGAGATCCAGCCGGCGGCGCTGCCGGCGGCGAGGTCGAGGGTCGCGCCGGCGGCGAGGCGGATGTCCTGGCCGGCGCCGGCGCTGCCGGCGATGCGCAAGCTGGCACCGGCGCCGATCTCCAGCACCCCGGGTCCGCCCACCGCACCCTGGATGGCGGCGCTGCCGTCGGTGGCGATGGTGCCGGCATTGGCGATGGCGGCGATGAGGGTGAAGTCATGGCCGGCTGCCCGGATGCCGGCATCGACGGTGAGGACGCCGGCCGCGCCGGTGCCGAGATTGCCGATTTCCAGCAGCGCGCCGCCGGCGAGCTGGATGGTGGCGCTGCCGAGCCCGGCGGCGCTTGCACGCAGCGCGGCGGCGCCCTGGAGCAGGAGCGTGGCCGCGCCGAGGTCGAGCGTGGTTGCGGTGAGCGCACCGGACTGGCTCAGCGTGCCGGCGAGCGTGACGGTGCCGGCGGTCACCGCGCTGCCGGCGGCGATGGCGAAGCCGCCGCTGGCTGCGAGCGTGGTGAAACGGAAGACGCCGTCGAGCGTCCAGGCGCCGGCGAAGCTGGCCAGCGCCGAGGTGCCGGGACCGGTGATGGTGCCGCCGGAGCCGGCGATCAGCGCCGCCTCGCCCGCAGCCGGGGCCGAGGCGGCGGGGTCGCTGCCGGTGGTCAGGTCGATCCAGTTGCCCGGACTGGCCCAGCTTCCGGCACCGGCGGCCTTCCAGCTGTAGGTGCTGGCCAAGGCCGCCCCCGGCGCGGTCGGCTAGGCCAGGCCGTAGACCGCGCGGGCGTTGCCGATGAAGAACTGGCGGCGCTGGGCCTCGTCGATCTTCACCGGCAGGCAGGTGGCGGGGTCGTCGAAATCCCAGTGCGGGTAGTCGGTGGCGAACAGCAGCCGGTCCCAGCCCATCCAGCCGATGGCGTCGACCAGGTGGGTGCGCGGCTCCGGCTCCTCGATCGGCTGGCTGGTCCACCAGACATGCTCGCGGATGTATTCGGAGGGGGCGCGGGTGAGGAAGGGCGTCTCGGCCTTGAGGCGGCGCCAGTTGCGGTCGAGCCGCCAGGCGAGCGAGGGGGCCCAGGCGAAGCCGGCCTCGACCAGGATGACCTTCAGCTTCGGGAAGCGGGCGAAGACGCCCTCGGTGACCATGCTGGTCAGCACCGCCTGGGCGGTCTGGGCGTGGCCGACCATCTCCTCGATATAGTGCGACGGCCAGCCGCTGGTGGTGATCGGGTTGCCGCCGTAGCCGAAGGCGTGGATGCCGATGGGCAGGCCGGCTTCCTGGGCGGCCTCGTAGACCGGCCAGTAGCGGCGGGCGCCGAGCGGCTCGGCGGTGCGGGTCAGCATCAGGATCTGGACGAAGTTCCTGTTGCCGGCATAGCGGCGGATTTCCGCGGCGGCGGTGGGCCCATCCTCGTAGTTGACGACGATCGAGCCCTTGAGGCGGCTGTCCTTGCTGGTCCATTCGGCGATCTGCCACTCGTTGGTGGCGTGGCAGATCGCGCTGGACAGCTCCGGATGCTTGACGCCCTGGCCGCTGCCGAGCGGGTTGAGGATGCCAAGCTCCACGTTGTTGGGGTCGAGGTGCTGGAGCTGCATGAAGGAGAGGCTGCTGCCCTGGCGGCCGCCCTCGGGCGGATAGGCGTCGCGGC
Source organism: Acetobacteraceae bacterium (assembly GCA_044225615.1). Taxonomy (GTDB): domain Bacteria; phylum Pseudomonadota; class Alphaproteobacteria; order Acetobacterales; family Acetobacteraceae; genus CAIYPH01. The sequence continues at coordinate 1,549 of JBGAIK010000070.1, read as the reverse complement.
GCGAGGCGTTGGGCTGGGCCTTGGGATAGGCGGGCCCGACCTCCCAGCCGTGGCGGGCGGAGCGGCCGAACTCGGCGATGTGGTCGATCCAGCGGCGCTCCAGCCAGGGGTGGAGGTCCTTCTCGGAGCGGGTGGCGGGATGGATGTCGCAATCGGCGACGCCGACCTTGCTGGCGGCCGGCGCGGCGGTGGCGGGGGTGTCGCGGAGCTGGACGTTCATTTCAGCCTCCCTCGGGGCGGGCAGGGCAGGTGCATCGGGCGATGGGGAATTGCTACGCTCCTGCGGCGCAATCCGCAATCGGAGAAGCCATGATCACGCCCGCCTATGTCCGCACGATGGCGGCCTACAACGCCGAAGTGAACCGCCGGTGGTACGCCGCCGCCGGACGGCTGACCGATGCCGAGCGGCGGGCCGATCGCGGCGCCTTCTTCGGCTCGCTGCACGGCACGCTGTGCCACATACTCTGGGCCGACCGGCTGTGGATGCACCGTTTCGCCGGCTGGGACGATCCGCAGGTGCGGCTCGGGGACAGCGCCGGGATGATCGCCGATTTCGGCGCGCTCACCGCCGCCCGCATCGCGGCTGACGCGGCGCTGGTGGAATGGGCGGATGGCATGACGCAGGCCTGGCTCGACGGCGATTTCGCCTGGTTCAGCGGCAGCCTCCAGCGCGAGATGCGCCAGCCGCGCGCCCTGCTGGTGACGCACATGTTCAACCACCAGGCCCACCATCGCGGCCAGGCGCACGCGCTGCTGACGGCGATGGGGCAGGATACCGGGGATACCGACCTGCCGTTCGTGGTTTCGTGACCATGGCCGGGCTTGCGGCGACGTTTCCTGGCCGGTTCGAGACCACGCGGCTGGTGCTGCGCCCGCTGGAGCGCGGGGATGCGAAGGCGATTTTCGAGGGCTACGCGCAGGATGCCGAGGTGACGCGCCTCCTGACCTGGAAGCCGCATGCCGGCATTGCCGACACGGAGGCCTATCTGGAGGCCTATGCCGGCCCCGGGCAGCGCGACTTCGTCACCTACGCGCTGCTTGGCCGGGACGACATGGCGCTGCGGGGGGCGTTCGACCTGCGCGATGCCGGGCATGGCCGGGTCGGCTACGGCTACGTGCTGGCGCGGCGCTGGTGGGGCCAGGGGCTGATGACCGAGGCGCTGCGCGCGGTCGGCGACTGGACGCTGGCGCAGCCGGGCATCTGGCGGATCGGGGATGTCTGCGACGTGGAAAACCGGGGATCGGCGCGGGTGATGGAGAAGGCCGGGCTTTCCTGCGAGGGGCGGCTGCGGCGCTGGGCGGTGCATCCCAATCTGGGGCCGGAGCCGCGGGACTGCTTGATCTACGCGCGGGTGCGGTAGCGCGTGGGGGTCGCGGGTTGCGCGGGGCAACCGGCTACGTCGGGAGTATAATTGCGATGTCGTAACATTATGCTCACAGGTTCGCGCGCCGGCTCACGCGGGCTTTGCCAGGAACGGACCGAGGCCCGGGAGGGGCCAGCGGGCGGCGGCGCGGGGACACAGTTCGGGCACCGGACGGGGGGACAGGC
>JBGAIK010000381.1:0-2430 GCA_044225615.1 Acetobacteraceae bacterium | reverse complement strand
GCGCAGCCTTCGGCGTCGCGGTCGAGCAGGGCGACGTCCACGCCCGCGGCGACGAAGGACAGCGCGGTGGCGCGGCCCATGCCGCCCGCCGCACCGGTGATGACGGCGCGCTTGCCGCCGAGGCCGAGCCAGTCCTGGGCCATGCTGCGTTCTCCCGGTTCAGGCGTTGGCGGACCAGACGGTGTGGTAGAGGGCGACGATCTCGGCCTTGTCCGGCACGCGCGGGTTGTTGGCGGGGCTGCCGGAGGCGAGCGCCTGGTCGGCCATCAGGTCGAGCTTTGCGTTCCAGGTTGCGGGGTCGATGCCGAAGCCGCGCGGGGTGGGCACCGAGAGTTCGGCGTTGAGGGCGGCGAGGCCGTCGGCCAGCTTGTCGGCGGCCGCCTCGTCGCCGTCGGCGGCGGTGGCGAAGCCGATCTGGCGGGAGGCTTCGGCGTAGCGGCGGGTGGCGGCGGGGATGCTGAAGCGGGTGACCGCGGGCAGCAGCATGGCGTTGGACAGGCCGTGGGGGACGTGGAAATGGGCGCCGATCGGGCGCGACATGCCGTGTACCAGGGCCACCGAGGCGTTGGTGAAGGCGATGCCGGCCTGCATGGCGCCCAGCATCATCGCCTCGCGCGCGGCGGCGTTCTGCGGCTCGTGATAGGCGGCGCGCAGGTTGGCGCCGATCAGGGCCATGGCGGCGAGTGCCTGGGCGTCGCTGAACGGGTTGGCGCGGCGGGAGACATAGGCCTCCAGCGCGTGGCTGAGCGCATCGACGCCGGTGTCGGCGGTGGTGCGCTTGGGCACGGTGAAGGTCAGCTCGTAATCCACGATCGCGGCGAGCGGCAGCGCGCCGAGGCCGGCGATCAGCATCTTCTCGTCGCGGGCGGCGTCGGTGATGACGGTGAAGCGCGTCGCCTCGCTGCCGGTGCCGGCGGTGGTGGGCACGGCGATCACCGGCAGGGCGGCGCGGTCGGCCTGGTGCGGCACCTTGTAGGCGCGCATCGGCGCGTCCCCGGCGGCGAGGATGGCCATGGCCTTGGCGGTGTCGATCGGCGAGCCGCCGCCGAAGCCGATCAGGCAGTCGTAGCTGCCGGCGCGGAGCGCGGCGAGGCCGGCGACCACCACCGTGTCGGTCGGCTCGGGGATGGTGTCGCTGAACACCGCGGCCATGATGCCGGCGGCCGCCAGCGGGTCGAGCAGGCGGCGGACCAGGCCGGAGGACACCATGAACGGGTCGGTGACGACGAGCGGGCGGGAGAGGCCGAATTTCTCCAGGACGGACGCCGCGTCCTTCACGCTGCCGCCGCCCACCAGGGCGTAGCGGGGCGAGACCAGGTTGAACGCCATGTTTCCTCCGTGCCGGCTTGCGGACATGTTATAACCCGCCCGGGCACGGACCCGGCAATGGCGGGAATAGCCTGCGGCATGCCGGCGTCCGAAGCCTGGAAGTCGGCCCCGTTGGGCCGACCAATGGGAGGACATCGCCATGCCGAGCGCCCGCCGACTTGCCCTGGCCGCCCTGACCGCGCTGCTGCTGGCGCCGCCGCTGCCCGCGGGTGCGGCGGGCGGCGGCAATGACGACGACAAGCCGAACTGCCCGCCCGGCACGGTGGCCCGCAACGGCCGCTGCGTCCGCGCCTCGTCCGGGGTGCTGCCGGATGACGAGCTGTACCGGCTGGGGCGCGCCTATGCCAAGGGCGGCTACTACGCCGAGGCGCTGCCGATCCTGGAGGCGGTGACGCGGACCGACGATTCGATGGTCTACACCATGCGCGGCTTCACGCTGCGCAAGATGGGCCGGGTGAAGGAAGGGCTGGAATACTACACCCGCGCGCTGGCGATCGACCCGCGCAACGCCAACACGCTGGAATATCTCGGCGCCTTCCATGTCGAGAGCGGCAATATCGAGATGGCGCGGGACACGCTGTCGAAGATCGAGGCGATCTGCGGTCGGAGCTGCGAGCAGTACGAGGACCTGGCCAAGGCGATCGAGACCGGCGTGACGGAGTGAGCGCGCTCGCGGCGCCGCTCGACCTCGCCGGGCGGGTGCTGGTCGCCGCATTGTTCTGGTGGAGCGCGGTCTTCGGCGTGATGCTGGACTGGGACGGCACGGTCGGGTTCGTCATGAGCAAGGGGCTGCCGCTGCCGGAAGTCGCGGCGGCGGGGACGGGCGCGTTCGAGCTGCTGGCGCCGCTCGGCCTGTTCCACCGCCGGCTGGCGCCCTGGGCGGCGCTGGCGCTGGCGGGGTTCTGCCTGGCGACGGCGGGGATTTTCCATGACTGGTGGAATCTGGGCGGCGGGGCGCGGGCCAACCAGACGGCGCATTTCATGAAGAACCTGGCGCTGGCCGGCGCGCTGCTGGCAATGGCGGCGGGGGCGTTGCGGCGGGACGCGGCTCCCGACTAGGCTCGCCGCATGGCGCGTACCGACGACATCCTCGACGGCTAC
>JBGAIK010000069.1:0-18879 GCA_044225615.1 Acetobacteraceae bacterium | reverse complement strand
CGTGATGCCGAGCACCGTCTGCAGCCACGCGATCTTGTCCTCCGTCGCCGCCATGTCACCGCTCCTCGATGCGCCGCGACGATAGCGCGGGCCGCCGGTCCGTGTGAAACCAGAACCGCGGGCCGGCCGATATGATCTGCGTCACGCGGGCCCCTGCATGCCAGCGGCGCGGAACTGTCGGTTGCCCGCGCGCCGGGCGATGCGCCATTCAGCGGCCAATTCTGCCCGGGCGCTCCCTTCCATGGACAATCCGCTGCGTGGCGTGGCCCTGCTGCTGGCCGCCACGTTCCTGTTCTCGACCTCGGATGCGATGTCCAAGGTGCTCGGCGCCCATCTGCCGGTGCTGGAGGTGGGGTGGATCCGCTACCTCTCCTTCGTGCTGATGATGGTGGCGGTCAACCCGGGCTCGCTGCGCGCGGCGCGGCGCGTGCGCAGCGTGCGGATGCAGGTGCTGCGCGGCGTGATGCTGGTCGCCTCGGCCATGCTGTTCATCCTGGCGCTGAAATTCATGGCGCTCGCCGACGCCGCCTCGGTCGGCTTCGTCTCGCCGCTGATGATCACCGCCCTCTCGGTGCCGCTGCTGGGCGAGGTGGTGGGCATCCGCCGCTGGATCGCCATCCTGGTCGGCTTCGCCGGCGTGCTGGTGGTGATCCGCCCCGGCACCGGTGCGTTCCACCCCGCGGCGCTGCTGGTGGTCGGCTCCTCCTTCACCTGGGCCATCGCCAGCATCCTCACCCGGCGGATGGCCGCGACCGAGGATGCGCGCGCCACCCTGCTGTGGTCGGCCGCCGTGGGGCTGCTGCTGCTGAGCTTCGCGGTGCCCTTCGTCTGGGAACGGCCGGCCTGGGACATGCTGGCGCTGAACCTGGCCATGGGCGTCGTCGCCTCGGCCGGGCAGTATCTGATGGTGCTGGCCTATCGCCACGCCGGCGCCTCGCTGCTGGCGCCGTTCAGCTACATCCAGCTGCTCTGGGCCACCGGCTTCGGCTTCCTTTTCTTCGGCACCCTGCCGGACCGGATGACGCTGATCGGCGCGGCGATTATCGTGGGCAGCGGGATGTACACGATCCACCGCGAGCGCGTCCGCGCGCGGGAGCGCCGGATGCAGCCCGCCTGAGCGTGATCGCTTGCCGGCCGAAGGTCGGCAGGCGTGAATCACGCGGTCAGACAAGGGAGCCATCGGCATGTCGGACTACCCGCGCGACCTGATCGGCTACGCCGACAAGCGGCCGGACGTGATCTGGCCCGGTGGTGCCCGGCTCGCGGTCAACTTCGTCATGAACTACGAGGAAGGCTCCGAGGCCTCGATCCTCGACGGCGACCCGGGCCCCGAGACCGGGCTGCTGGAGGGCGCGACCGGCGTGCCCGCGGGTATGCGCGACATGAACGCCGAGAGCATCTTCGAATACGGCAGCCGCGTCGGCTTCTGGCGCCTGATGCGCCTGTTCGCCGAAGCCGAGCTGCCGCTGACCGTGTTCGCCTGCGCGCTGGCGCTGGAACGCAACCCGGCCGCGGTGGCCGCGATCACGGCCGCCGGGCACGACATCTGCTGCCATGGCTGGCGCTGGGAGAAGCACTGGCTGCTGTCGGAGGCGGAGGAGCGCGACCATATCGCCCGCGCCGTCGCCTCGCTCGCGCGCACGATGGGCAGCCGGCCGCTGGGCTGGTACTGCCGCACCGGCGCCTCGTCCAACACGCGCCGGCTGCTGGTGGAGGAAGGCGGGTTCCTCTACGACAGCGACGCCTACAACGACGAGCTGCCCTACTGGGACACGCGGCACGGCCGCCCGCATCTGGTGGTGCCCTATACGCTCGACGTCAACGACAGCAAGTTCGCCAACCCGGCCGGGCATGGCTCGGGGGCGGAGTTCTACGACTACCTGAAAAGCAGCTTCGACCTGCTGTTCCGCGAGGCGGTGGAGCAGGAGCGCGGCGCGATGATGTCGGTGGGGCTGCACATGCGCCTCGCCGGACGGCCGGGGCGGGCGGCGGCATTGCGGGACTTCATGCTCTACGCCAAGCGGCACAGCGGGGTGTGGTTCTGCAACAGGATCGACATCGCCCGGCACTGGGCGGCGCACCATCCGCCGGCCTGAGTCAAATAAGATAGGAAAAGTGAAAAAAGAGACATTCTTTTGCTTGCGCCGGTCACGCGTTTGTGCGATCGTAACAACAGCTAGAAAGCATGGCGCTCGCGTCATGGCCGGTCGGTGCCTGTTGCCGACAGAACGTAGAGTGGGAATTGTGACATGGCCCGCGTGATCGCGAACCGTCTGACCGTATCGCTGTCGCTTGCCGCCGGGGTTGCGTTCGCCCTGGCCGTGACCGCTCCTGGCGCGCGGGCGCAGACCATCCAGAACGGCAGTTTCTCGAGCTTCACCGATGGCGGCGAGGACCGGCTCACCAACAGCTCCGCTTCGCCGTGGACCACGGGTTCCAGCTACAGCTTCATCATCAGCGAGACCGAGGCGCGCAGCACCGGGTTCGGTTCCGGCAACAGCCTCCAGCTGTGGTCCCAGGGCGACAACGGCGGGCTCAACGGCCGGGTCGTCGCCAGCCCGGACGGCGGCAACTTCCTCGCGGCCGACTCGATGTATCTGAACCCCAGCTTCATCCTGCAGCAGACCATCACCGGCCTGACCGTCAACGCCAACTACAACATCACCTTCTGGCAGGCCGCGGGCCAGCAGACGGGCTGGACCGGCGACACCACCGATACCTGGACGGTGAAGCTCGGCAGCCAGACCAAGGTGGCGCCGACGATGAGCAACCCGTCGAAGAACTTCACCAACTGGCAGCAGGTTTCGCTGTCCTTCGTCGCCGATGCCACCTCGATGGTGCTGCAGTTCCTGCTTTCCGGCACCTCGCCCGGCGGCAACCAGCAGCCGCCCTTCGCGCTGCTCGACGGCATCGCCATTTCCCAGACCACCACCACGGTGCCCGAGCCGGCGACCGCGGCGATGCTGCTGGCCGGTGTCGCCGGCCTGGTCGGCTTCGGTCGGCGCCGCGTGGGCGCCAGCTAGCGCGGCGGGGTCCGGCTTGACGGCTTGCGCCTGCCTGACCCGGACGCTGCCATGACCGACCTGCTCGCCACCCACGCCGGCACGATGGCCAGCTTCGGGATGAACGTGCTGCGGCTGTCCGCATGGCTCGTCATCATCAGCGCCGTGTTCGTGCCGCTGGAACGCCTGGTGTCGCTCCACCGCCAGCCGATCGGGCGCAAGGCGCTGCTGCTGGATATCGGCTACTACTTCCTCAACGGGCTGCTGCTCGGCGCGACCCTCGCCATCCCGCTGGCCGGGGTGGCCTGGCTGCTGCATTTCATCGTCCCCGCCAGCGTGCAGGCGCTGGGCGCCGGCCTCCCCGTGCCGGTGAAGTTCGTTGCCGCCCTGGTGATGGGCGAGATCGGCGGCTACTGGGGGCACCGCATCCAGCACGAGATCCCCTGGCTGTGGCGGCTGCATGCGATCCATCACAGCGCCGAGCAGATCGACTACATGGTCAATGTCCGGGCCCATCCGCTGGACCTGCTGATCACCCGCATCACCGGCTACATCCCGCTCTACGTGTTCGGGCTGCTGATGCCGTTCCCCAGCGTCACCGACCCGGCCCTGGTCGCCTTCGTGTTCGGCGGCACGCTGTGGGCGTATTTCATCCACGCCAATATCAGGATCCGCTTCGGCTGGCTGGAGCATGTGCTCGCCTCGCCCGCCTATCACCACTGGCATCACAGCAAGCATGACCACGTGAACCACAACTACGCCACGGTGCTGCCGTTCGTGGACCGGCTGTTCGGCACCCACTACCTGCCCAAGGACAGGTGGCCGGAGGAATACGGCACCGATACGCGCGTTCCGGCGTCGATCGGTGCGCAGCTCCTGTTCCCGTTCCGGCGCGAGAAGGGCCGCGCGGGCGACAGCGCGCCGGGCGGCCAGCAATCCCAGGGCGGCTTGCCTGCCGGTCCCCCGCTGCCGGCGGCGCCCTTGAAGTCGAGCACCTGACCCGATCGCTTGCTGGCGGCCCGCGGTCAGAGCCGCTCCCAGAAGCCGGTTTCCTCGTCCAGCCGCGCGTGCTCCTGCGCGCGGAAGTCGCCGCTTGAGACCAGGCCCAGCACGCGCCCGTCCGCCACCACCGGCACGTGGCGAAAGCCGCCATCCTGCATCAGCCGCAGCGCATCCATGGCGACGTGGTGCGGTGCCATGCAGCTGGGCTGCGGCGTCATCACCGCGTGGAGATGGGTATGCGCCGGGTTGCGGCCCTCGGCCAGCAGGCGCACGGCATCGCGGCCGGTGAAGATGCCTTCCAGGCGCTCGCCGTCGCCCACGACGAGGATCGCGCCGATGCGATGCGCGTGCATCAGGCGGCACGCTTCCTGAACGGTGGCCGCGCATGGAAGGGTGACCGGCTTGCGCCGCAGGATCTCGCCCATGTGCCGGCTCGTCATGGTCGTCCCCTTTCGTGTCATCGTTCTGCAACACGGTAGGGCCGCGCCCCGCCGGGGTCGTTGATGCAGGTCAACGCTTTCGCCGCCGTGCCCGCCGGCCTAGGCTCGCCCGCAACCGGACCGCAGGAGGAACCCATGGCCGTCACCGTCGGCAGCGGCGAATACGTCTACGAGGTGGTGGAGAACTGGGCGAAGCTGCCGCCCGGCTGGTCGTTCAAGGAAATCGGCGCCGTCGGCGTGGACCGCCGCGACAACGTCTATGTCTTCAACCGCGGCGAGCACCCGATGATCGTGTTCGACCGCGAGGGCAATTTCCTGAACAGCTGGGGCGAGGGGATGTTCCCCCGCGCCCACGGGCTCGACATGGGCCCCGACGACACGGTCTGGCTCACCGACGACGGCGACCATTCGGTCAAGCAGTGCACGCTGGACGGCAAGCTGCTGATGACGCTGGGCATTCCCGGCCGCCCCTCCGCCTATATGAGCGGCCTGCCGTTCCATCGCTGCACCCATACCGCGCTGTCGCCCACGGGCGAGATCTTCGTCAGCGACGGCTACGGCAACGCCGCCGTGCACAAATATGCGCCCGACGGGAAACTGCTGAAGAGCTGGGGCAATCCCGGCACCGATCCGGGCGAGTTCAACATCGTCCACAACCTGGTGTGCGACGACGGCGGGCTGGTCTACGTCGCCGACCGCGAGAACCATCGCGTGCAGGTGTTCGACGGCGAGGGCCGCTACCAGGGCCAGTGGAACAATTTGCACCGGCCCTGCGCGCTGTACCTCAACCGCGGCGCCTGCCCGACCTGCTTCATCGGCGAGCTCGGCCCCGGCATGCCGGTCAACCGCAACGTGCCCAATATCGGCCCGCGCGTGACCATCACCGACATGGAGGGCCGGCGGCTCGGCCGGATCGGTGCCATGCATGCCGGCCTCGGCCCCGACCAGTTCATCGCCCCGCACGGCATCGCGGTGGACAGCCATGGCGACCTCTATGTCGGCGAGGTCTCCTGGACCAACTGGGGCAACATGAACCCCGGCGAACCGCGGCCCGAGGGCCTGCGGTCGCTGCACAAGTTCCGCCGCGTCAAAGCCTAGCCGAGGAGCCCCACGCCGCGCACGATCGCCGCCACGCGGGCGGCCTCCTCCGCGTTCAGGCTGCGCTGCGGCCGGGCCATCGTGTTCGTCGCGATGATGCCCATCGCCCGCATCGCGGTCTTGAACCCGCCCACGCCGGAGGCACCCGCCGAGGTCCGGGGCACGCCGCACCAGACGATCTCGAACAGCCGGCACAGCCGCTCCTGCTCGGCCTTTGCCGCCGCCCAGTCGCCGCGCATGGCCGCGTCGTAGAGCCGCACATAGGCGGCGGGATCGACGTTGCCGAGGCCCGGCACCAGGCCGTGCGCGCCGGCCAGCAGCACCCCGTCCACGCCGAGCTCGCCGCCGGTCATGCAGAAGAAGTCCGGCTTGCCCGCCATGTCGGACATCACGTAGCGGAACCCGCCCTCGTCGCCGCTGGAATCCTTCAGCCCGGCGATCGTGCCCTCGCGCGCCAGGGTCACCACGGTGGCGCGCTCGAGCTTGAGGTGCACGCTCACCGGCAGGTCGTAGGCCACCACCGGCACCGGGCTGCCGTCGCGCAGGTAGCGGAAATGGTCGATCGTCTCGGCCTGGCTGGTGCGGGCGTAGAAGGGCGCGGTGGCGACCACGCCGTCCACGCCGATGGCCGCCGCCGCCTTGCAATGGCCGATCACCCGGTCGGTGGTCGGGTCCACCACCCCGGCCAGCACCGGCACGCGGCCGTTCACCACCTTCACCGCGTGCTCCAGGATGGCGCGGCGGGTCGCCTCGTCATGGAACACCACCTCGCTGGTGGAGCCCAGGAAGAACAGCCCGTGCACGCCGCCGGCGAGCAGGTGCTCGATGACCCGGGTGAAGGAGGGATAGTCCACCGCGAAATCGGCCGTCAGCGGCGTGACCACGGGCGGGACGACGCCCCTGAGCCCGGCAATGGAATGCGGCACGGATCGGATCCCCCTTCATGGCGCCTTGCTGCGCGGCGCGGCAGGGGCGAGGCTATGCCCGATGCTCTGCCAGCCGCCAAGGGGACCCGCATGAACCGCGACGCCATCGACAGGATCGCCGGCGGCATCGTGGTGTCGTGCCAGCCGGTGCCGGGCGGGCCGCTGGACAGCGTGGCGGCGATCCTGGCCATGGCGCTGGCGGCGCGCGATGGCGGCGCCAAGGGGCTGCGCATCCAGGGGGCGGTGAACGTGGCCGCCGTCGCCGCGGCCACCGACCTGCCCGTCATCGGCCTGATCAAGCGCGATTTCGCCGACTACGACGTGCGCATCACCGCGCTGCCGGAGGACGTGGCGGCGCTGGCCGATGCGGGGGCGGCGATCATCGCGGTCGATGCCACGCTGCGCCCCCGCCCGGTGCCGGTGCCGGCGCTGATTGCGGCGATCCATGCCCAGGGCCGGCTCGCGATGGCCGATTGCGGCGACCTGGCCGACGCGCTGGCCGCGCAATCGGCCGGCGCCGACCTGATCGGCACCACCATGTCCGGCTACACCGGCGGGAAGGTGCCGTCCGAGCCCGACCTCGCCTTCGTCCGCGATGCCACCGCGCTGGGCCTGCCGGTGATCGCCGAGGGGCGCTTCAACACGCCGGCCCTGGCGGCCGAGGCGATGCGGGCGGGGGCGCATTGCGTGGTGGCCGGCACCGCCATCACCCGGCCGGAGGCGGTGACGGGCTGGTACGCCAGGGCGATCGCCGAGGCCCGGTTGCGCCCGTGAGCGGCGCGCCGGACGGGCTGCCGCAGCCACGCCGCTTCTGGGCGGTCCTCACCACCGGTCTCGGCCTGATCATGGCGGTGCTGACCGGCTCGATCGCCAACCTGGCGCTGCCCACGATCTCGCGCGACCTCGCGGTGTCGCCGGCGGAGGCGATCTGGGTGGTGAACGCCTACCAGCTCGCGGTGACCACCACGCTGCTGCCGTTGGCCGCGCTGGGCGAGATTTTCGGCTTCCGGCGCGTCTACCTGATCGGGCTGGCGGCCTTCACCCTGGCCTCGCTGGCCTGTTCGTTCGCCGAGTCGCTGCCGGTGCTGATCCTGGCCCGGGTGGTGCAGGGGATCGGCGCCTCCGGCGTGATGAGCGTGAACTCGGCGCTGCTGCGCTTCATCTATCCGCGCGCCACGCTGGGGCGGGGGTTCGGCATCAACGCCATGATCGGCTCCAGCACCGGCGCGCTGGGGCCGTCGGTGGCCGCCGCGGTGCTGTCGGTGGCACCCTGGGAGTGGCTGTTCGCGCTCAACGTGCCGTTCGGCATCGCCGGCGTGCTGCTCGGCCTGCGCACCCTGCCGGCCACGCCGCGCGCCGCGCATCGGTTCGATCTGCCGAGTGCCGTGCTCAACGCGGCCGCCTTCGGGCTGCTGATCCTGGGCATCGACGGCATCGGCGATGCGGCGGGGCGGACCCTGGCCTGGGCGGAGCTGGCCGGCGCGGCGGTGGCCTTCGCGCTGCTGACGCACCGGCAGCTCAGCCGGGCCAACCCGCTGCTGCCGATCGACCTGATGCGCCGGCCGGTCTTCGCCCTGTCGGTCACCGCCTCCACCTTCTCCTTCGCCGCCCAGGGCATGGTGGCGGTGTGCATGCCGTTCCATTTCGAGGAGGTGCTGGGCTTCAGCCGTGCCGAGACCGGCCTGCTGATGACGGCCTGGCCGCTGACGGTGGTCTTCGTCGCCCCGATCGCCGGACGGCTGTCGGACCGGTTCTCCGCCGCCTATATCGGCGCCGCCGGGCAGGCGATCATGCTCACCGGGCTGCTGTCGCTCGCCGTGCTGCCGGCGGACCCGTCGCTGGCCAACATCGCCTGGCGCATGAGCCTGACCGGGATCGGCTTCGGGCTGTTCAACTCGCCGAACAACCGCACGATCATCGTCTCCGCACCCGCATCGCGCAGCGGCGGGGCGAGCGGCATGCAGGCCACCAGCCGGCTGCTGGGCCAGACGATCGGCACCGCGATCGTCGGCCTGCTGTTCGGGCTGCTGGCCAAGGACACGACCGAGGTGACGCTGGCGTTGGGCGCGACGTTCTGCCTGGTGGCGGGTCTCGCGAGCATCCTGCGGCCGCAGGGGCGCGGGTAGGCGCAGCTATCGGGCCATGTCCGGGAACTGCGCGGCGACGATGCCCGCATAGACCCGCGCGAGCGCCTCCGGCGTGCGGCTGGCACGGGCGGCGCGCAGGGCACCGACCTGGGCGGCGTAGCGGGCCGCATCCATGTCGCGCAGGATGGTGTCGATCGCGGTCTGCATCGCGGCGGTGTCGGGGCAGAGATGGCCGATATCGCCGAAGCTCGCGAACCAGTCGGCCGCGATCGGCGCCGGCCCGGTGATCACCGGCTTCAGCCAGGTCACCGCGTCGATCAGCGCCCCGCTGGCCGCAAGCCGGTAGTAGCCGCCGGTCAGCGGCAGGCAGACATAGTGCAGCGCGGCGAGGCGGCGGGTGAACGCGTCGCGCGCGAGATAGTCGGTGGAGATCGGCTCGGCCAGCGCCGAGCTGTCGGGCAGCTTCAGGCCCGGCTGGGCGCGGCCGATGACGTGGAAGGCGACCCGATCGCCGTGGCGCGCCTTCATGGCCGTGGCGATGGCGAGGAATTCGCCGATCCCCTTGGCCGCCGTCGCCTGCCCGACGAAGCCGATGCGCACCGGCGGCGCGAGGGCGCAAGCCTGGTCCGGGATCTCGGCAAGATTGATCGGCAGCGGCAGCACGTCGGTGCGCGCCGCCGCCGCGGGCGCGATCGCCGCCAGCTCGCTCCTGATCGCCTGTTCCAGCACCAGGAAGCGCAGGTTCCGCCAGGGCCGGCGCATGGCGGCGGCAAGGTCGAGGGCGCGGCGCAGCGGATGGCGGGAGCGCGCGCCGGTCAGGTCGTTGAGGTCCCCGTGCAGCCCGATCTGCACCGCGGTGCGCGGCCGCAGCGACGCGGCCAGCGCGGCGGCGAAGATGCCGGTGCAGGTGGTGGAGATGGCCATCACCAGGCACGGCTCGCCCTTCGGCACCTGGCGCAGCGCGGCACGGATGGTGGCGAATTCGTGCCGGAACCGCGCCCAGGAGACAATGCCGGGGCGGCCCTGGAACGCGGGATGGATCGTGACCGGGTGGTGCGTGATGCCGGGCAACGCGGCCAGCGCCGCGTCCTTGCGCAGTTCGGCCAGATGGCCCGGCTCGGCATGGACGCGCACGGCGTGGTCGGGGCAGGCACGGGCGATCACCTGGATGGTCGCCGCGTTGCCCGGCGCATGGACGGTGCCGGCCCAGTTCAGCTCGAAGACCAGGATCATCCGCATCTCCCGCTTGCCCGGCGCGCCGGCGGGCCAGCATGCTGCCTTTGCGGCAGGGGAAGGAAGAGGCGATGGCAGGCAAGGGCTACACCCCGGGCGAGCACGACACGCGGCCCTGGGGCGAGTGGACGGTGCTCGATGTCGGCCCCGGCTACGCGGTGAAGCGCATCAGTGTCGTGCCGGGCGGCGTGCTGTCGCTGCAGCGCCACCGCCACCGGGCGGAGGTATGGACGGTGGTGGCGGGCCGGGCCGAGGTCACGCTCGGCACCCGCATCTTCGCCGCGCCCGCGGGCGACAGCGTGCGCATCGCCACCGGCGAAATCCACCGCGCCGCCAATCGCGGCGCCGAGGACATGGTATTCATCGAGGTCCAGACCGGCCCGATCCTGGCCGAGGACGACATCGAGCGGCTGGAGGATCAGTACGGACGCGACCTTACCACCAGCCGCCATCGACGGTGAACAGCTGGCTGGTGCACATCCGGCTGTCGTCCGCGGCCAGCCACAGCACCAGCCGGGCGACGTCGTCGGGCACCAGCATGCGCTTGAGGCATTGCGCGGCCAGCGTCGATTTCTCCGCCTCCGGCGTCAGCCACAGCGTCTTCTGCCGCTCGGTCAGGATCCAGCCGGGGATCACACAGTTCACCCGGATGTTGTCCGGCCCTAGATCCTTGGCGAAGGAGCGGGTCAGCCCCTCGATGCCGGCCTTGGCGGTGGTGTAGGCGGGCATGCCGCCCATGGCGAGATGCCAGGAGATCGAGCCGAAATTGACGATCGCGCCGCCGCCGGCCTGCTGCATCATCGGCGCGACGGACTGGATGGCGAAGAACTGGTGGCGCAGGTTCACCGCGAGGCGGTCTTCCCAGTATTCGGGCGTCACCGTCTTCCAGTCGTGCCGCTCGTCATGGGCGGCGTTGTTGACCAGCACGCCGAACGGGCCGAGCCGATCCGCCGCATGGGCGATGGTGGCCTGGAACGCAGGGATGTCGCGCAGGTCGCAGTTCAGGAACAGCGGCCGCGGCTGGCCCTTGGCGGCGATGGCGTCGCACAGCGCCTGGGCCGGCGCATCCTGGATGTCGATGAACGCAACCCGCGCGCCCTGGGCGGCGAAATGACCGACATGGGCCGCGCCGATGCCGGTCGCACCCCCGGTGACCAGCACCGCCTTGTCCTTCAGGCTGGGATAGACGGCGTCGTTGGCGTGCATGGCGGTTCCCCCGGGACGAGCCCCGCGCATAGCCCGTGCCGCGGCGCGCGTCCACTTGCGGGCGGGCCGCGTCCTCGGTAGCTTCAAGCTATTATAATCTTTGTCGGAGCCGCTCCGACGCCGGGAGACGAAACGATGGCCAGGAAAGCCGCGGCACCCGCGGGTGCGAACAATCCTCCCTTGCCACCCGGCCTTACCGCCGAGGAGATGCTGCACCTGTATGAGCAGATGGTGCTGCTGCGCCGCTTCGAGCAGGCCGCCCAGATCGCCTGCCGCACCGGCGAGACGCCCGGCTTCCTGCATCTCTATATCGGCGAGGAGGCGGTGGCCACCGGCGTCTGCGCCCATCTGCGCCCGGCCGACTGGATCACCTCCACCCATCGCGGCCACGGCCACGCGCTGGCCAAGGGCATGGACCCCAAGGCGCTGATGGCCGAGCTCTACGGCAAGGGCGGCGGCGTGGTCGGCGGCCGCGGCGGCACCATGCATCTGTATGACCGCGCCTCCGGCCTGTTCGGCACCAACGGCGTGGTCGCCTCCGGCGCCTCGCACGCGCTCGGCGCGGGCATCAGCGCCAAGCTGCGCGGCACCGGCGACGTGGGCGTGGCCTTCTTCGGCGACGGCGCCACCAACCATGGCGGGTTCCACGAATCGCTGAACATCGCCGGCTTCATGAAGGCGCCGGTGGTGTTCGTCTGCGAGAACAACCTCTATGCCACCGCCACCCCGCTCAGCACCGTCACCCTGAACCCCGAGGTCGCGACCCGTGCCGCCGCCTACGGCATCCCGGGTGTCGCGGTGGACGGCAACGACGTGGTGGCCATGTGGGCCGCGGTGAAGGAAGCCGTCGATCGCGCCCGCGCCGGAGGCGGCCCGACGCTGATCGAGGCCAAGACCTACCGCACCGTGGGCCATCACGAGGGCGACCCGGTCACCGGCAGCTACCGCACGCAAACGGAGGTCGATGACTGGGCCAGGCGCTGCCCGGTCACCACCTTCCGCGCCCGGCTGAAGGACGAGTTCGGCATCGCCACCGAAGGCGTGCTGGGCGAGATCGAGAAGCGCATCGACGACGTGGTGCAGGAAAGCGTCGATTTCGCCCGTGCGTCGTCCGAGCCTGACGGCTCCACCGTGTTCATGCACACCTATGCCGACCCGCTGAACCCGCCCGAGGCGATGCGGCGCATCACCAGCACGCGCACGAAGGAGACCTCCTGGCTCGACGCGGTGCGCGACGGCATCGCCGAGGAGATGCGGGCCAATCCCCACGTGATGTATTTCGGCGAGGGCACCGGCGAGCGCGGCGGCACGTTCGCCCATACCAAGGGGCTGTACCAGGAATTCGGCGCCGACCGCGTGGTGGACATGCCGATCAGCGAGCAGGGCTTCACCGGGGCCGCGATCGGCGCCTCGGCCACCGGCTGCCGCGTCATTGCCGACCTGATGTTCGCCGATTTCCTGTTCGAGGCCGCGGGCCAGATCGCGCTCCAGGCCGCCAAGCTGCGCTACATGAGCAACGGGCAGATGAATGCGCCCATGGTGCTGCGCGTCGGCGCCGGCACGGTGCGCAGCACCGGCCCGCACCATTCCGGCACCTACCACCCGATCTGGGCGCATATTCCCGGCCTGATCGTCTGCATGCCCTCCACCCCGGCCGATGCCAAGGGTTTGATGAAGACCGCGCTGCGCGCCGGCGATCCCGTGCTGATGCTGGAGACCAAGGCGCTGTTCGCGTCCAAGGGGCCGGTGCCGGAGGGCGACCACTACGTGCCGTTCGGCCTGGCCCGCATCGCCCGTGCCGGGACGCACATCACCATCGCCGCCAGCGGCCAGATGGTGCAGCGATCGCTCGAAGCCGCCGAGAAGCTTGCCGCCGAGGGCATCGAGGCCGAGGTGATCGACCTGCGCACGATCCAGCCGCTGGATGTCGATACGGTGGCCGAAAGCGTGTCCAAGACCCACCATCTGCTGGTGGTGGACGAAGGCTGGCCGATGATGGGCGTCGGCGCCGAGCTCGGCCAGGCGATGAACGAGATCGCCTTCGACCAGCTCGACGCGCCCGTCGCCCGCCTGCATACCGCCCCGGTGACGCACCCGTTCGGCCCGGCGCTGGAACGCGCCATGCTGGTCAGCGCCGACAAGGTGGTGACCCGGGTGAAGGAAGTGCTGTCCGGCACCGCCACGCCGCCCTGGCGCTGGAAGGGCCGGCCCGACGGCATCCAGGCGCCGGTGGAGGTGCCGCCCGCCATGCCGGTCGCGGCAGCCGCACCCGCCGCCCCGCCCACCAATCTCGGCACGCTCAAGGGCGCCCTGATCAACATGCCGTTCGGCGACCTGACGGTGGATTCCGGCAAGCTGGTGCGCTGGACCGTCGATGACGGTGCCAAAGTGAAGAAGGGCGACCTCGTCGCCGAGATCGAGACCGACAAGGCGGTGGTGGAAATCGAGGCCCCGGCCGACGGCATCGTGGCCCAGGTGGTCAAGACGGTGGGACAGGTGGTCAAGATGGGTGCGACGATCGGTGTGGTGAAGGAGTCCTGAGATGAACATCCTCTACATGAACTACCCGGCCTCGCCCGACGGGCTGGAGAGGAAGACCTTTGGCGACGGCTTCACCGTCACCAGCTACCTGGTCGGCGAGGAGCCGCCCGAGGCCGAGAAGCGCGCCGCCGACGGCATCATCGCGGGCTCCGCCAACCACGATGTCGGCCCGGTCGACCAGTATCCCAACTGCAAGATCATCGTGCGGATGGGCGTGGGCTACGACAACCTGGACAGCGTGGCCTGGGGTGCGCGCGGCGTGCCGGTCTGCAACGTGCCCGACTACGGCACCTCCGAGGTCGCCGACCATGCGGTGACGCTGATGCTGACGCTGGCGCGGGGCACCCATTACTACGCGACGCGGCTGGCCGCCGACCCGGTCGGCAACTGGGGCTGGGCCCCCGGTGCGCCGCTGATGCGCCGCCTGCGGGGCCAGACCTTCGGCATCGTCGGCCTCGGCCGCATCGGCATGGCCGCCGCCCGCCGCGCCAAGGGCTTCGACATGGACATCATGTTCTATGATCCGGAGCTGCCCAACGGGGTCGAGCTCGGCGTCGGCTATCGCCGTGCGCGGTCGATGGCGGAGCTGATGGAAGCCTCCGACACGATCAGCCTGCACGCGCCGTCCTCGCCCTCGTCGCGGCACATCGTCAACGCGGAGAGCCTGCGCCACGCGAAGGACAACCTGATCCTGGTCAACACCGCGCGCGGCCCGCTGGTGGACCTCGACGCGCTGCACGACGCGCTGAAGGAGAACCGCATCGCCGGCGCGGCGCTCGACGTGCTGCCGTCGGAGCCGCCGACGCCGCTGCACAGGCTGTTCCAGGCGCTGCAGGCGGGCGAGGCGTGGATCAGGGACCGGCTGATCCTGACCCCGCATGCGGCGTTCTTCTCGCCGCCGGCCAATATCGACATAAGGCGCAAGGCAGCCGAGGTGGTGCTGTACTTCCTGCGCGACAACCACCTGACGAACTGCGTCAACGCACATCTGATGCGGAAGAATTCTTAGGCAGAGGCCCCGGCGGGCGGACGCCATGATCCCGGTGCTCAGCGACCAGCAGCGCGCGATGATCCAGAGCGTCAGGGCCCTGGCGCAGGATCGCTTCCGTGCGCGTGCCGGGCGTTGGCTCGACGGCACCTTCCCGTGGGAGAACATCCGCGACCTGGCCCAGCTCGGCGTGCTGGGCATGGCGGTGCCGGAGGAGTATGGCGGGCTCGGCCTGCCGGTCTTCGACACCGCGCTGGTGCTCGAGGAGATCGCCAAGGTCTGCTACCCGACCGCGATGGCGGTGCTGGGCGAGGTGGGCGTGCAGACCCGCATCCTGACCCACTACGCGCCGGACGCCTTCCGCCGGCGCATCCTGCCGCGCGTGGTTTCGGGCGATGCGATCCTCGCCATCTGCATGACCGAGCCCGATGCCGGCACCGACGTCGCCGCCTATCGCACCGCGGCCGAGGTGCGGGGCGACCGGGTGATCCTGAACGGCACCAAGACGCTGATCAGCCGCGCCGACGAGGCGGCGGCGTTCGTCGTCTTCGCCCGGATCGACCGCAAGCCGGGCCGCGAGGGCATCGGCTGCGTGCTGGTGGAGCGCGACACGCCCGGCTTCTCGGTCGCCGCCCGCTACCACACCATGGGCGGCGAGAACCTGGCCGAGATCCGCTTCGCGGATTGCGACCTGCCGCTGGAGAACCTGGCCATCCGCGAGGACGGGTTCCGCAAGCTGCTGAACGCCTTCAACACCCAGCGCTGCCTGAACCCGGCGATCTCGCTGGGGCTCGCCGAGGGGGCGTTCGACGAGGCGGTGAAATACACCCGCGAGCGCACCGTGTTCGGCAGGCGCATCGCCGACTTCCAGGGCCAGCAATGGAAGCTCGCCGACATGTACATGCAGATCGAGGCGGCGCGCGGCCTGCTCTACCGCGCCTGCGCCTCGGCCAACCCGTTCCCCGACCCGTTCCTTGCCGCGACCGCCAAGGTGTTCTGCAACGAGATGGCGCTGAAGGTGACGTCGGACGCGGTGCAGATGCATGGCGGCTACGGCTTCACCGACGCCTTCCCGGTCTCCCGCCTGTATCGCGGCGCGCGCTACGGCACGCTGGGCGGCGGGGCGAGCGAGACGCTGCGCGACCTGATCGGCAAGCGCATCGTCGCCGGCCAGGACGACATCGAGGGCATCATCGGCCTCAACCGGCTGTAGCGCCGCACCGCTTCACGACCGGGGGGGCGCCGTGGGGAGGCGCCACCGGGGGCGGGCACCCGGCCTGTCCACACTTGCCTAGCCGTACACCAGGTTCGGCAGCCACATGGCGATGCCCGGGAACAGCGACAGGATCACCACCGCGGCCGCCATCAGCCCGACGAAGGGCAGCGTGCCCCAGATGATGGCGCCGAGGCCGATATCGGGGGCGATGCGGTTCAGCACGAAGATGTTGAGGCCGACCGGCGGGTGGATCAGGCCCATCTCCATCACCACCACCATGACGATGCCGAACCAGATCAGGTCGAAGCCGGCGGCACGCAAGGGCGGCAGGATGATCGGCGCCGTCATCAGGATGATGCTGACCGGGGGGAGGAAGAAGCCGAGCACGACGACCAGCAGCAGGATGGCGGTGAGCAGCAGCCATTTGGACAGATGCAGCGAGACGATCCAGGCGGCCGCACCCTGGCTGATGTGCAGGTAGCTCATCACGTAGCTGTAGAGCAGCGACATGCCGATGATCATCAGCAGCATGCCGCTTTCGCCGAGCGTGCCGGCGAAGATCGGCTTGAGGTCGGCGATGCGCCAGGCGCCGTAGACGACGGCGATCAGCAGCATGGCCAGCACCGCGCCGAGGCCGGCGGTCTCGGACGGGGTGGCGAGGCCGCTGTAGAGGGCGAACATCACGCCGGTCAGCAGCACCAGGAAGGGCAGCACGCGGGGCAGCGCGACCAGCTTCTCGCGCAGGGTGAAATGCTCGGCGCGGCGGATCTCGTCGGCGGGCGCGGCGCGGCGGTATTCGGTGCGCCAGCGGACCATGGCGTAGCCCGAGAACAGCACCACCAGCAGCACGCCGGGGCCGATGCCGGCGAGGAACAGGCGGCCGAGCGAGAGTTCGGCGCGCACCGCGTAGAGGATCAGCACGATCGAGGGCGGCAGCAGGATGCCGAGCGTGCCGCCGGCGGCGACGAGGCCGGCGGCGAAGCCGGGCGAGTAGCCGCGCTTGCGCATCTCGGGGATGCCCGACGAGCCGATCGCCGAGCAGGTGGCGGGGCTGGAGCCGGCCATGGCGGCGAACAGGCCGCAGGCGAGCACGACGGCGACGCCCAATCCGCCGGGTATGCGGTGCAGCCAGGTGTGCAAAGCGTCGTAGAGGTCCTTGCCGGCGCGCGACTTGCCGATGGCCGCGCCCTTGAGGATGAACAGCGGGATGGTCAGCAGGGTGATGCTGGCCAGCTCCTCGTAGACGTTCTGCGCGATGGTATCGACCGAGGCGGCGGGCATGAAGATCATCATGAACACCACCGCGACCGCGCCGAGGGCGAAGGCGATGGGGATGCCGGAGAACAGGGCGGCGATGGTGGCGCCGCCGTAGAGCAGGCCGATCTGCAGCGTGGTCATGCGCGTTTCGGCCCGAGCACCTGGAGCGCCTGCTGGAGGGCGAGCAGGGCCATGCCGGCGGTCATGCAGCCATAGGGGACCCAGAGCGGCGAACCCCAGGCCGAGGGGGTGGTCTGCCCGTCCACCCAGGCCTCGTGCAGCATCTCGGCGCATTTCCAGGCGAAATAGGCGCAGAAGACGCAGGCGGCGAGGTCGGCCAGGCGGCGGCGGATGCGGTCCGCGGCCGGGGGCAGGATCTCCGCCAGGGCGTCGATGGCGACATGGCCGCGGCGCGCCTGCGTCCAGGCGGCGGAGGCGAAGGTGGCGCCGATCAGCAGGATGGCGGAAAGCTCGTCCTGCCAGTCGCTGGGGATGTGCAGGAAGTAGCGGCCGGCGACTTCCCAGGTGAGGACGCAGCCGGCGGCGCCGATGGCCAGCGCGGAGAGCACGGCCATGACATCGTTGAGCGCGCTGACGACGGACTGGATGGCGCCGAGGGGGCCCGTGCGGGGGATGTCGGGGGGTGGGGGGCCGGCCTGGGCGGCGGCGTCGATGCCGTGGGTCATGCGGGCGGGCGCGCAGTTGTGGCGCCCACCCTCACCCCGGCCCTCTCCCGCACGCGGGAGAGGGAGCAGTGGCGGACCGGCGCCCTCATGCGCTTACGGATTGGGCGAGCTTGAGGAGGCCGGCGCAGGAGGCGTTTCGCGCGGCGAAGTCCTTCCAGGCGGTTTCCTCGGCGATGGCGCGCCATTTCGCCAGGGCGGCGGCGCCGAAATCGGCGACCTTGACGTTGGCCTTGCCGTAGATGGCGGCGAGCGCCTCGTCATCCTTCTGCGCCTCGGCGAGGCCGAAGGCTTCGAGCGAGGTGCCGACCTCGGCGATGACCTTCTGCTGGTCGGCGGGCAGCGATTCGAGGATGGACTTGGACATGATCAGGGGTTCCAGCATGAACCAGAAGCTGCCCTGGCGGCCGGAGGTGACGGCCTTGCTGATTTCCTGCAGGCGGAAGCTGATCAGGCTGGTCGAGGAGGTGACGGCGGCATCGAGCGAGCCGGTCTGCATGGCGGCGTAGATCTCGTCGGACGGCACCGAGGAGATGATGCCGCCGGCCTGCCTGAGCATCAGGTCCATCTCGCGCGAGCCGCCGCGGATCTTGAGGCCCTTCACGTCGTCCGGGCTGACCACGGCGCCGGCGCGGCTGGCGCAGCCGCCGGCCTGCCAGACCCAGGTGAGGATCCTGACGCCGCGCTTGTCGAGCACGTCGGTGAGCTGCCTGCCGACCTCGGCCTGCTTCCAGGCGAGGCCCTGGGCGTAGCTGGTGACGAGGGCGGGCATGAGGCCGATGTTCACTTCCGGCACCTCGCCGCCGGCATAGGCGAGCGGGTAGAGGCTGAGGTCGAGCGCGCCGCGGCGGACGGCGGAGAACTGGGCGACGGTCTTCATCAGCGAGGAGCCGGGATAGATCTCGAAGGCGAGCTCGCCGTTGGTGCGCCTGGTGACCTCGGCGGCGAAGCGGCGGACGAGGCGGTCGCGGAAATCGCCCTGGTCGATGGTGCCGCCGGGGAACTGGTGGCTGATCTTGAGGGTGCGGGCGGCATGGGCGCGGCCGGCGCGCAGGATGGCGGGGGCGGCGAGCAGGCCGGCGAGCGCCGCGCGGCGGGGGATGGTCATGGTGTTCCCTCCTGGCTGGATCGGGTGGATCAAAGCACAGCCGGGGGCCGGGGGGCAGCCCCTGCGTGGGCGAGGTCCCGCGCGAGGGCAGG
>JBGAIK010000068.1:0-19280 GCA_044225615.1 Acetobacteraceae bacterium | reverse complement strand
CTCGGCCGCGTCGGCGGCGGCGCGCGCCTGCTGCTCGGCGGCCTGCGTCTCGGCGCGGATGCGGCGGTCGTCCTCCTCGGCGGCGCGGCGGGCAGCCGCGGTGCGTTCGGCCGCCTCCGTCAGCCCGGCGAGGCGATCACGCAGGCCCGCCAGCCGGTTGCGCTGCTGAAGCCGCACGGCGGCGGCGGTCGGCGTGCCGGGCTGGATCGTGTAGCCGTCCCAGCGCCAGACCGCACCGGCACGGGAGACCAGCATCTGCCCCGGCGCGAGCGCGGCCTGAAGCGGCGCGCCATCCTCGCACAGCCCGATCTGCGACAGCGCGCGGCCCAGCAGCGCCGGCGCCTCGACCAGCGTGGAGAAGGGCGTCGCCCCCTCCGGCAGAGGGCTCGGCTCGGCCAGCGGCGGCAGGGCGCGCCAGTGGCGGGCGGCGGATTCGTCGGCCGCCGAGTCGAGCTCCTCGCCCAAAGCGGCGCCAAGGGCCGCTTCCAGCCCGGCGGGCACGGCCAGCTGGTCCACCATGCGCGGCCAGGCCTCGCCATCCTTCACCGCCAGCACCTCGGCCAGCGCGGTGGCCTCGGCGGCGAGGCGGGCGCGGTCCGTCTCGGCGGCGGCCGCGGCCTCCCGAGCGGCGGCAAGTGTCGCCGCGGCGGCGGCACGGGCCTGCTCGCCGGCGGCACGGGCAGCGCTGCGCGCCTGCTCGGCCGTGCGCTGGGCAGCGGCGCGGGCGGCGGCGGCGGATTCCTGCGCGGCATTGCGGCTGCGCTGGGCGGCAGCGAGCGCGGCAGCACGCGCCTGCTCGGCCTCGTCCTGCGCGGCACGCGCCTGCGCGGCCGCGACGTCGGCCGCCTGTTCATCGTGCGCGGCCGCCTCCAGCCGCGCCGGATCGACGCGCTGCGCGTTCAGCCGCCCCTGCTCCTCCGCCAGCTTCGCCGCCTGCTCGGCCAATCGGCGCACCCGCTGCCCGGCCTGCGCCAGCGCCTCGGACAACGCGCGGTGGCGTGCAGCGATGTCGGCGGCGCGCTCGGTTGCCGCATTGGCTGCCCGCTCGGCGCCCCCCACCGCATCCGCGGTCTCGGCCACCGCCGCCTCGGCGGCGGCGAAGCGTGGCGGGTGCTGCGCGTCCTCGGTGTCGAGCCGGGATTCCTCGCCGGCCATCCGGTCGAGCGAGGCGGCGGCGTCGCGCTGCAACTGCTCCGCATGGGTCAGGTCGGTGCGCAGCTGGGCCAGCCGCTGCTCGGCCGCCTGCAACGCCGCGCGGGCACGTGCCTCCTCGGCTGCGGTCTGCTCCAGGCCCAGGCGATGGCGCTCCAGCGCCGTGCGGGCCCCGCCCTCGGCCCCGCGCAGCCGCGGCAGGTCGGCGGCACGATCGGCCGCGGCCGCGGCGGTGGCGGCGGCGGTCGCGGTGGCCTCCGCGACGGCAGCGTTGGCCGCGTGCAGCGCCGCCTGCGCCGCCTGGCGCGCCGCCTCGGCCCGCGCCCGCTGCACCGCCAGCAGCTCCGCCTCGGCCGCCCGGATCATCCCGGAGATGTTGCGATACCGGTTGGCCTGCCGCGCCTGCCGCTTCAGGCTCTCGAGCTGGATCTCCAGCTGCCCGCGCAGGTCCTCGGCGCGCCCCAGATTGGCCTCCGCCGCCCGCAGCTTCAGCTCCGCCTCGTGCCGCCGCGCGTGCAGCCCGGTGATCCCCGCCGCCTCCTCCAGGATCATCCGCCGGTCATCGGGCTTGGCATTGACGATGCCGGCCACCCGCCCCTGGCTGACCATGCCGGACGAGTGCGCCCCGGTCGCGAGGTCGGCGAACAGCGTCTGCACGTCGCGCGCCCGCGCCTCCTTGCCGTTCACGCGATAGGCGCTGCCGTTGCCGCGCTCGATGCGGCGGCTCACCTCGATCTCCGGCGCCTCGTGGTGCGGCGGCGGCAGCGCCCCGCGCGCATCGTCCAGGAACAGCGTCACCTCGGCCAGGTTGCGCGATGGCCGCGCCGCGGTCCCGGCGAAGATCACGTCGTCCATCTCGCCGCCGCGCATCGCGCGGGCCGAATTCTCGCCCATTGCCCAGCGCAGCGCCTCCACCACGTTGGACTTGCCGCAGCCATTGGGCCCGACGATGCCGGTCAGCCCCGGCCGGATGTCCACCTGCGCGGGCTCGGCGAAGCTCTTGAACCCGGCGATGCGCAGGCGGCTGAAGCTGATCGGCAATTCGGCACCCTCGTCAGGTTGTCAGCTGGCGTCCGCCACCAGCTTGGCGAAATCGTCCGGCGTGCGCCCCCCCGCCTCCTTGCGGTTCTTCGCCTTCGGGCCGTTGAAGATGAAGCTCGGAGTCGAGTCGACCTTATAGGTCTTGTCGGCCTCCTCCTGCCCCTTGAGGATCGCCGCGCTGAACGCCTGGTCGGCGACCACGGCGTTGAACGTGTCGCGGCTCATCCCGGCCAGTGCGGCGAGCTTGGCCAGCTCCTCCACCGGGTTGGCCTGCCGGTTGAAGGCCAAGCGGTCCTGGGAGGCGAACAGCGCCGAGATGAACGGCTCGTAGCGCTCCGCCGGCAGCGCGCGGGAAACCATCGCGGCGTAGAGCGCGGCACGGTCCAGCGGGAAGTCGCGGAACACCAGGCGGCACTTCCCGGTCTCCAGCAGCTCGGTCCTGATCCGCGGCAGGCTGTCGCGGTGGAAGGCGGCGCAGTGCGGGCAGGTCAGCGAGAACCACTCGGTCACCACCACCGGCGCGTCGGGCTTGCCGATGCTGCGCTCCGCCATCCGCGCCTCCAGGCTCGACTGGGCCCGCGCCAGACGCGGCGCCGCAATCGTAGCACCCCCAACGGCTAGTAGTATGCGGCGCGAAATAAGCATGGAAACCTCTATATCTGGTGGTTGCAGCCAAAGCAAACCACGAGCGGTTTGCGTCTTGCCGAGAGCACGCTAGTGTCCTGTCCCCGAAGTTCGCCATCCTTCATGGCGGACGTAGGGGTGAACAGGACACTGAAAACAAAGAGCCAGTGTCCCGATTCCGACCACTGCACGTGGCAACGAACTTCGGAATCGGGACACTAGCGGCGCGCCAGCACGGATTGGCCAAGCCGTTCCAGCGCCTCATGAAGCGCGGGGTCGTCGATTCCCGCCACCGCCTTGCGGGCGGCGGCAACCGCGCGCGGGCGCGGCTTGGGCAGGATGGGCGGGGTCAGGTGCTCCTGGATGAAGCGCAGCCGGGTGACGGCGACGCGGCCGAGATGGGCGTTGATGCGGGCCATCAGCTGCTCGCTCAGATGCTGCAATTCCAGGGCCATCGGGCCGGTGCAGGCGATCGCCAGCGCACCGGCGAACAGCTTGCGCGGGGTCGTGACGGCGGCGATCGCGGGGCCGACGATCGCCTCCCAGTCGGCGAGCACCTGCGCCGTGGCCGGGGCGCGGTTGCGGAAGGCCGGACGCACCAGCGCCGGCACCAGCGCGCTGAGCTGGCGGGGGCCGTATACGTGCCGCTTGTCGTCCTCGCCCTCGCCCGCCATACGCACCCATGCCCTCCGCCGCAGCCCTGCTCGAATGGTACGACCGCCACCGCCGCCGGATGCCCTGGCGGGCCCTGCCGGGGGAGCAGGCCGATCCATACCGGGTCTGGCTCAGCGAGATCATGCTGCAGCAGACCACCGTTGCCGCCGTCATACCCTACTATGAGAAATTCCTCACCCGCTTCCCCGATGTCGGCGCCCTGGCCGCCGCCGAGGAGGGGGAGGTGATGCGCAACTGGGCCGGCCTCGGCTACTACGCCCGCGCCCGCAACCTGCACGCCTGCGCCAGGGCGGTCGCCGCGCTGGGCGGCTTTCCCCGCACGATCGAGGGCCTGCGCGCCCTGCCCGGCATCGGCCCCTACACGGCCGCCGCCATCGGCGCCATCGCCTTCGGCATCCCGGTCATCCCGGTGGACGGCAACGTCGAGCGGGTGATGACCCGCGTCCACGCCATCACCACGCCCCTGCCCGCCGCCAAGCCCCTGGTCGCCGAAGCCGCCGCCCGCCTCGCCGGCCCCCGCCCGTCCGACCTCGCCCAGGCGCTGTTCGACCTCGGCGCCACCATCTGCACGCCCCGGCCCGCCTGCGCGCTGTGCGCGACGATTGCGCCGGGCGCCGCCAGGCATTGCTGCCGAGTTGCCGCGCAAGTCGCCCAAGCCCGAACGCCCGCTGCGCCACGGGGCCCAGTTCTGGCTGGCCGGCACCATGTGGGCCGCGTGCTGCTGCGCCTGCGCCCGCCGGAGGGGCTGCTCGGCGGCATGACCGAGTTGCCCGGCACCCCCTGGCGCGCCGAACCCTGGGCCGATGCCGAAGCCCTGGCCCACGCCCCGATGCCGGCCGCCTGGCGCCGCATCGGCGAGGTGCGTCACGGATTCACCCATTTCGAGCTGCACCTCGCCGTCCATGCCGCCACCGTGCCGGCCATCGCCGCGCCCGGCTTTCTCATCCCCGCGGCGCAGGTCGAAAAAGAGGCCCTGCCCTCGGTGATGATGAAATGCGTGCGGTTGATCCGGCCGCGTTCCGCACGCACCATGGCCCCACCGGAGATGGAGGAGACGACGCGATGAAGACCCGTGCCGCCGTGGCCCGCAAGGCCGGCGCCCCGCTGAGCCTGGAAACCGTGGACCTCGACGGCCCGCGCGAGGGCGAGGTGCTGGTCGAGGTCAAGGCCACCGGCATCTGCCACACCGACGAGTTCACCCTCTCCGGCGCCGACCCCGAGGGCATCTTCCCCGCCATCCTCGGCCATGAGGGCGCCGGCGTGGTGGTGGACGTGGGCAAGGGCGTCACCAGCCTCAGGAAGGGCGACCACGTCATCCCGCTCTACACGCCGGAATGCCGGCAGTGCGAATACTGCCTGAGCCGCAAGACCAATCTCTGCGTCGCCATCCGCGCCACCCAGGGCAAGGGCGTGATGCCCGACGGCACCAGCCGCTTCTCCTGCGACGGGGCGCCCGTCTACCACTACATGGGCACCTCCACCTTCGCCAACCACACGGTCCTGCCGGAGATCGCGCTGGCCAAGATCCGCCCCGACGCGCCGTTCGAGAAGGTCTGCTACATCGGCTGCGGCGTCACCACCGGCATCGGCGCGGTGATGAACACCGCCAAGGCCGAGGCCGGCTGCCGCGCCGTGGTGTTCGGCCTCGGCGGCATCGGCCTGAACGTGATCCAGGGCCTGCGCATGGTGGGCGCCGAGCAGATCGTCGGCGTGGACATCAACCCCGGCCGCAAGGCGATGGCCGAGAAATTCGGCATGACCGATTTCGTCAACCCGACCGAGGTGGAGGGCGACCTCGTCCCCTATCTGGTGAACCTGACCAAGGGCGGCGCCGATTACAGCTTCGAATGCGTCGGCAACACCAAGCTGATGCGCCAGGCGCTGGAATGCGCCCATCGCGGCTGGGGCAAGTCGATCATCATCGGCGTCGCCGGCGCGGGCCAGGAGATCAGCACCCGCCCGTTCCAGCTCGTCACCGGCCGCACCTGGATGGGCACCGCCTTCGGCGGCGCCCGCGGCCGCACCGACGTCCCCCGCATCGTGGACTGGTACATGGACGGCCGGATCAACATCGACGACCTGATCACCCACGTCCTGCCGTTCGAGAAGATCAACGACGGCTTCGAGCTGATGCGCAAGGGCGAGAGCATCAGGAGCGTCGTGGTCTACTGACGGCGCGACTACGCCAAGTCCTTGAATCTCCGATCTCTCTCCCCTCCCCTTGTGGGAGGGGACGGGGGAGGGGTGGCAACAGCCCGGCCATCGCCCGATTGGCAACGCGCCCGGTGACCCCCGCCCTACAGATCTTCCTCGTGCCGGCGGTCCATGTAGCCGGCCACATCCGGCCCAGCGGGATTGGCCAGCACGTCCTCCAGCCACATCCGCCGCTCGAAATCGATGATGCCGAGCTCCCACACGCAGCCCGCCGCCGGGTCCGGCAACTTGGCGATGGCGGCGGGATCGGCATGCGGGCCGACGAAGGAGCGCTGGTGCAGCTCGTTCTCGTCCTGCCACCAGTAGATCAGCCCGATGGCGATCGCCGGCGCATCATGCGCGATGATGAACCCGACGCCGTAGCGATCGGCCGAGACCGCCGGACGCGGCAGCACCTCCGCCGCGCGCGCCAGCGTCGCCGCCACCAGCGACTCGCGCACCGCGACGTCCAGCGGCGCGATGCCGTAGACCTTCAGCCGCCACTCCCCCACCGCCGCGTGGCGCAGGAAGCGTAGCGCCCGCCTGCGATGCGGCCTGCCCAGGCGCGGATGGCTGGCGGCGGTGATGTCCATGGCGGTTGCTCCCTGCGGCACCCAGCCTAGCCGGCCACCCCCCACCCGGAAGGGCCGCCTGCGCGCACGGCGATCAGTCCAGCCTTGACGGAACGCTCGCGCCGACTAACTACTATTACAGTAGCCACCCTGCGAGCCCCGCCATGGTCCAGCGCAAGAGCTTCTCCGGCATGACCTGCCCCATCGCCCGCGGCCTCGAGCACGTGGGCGAGTGGTGGACCATGCTGATCCTGCGCGACGCGCTGCGCGGCTCGACCCGGTTCGAGCAGTTCCAGGACAGCCTCGGCATCGCCCCCGGCATCCTGACCAAGCGCCTCGCCGGCCTGGTCGAGGCCGGCCTGCTCCATCGCCAACGCTACAGCGACCACCCGCCGCGCGACGAATACGTGCTCACCCCGCGCGGCCGCGACTTCCGCCCCGTCCTGCTGGCCATGTTCGCCTGGGGCAACCGCCATTTCCCGCCCGAGGGCGGCGGCGCACGCATCGTCAACACCGAGACCGGCGCGGAGATCGACCCGGTCCTGGTCGATCCCGCCACCAACCGCCCCATCGACGGCCCCGGCTACGCCGTCGTCACCCCGCGCACCACCTGGGACGCCTCATGAACGACACACCGCACCGCCCCTCGGGCCTTGATGCCATGCGCGCCATGCTCGACGGCACCTCCCCACCGCCCGGCGCCGCAACGCTGATCGGCCTGCGGCTGATCGCGGTCGAAGCCGGCACGGTCACCATGGCGCTCGATCCGGCGCCCGCCCATGCCAACCCGATGGGCACGCTGCATGGCGGCATCATGGCCACGCTGCTCGACAGCGTGATGACCTGCGCCGTGTTCACGACGCTGCAGGCCGGGCGCGGCTGCACCACGCTGGAGATCAAGGTGAACTACCTGCGCGCCGTCGCCCCCGGCTCGGGCACCGTCACCGCGGTCGGCACCGTCGTCCAGTCCGGCCGCCGCACCGCGGTCGCCGAGGCCCGCGCCACCGACGCCGCCGGCCGGCTCTGCGCCACCGCCAGCACCACCTGCCTCATCCTCGACCCGGAGCCCGCCCCGTGAGCGCCACCGCCCCCGCCGCGGTCATCACCGCCGCCGCGCCCTCGATGAGCCCGCGCACCCGCGCCCTGCTCCAGGGCGCCATCGTGCCCACCCTGCTGCGTCTCGCCTGGCCCAACATCCTGGTCATGCTCGCCCAGGCCGCGACCGGGCTGATCGAGACCTGGTGGGTCTCGCATCTGGGCACCGACGCGCTGGCCGGCATGGCCCTGGTCTTCCCCGGCTTCATGATGCAGCAGATGCTCTCGGGCGGCGCCTTCGGCGGCGGCATCTCGTCCGCGGTCGCCCGCGCCCTCGGCGGTGGACGGCGCGACGACGCGGGCGCGCTGGTCTGGCACGCGGTCGTCATCAACCTCGGCCTCGGCATCGCCGTCGGCGCACTGGTGCTGGCCTTCGGCACGCCGCTCTACCGCGCCATGGGCGGCGAGGGCGGCTCGCTCGCCGCGGCGCTGGCCTATTCCAACGTCGTCTTCGCCGGCATTCCGCTGGTCTGGGGCATGAACGCGCTGGCCAGCGTGGTGCGCGGCACCGGCAACATGTTCGTCCCCTCGCTCGCGGTCTGCGCCGGCGTGGTGCTGCTGGTGCCGCTCTCGCCGCTGCTGATCTTCGGCCTCGGCCCGATCCCCGCGCTCGGCATCGCGGGGGGCGGCATCGCGGTGGTGGCCAGCACCGCGGTCTCGGCCGCGATCCTGCTCGCCTACATCGTCTACGGCGCCAGCATCGTCCGCTTCCGCCGCACGCGGCTCCGCTGGCCGTTCTTCAAGGACATCCTGCGGGTGGGCGCGGTGGGCGCGATCAGCACGCTGCAGACCACGCTCACGGTGGCGCTGACCACCGCGCTGGTCGGCAGCGCCGCCGGCCCGGACGGCGTGGCCGGCTACGGCACCGGCGCGCGGCTGGAATACCTGCTGATCCCGCTGGTCTTCGGCCTCGGCGCCCCGCTGGTGGCGCTGGTGGGCACCAATATCGGCGCCGGCCAGCCCGAGCGGGCGCTGCGCGTGGCCCTGATCGGCAGTGGCATGGCCTTCGCAATCTGCGAGGCGATCGGCATCGCCGCCGCGATCTGGCCCGCCGCCTGGCTCGGCCTGTTCGGGGCCGACGCGGCGATGCTCGCCACCGGCACCGCCTATCTGCGCCTGGTCGGCCCCACCTACGGCTTCTTCGGCCTCGGCCTGTCGCTCTATTTCGCCTCGCAAGGCGCCGGCCGCCTGTTCTGGCCCCTGGCCGGCGGCATGATCCGGCTCGTCGTCGCGGTGGGCGGCGGCTGGCTCGCCTGGGCGCTCACCGGCTCGCTGGTCGCGGTGTTCGCGGCACTTTCGGTCGGGCTGGTGATCTACGGCATCGTTGTCGTCAGCGCGATCGCGCGGGGGGCATGGTTTAGGTAGCGGGACCACCAGCGCGCTTGACAATTATGGTAAATTTCCCATAATATCCACCCAGAAAAGTTGGATGGCAAGCGTATCCCGTGACGCCCCGGCCGCTCGTGTGGATCGGCAGCAGCAAGGACGACATATCGCTGCTGCCGGTGCCGGTTAAGGTTTCCTTCGGCTTCCGGCTCAGGCAGGTGCAGGAGGGTCTGAAACCGCTTGACACCAGGGCCCTCACGCAATTCGGAACCGGCGTGCTTGAGCTCCGTGAGCGTTACGACACGAATGCCTACCGGGTCATCTATGTCGTGACGCTGCGCAAGGCAGTCTACGTGCTGCACGCCTTCAACAAGAAGTCGAAATCGGGCATCGGCCTGCCCAGGCCCGACGCCGATTTGATCGCGGCACGCCTAAGGCGCGCCCAGGCCCTGGATGCGGAGCAATAGGCAATGACGGACATTTCCCATGAGCCCGGCAGCGGCGACGTCTTCGCCGATCTCGGCTTCTCCCCCGCGGAAGCCGCCGAACTTCGCGTCAAGAGTGCGTTGATCGACGCCATCAGCGACACGATCAGGGCGCGGAAGCTGACGCAGCGCGATGCCGCGCGGCTCTGCGGAACCGATCAGCCGACGCTGTCGAAGGTTCTCCGCGGCCGCATGGAAAGCGTCACGATCGACCGGCTTGCGGCATGGCTCAACGCGCTCGGCCGCACGGTCGAAATCCGCGTCCAGCCCTACGACCGCAACGCTGGTATTGGGCAGTTCATCGTCGCCACGTAGCCTCAGACCTGCTCGGTATCCAACGCATACCCCGCCGCCCGCACCGTGCGCACGATGTCCAGCTCGCCCTCGGCGTTGATGCTCTTGCGCAGCCGGCGGATATGCACGTCCACCGTGCGCGGCTCGACATGGATGTCCCTGCCCCACACCGCGTCCAGCAGTTCCTCGCGCGTGAACACCCGGCGCGGATGCTGCATGAAGAACTCGAGCAGCCGGAACTCCGTCGGGCCCAGATGCACGCGCCGCCCGTTGCGGGTCACGCGATGCACCGCCAGGTCCATGCTGATGTCGTGGAAGGCCAGCGTCCCCTTCGCCGCCGGCGCGCCCGACCGGCGCAGCAGGGCGCGGATGCGGGCGAACAGCGAATCCATGTTGAACGGCTTGGTGATGTAGTCGTCGGCGCCCGTGTTCAGCCCGCGCACCGCGTCCTGGTCGTCGGCCCGCGCCGTCAGCATGATCACCGGCAGGTCGCGCGTCTCCGGCCGGCGGCGGATCTGCCGGCACACCTCGATGCCCGACAGCGTCGGCAGCATCCAGTCCAGCAGCACCAGGTCGGGCGTCTCCTCGCCGATGCGGGTCAGCGCCTCCTGCCCGTCGGCCGCCTCGTCCACCCGGAAGCCCTGCTTCTCCAGGTTGTAGCGCAGCAGCGTCGCCAGCGGCGCCTCGTCCTCCACCACCAGCACCCGCGGGCCGGCCGCGCCGGCACGGGCCATGCTCATGCGCCGCCTGCCGGGCGGATCGCCACCGAGGCCGAGCTGTCGCCCTTCGGCCGCTGGTCGGTCAGCGGCGTGCCCTTGATCGAGTAGTACACCAGCTCGGCGATGTTGGTTGCGTGGTCGCCCACCCGCTCCAGGTTCTTGGCGATGAACAGCAGGTGGGTGCAGGGCGTGATGTTGCGCGGATCCTCCATCATGTAGGTGATCAGCTCGCGGAACAGCGCGTCGTAGATCTCGTCGATCGCGGCGTCGGAGCGCCACACGGTCAGCGCCTTGTCGGTATCGCCCTCGCCCACCGCGTCGATGATCAGCTTCAGGTTCTCCTGCACCAGCCGGCCCATATGGGCGAGGCCGGCCAGCGAATAGGGCAGCTGGAACTGCGCCAGCACCAGGCTGCGCTTGGCCACGTTGGCCGCGTAGTCGCCGATCCGCTCCAGGTCGCCGGTGATCTTGAGCGCCGAGACGATGGCCCGCAGGTCCTGCGCCATCGGCTGGCGCAGCGCGATCATCTTGATCGCGCTCTGCTCGGCATCGTGCTCCAGCGCGTCCACCTTGGGGTCGGTCTCGATGGCGCGGCGGGCGGCCGCGGCGTCCTTGTCCACCACGGCGCGGACGGCCAGCGCGACCTGGCTTTCCACCAGCCCGCCCATCTCGGTCAGCAGCGCGTGCAGGCGCTTGAGGTCCTGGTCGAAGCTCTTGACGATGTGCTCGTTCATTGCGGGTTTCCTTGTGCGTGATCGCCTGAGGCCGAAGGCCGGAAGGCGTGAATCACGCGATCAGACAAAGCTCTATCCGAACCGGCCGGTGATGTATTCCTGCGTGCGGCGTTGGACGGGCGCGGTGAACATCTGCGCCGCCGGCCCCACCTCCACCATCTCGCCCAGGTAGAAGAACGCCACCTGGTCGGCACAGCGCGCCGCCTGCTGCATGTTGTGGGTCACGATGGCGATGGTGAAGTCCCGCTTCAGCTCGTCGATCAGCTCCTCGATCTTCAGCGTGCTGATCGGGTCGAGCGCGCTGGTCGGCTCGTCGAACAGGATCACCTCCGGCCGCACCGCGATGGTCCGCGCGATGCACAGCCGCTGCTGCTGCCCGCCCGACAGGCCGGTGGCGGAGGAGGAGAGCCGGTCCTTCACCTCGTCCCACAGCGCCGCCCGGGTCAGCGACCATTCCACCCGCTCGTCCATCGCCGACTTGTTCAGCGTCTCGTGCAGCTTCACCCCGAAGGCGATGTTGTCGTAGATCGACATCGGGAACGGCGTCGGCTTCTGGAACACCATCCCGATCCGGCTGCGCAGCTGGTTCAGGTCGATGCCCGGCGCGATGATGTTCTCCCCGTCCATCATCACCTCGCCCACCGCGCGCTGGCCCGGATACAGGTCGTACATCCGGTTCAGCACCCTGAGCAGGGTGGACTTGCCGCAGCCCGACGGCCCGATCATCCCGGTCACCTGCCGGTCCGGGAAGTCGAGATGGATGTTCTTCAGGGCCTTGTTGGCGCCGTAGAAGAAATCGAGCTTGCGCACCGAGATGCGGGCGGGCGCGAGGGCCGCCGTGGAGCGGGCCTCCGCGGTCGCGACGCTGGGCCGGGCTGCGCTGTCGTTCATGGATTGGCTCATTGTCCGGGGTTCAGTTGGTGCGGGGGCGGAGCACGAAGCGGGCGACGACGTTGAGCGCGAGCACGCCGAGCGTGATCAGCAATGCGCCCACCCAAGCGAGCTGCACCCAATCGTCGAAGGCGGAGCCGGCATACTGGTAGATCGTCACCGGCAGGCTCGACATCGGCTGCGCCAGGCTCAGCGACCAGTTCAGGTTGCCGAGCGAGGTGAACAGCAGCGGCGCCGTCTCGCCGGCGATGCGCGCCACGCCCAGCAGCACGCCGGTGGCGATGCCGTCGAGTGCGGCGCGGTAGCAGACGAACACGATCGACTTCCATTTCGGCGCGCCGAGCGCCACCGCCGCCTCGCGCAGCGCCACCGGGATCAGCCGCAGCATGTCCTCGGTCGTGCGCACCACGATCGGGATCACGATCACGGCCAGCGCGATGCCACCGGCGATGCCGGAGAAGCCGTTGAACGGGTTCACCAGCACCTGGTAGACGAACAGCCCGATCAGGATCGACGGCGCCGACAGCAGCACGTCGGACACGAACCGCACCGCGTTGCCGAGCCGCGATCCGGCCGCGTATTCCGACAGGTAGGTGCCCACCATGATGCCGATCGGCGTGCCGATGGCGGTGCCGATCGCGGTCTGGATCAGGCTGCCGATGATCGCGTTCAGCAGCCCGCCGCCCGAGCCCGGCGGCTTGGTGATCTCGGTGAACACCGACAGATGCACGCCGCCGAAGCCGAGATAGATCAGCGTGATCAGGATCGCGGCCAGGAAGGCGAGGCCGATCAGCGTCGCCAGCACGCACAGCGCCTTGACGACGAGATTGCTGCGCTGGCGGCCGCGCGACAGGCGTTCGGCGACGGAGGCATCGCGCTTGGGGCCGGATTGCCCGAGTGTGGTGGCGCTCATCTCACTTGGCTCCGGTGCGCAGCAGCATGCGGGAGATCGCCAGCACGATGAAGGAGATCACGAACAGGATGAAGCCGAGCGCCAGCAGCGAGGCGAGCTTCAGGCTGCCCGCCTGGCTCTCGGGAAACTCCAGCGCCACGATCGAGGCGATGGTGTTGCCCGGCCCGAACAGCGAGGTGGCAAGACGGTTGGTGTTGCCGATCACGAAGGTCACCGCCATCGTCTCGCCCAGCGCGCGCCCCAGCCCCAGCATGATGCCGCCCACCACCGAGACGCGGGTGTACGGTATGACGATGTTGCGCATCACCTCCCAGGTGGTGCAGCCCAGCCCGTAGGCGCTTTCCTTGTACATCGGCGGCACGGTCTGGAACACGTCGCGCATGGTCGCCGCGATGAACGGCAGGATCATCACCGCCAGGATCAGCGAGGCGGTGAATATGCCGGTGCCGAAGGGCGGGCCGGCGAACAGCGTGCCCAGCACCGGCACCCCGTCGAACAGGTCGATCAGCGTGGGCTGCACGTACTGCGCCATCGCCGGCACGATCACGAAGAAGCCCCACATGCCGTAGATGATCGACGGCACGGCGGCCAGCAGCTCGATCGCGGTGCCCACCGGGCGGCGGAACCACATCGGTGCGAGCTCGGTCAGGTAGAAGGCGATGCCGAAGGCCAGCGGCACCGCCATCGCCAGCGCCAGCACGGCGGTGATCAGCGTGCCGTAGATCGGCACCGCGGCGCCGAACACCTCCTGCACCGGATCCCATTCGGCATTGAAGACGAAATGCAGGCCGAAGGCGCGGAACTCCGGCCAGCCGCCGATGAACAGCGAGACGATGATCGCCCCCAGCAGCACCAGCACGAGGATGCCGGAGGCCTTGGCAGCGGCGGCGAAGATGGCATCGCCCACGGCACCACCGGAACGGGCGCGGCCAGGGACGGGTGCAGGCGCGGCGGCGGAAGCGGCGATGCTCTGCGACAAGAGCCAGGTTCCCTTGCTGGAAGGCAAAAAAGGGCGCGGGGCCTTTGCCCCGCGCCCCGCGGCTCAGCTCTTCACCCCGCCCTGCCAGGCGGCGCGGACGCTGTCCTGGACCGCCTTCGGCAGCGGGATGTATTCCAGGTCGGAGGCGATCTTGGCGCCGTTGCTGTAGGCCCAGTCGAAGAACTTCATCACCGCGGCGGCCCGCCCGGCATCCTTCGGGTCGGTCGGCACCAGGATGAAGGTGGCCGAGACGATCGGCCAGCTGGTGGCGCCCTGGGTGTCGATCAGGTTCACCGCGTAGTTCTGCGCGCCGGCCCAGTCGCCGTTGGCCGCGGCGGCCTGGAAGGCGGCGAGCGTCGGGGCCACGAACTGCCCGGCCTTGTTGCGCAGCTGCGTGGTGGTCAGCTTGTTCTGCGTCGCATAGGCATTCTCGACGTAGCCGATGCCGCCGCGAACCTGCTTCACCGTCGCCGCCACGCCGTCATTGCCCTTCGCACCGTTGCCGGTCGGCCACTTCACGCTGGTCGCCGCACCCACCTTGCTCTTCCATTCGGGGCTGACCGCCGAGAGGTACGAGGCGAACACGAAGGTCGTGCCCGAACCGTCGGCGCGATACACCGGCGCGATCGCCAGGTTCGGCAGCGTCACCCCGCGGTTCAGCTCCACCAGCTTGGGATCGTTCCACTTGGTGATCTTGCCCTCGTAGATCTCGGCCAGCAGCTCGCCGGTCAGCTTCAGCTTGTCCGGCTCCACGCCCGGGATGTTCACGATCGGCACCACCGCGCCCATCACCGTCGGGAACTGCAGCAGCCGGTTGGCCGCCAGCTTGTCGGCCGCCACCGGCGCGTCGGAGGCACCGAAATCGACCGTGCGGTTGAAGATCTGGTTCTGCCCGCCGCCCGAGCCGATCGCCTGGTAGTTCAGCTCGATCCCGGCCGCGGCCTTCGCCGCCTCGCCCCACTTGGCATAGACCGGCGCCGGAAAGGTGGCGCCGGCGCCGGTGATCTGCTGGGCCTGGGCCGACCCGGCCGCAAGCAGGCCCGCCAGCCCGATTCCGGCGAGCAGGCGCGTGTTGATGTGCATAAGTCCCTCCGACTTGAATCCGTGTGCGGCGGGACTCCTAGGCGCGCTAAGCAACCGGACGATGACAGTAGGGTTACAGTTCGATGACAGTCACTGTGGATGACTGCGACACTGGTCCGTATCTATGTCGCGGAGGCGCCCGACCAATGCGCCGTCAGCGCCGCCGCCAGCGCCGCCAGCACGGTGCCGGAGGCGCGGATGAACCGGCCCATGGTCAGGAACGCGTGCATGTGGTCCGACAGATGCATCAGCGTCACCTGCACCCCCTCGTTCTCCAGCCGCTCCGCATAGGCCCGCCCCTCGTCGCACAGCGGATCATGCGTGCAGGTGATCACGAAGGCCGGCGCCGTCCCCGCCAGGCGCGCCGCCCGCAACGGCGAGGCCCGCCAGTCCGCCTCGTCCGTCGCGTCGCGCAGGTAGTGCGCCCGGAACCACTTCATCGTCGTTGCGGTCAGCACCACCCCCTCCGTCACCCGATCGTAGGACGGATGCACCGCCCCCAGATCGGTCACCGGATAGACCAGCGCCTGGAACCCCACCGGCGGCAGCGCCCCGTCGCGCGCCATCAGCGCCATCACCGCGGCAAGATTGCCCCCCGCCGAGTCGCCCCCCACCGCGATCCGCGCCGGATCGATCAGCAACCCCGCCGCATTGCCGATGATCCACGCGGTTGCCGCCGCACTGTCGTCCACCGCCGCCGGAAACTTCGCCTCCGGCGCCAGCCGGTAATCCACCGAGATCACGCAGCACGCCGCCAGGTTGGCGATCTGCCGGCACACCACGTCATGGCTCTCCAGGTCCCCGATCACCCACCCGCCGCCATGGTAGTAGATCAGGCACGGCAGCACCGCCCCCGCCACCGTCCCCGCCCCGCGATACAGCCGCAGCTTCACCCCCGCCCCCTCCAGGTCGC
This sequence comes from Acetobacteraceae bacterium, assembly GCA_044225615.1. Lineage (GTDB taxonomy): Bacteria > Pseudomonadota > Alphaproteobacteria > Acetobacterales > Acetobacteraceae > CAIYPH01. The sequence continues at coordinate 3,591 of JBGAIK010000068.1, read as the reverse complement.
GGCACTCCGCCACCGCCGGCGGATCCGGCTGCAACACCGTCCGCGACGCCGCCGACGCCGCCCGCGCCTCGGCCGGCGACAGCGTGTGCAAAGGCGGCCGGCCGGAGGCCTTGATCAGGTCGAGAACACGCTGGTCATCAGAGTGCAGGCGCACGCGCATCGGGGGCTCCATCACTTAACCGCCAAGAAAGAATGTTCTTTTTGGCAAAAAAGAACCAAAAAACTCTTATCCATTTGCCAGAGAGCAGCCGTACACTCCAGCGGATGAAGTCTTTTTGCTTCTTTTTCTTCAGAAAAAGAAGGCGCTTCCTTCAAGCCATGAACATCCCTCCATTGGCATGCACCGTCTGCCCGGTGATGTATCCCCCCTCCGGCCCCGCCAGCAGCCGCACCACCGCCGCGATCTCGTCCACACTCCCCTTCCGCCCCAGCGGCACCCCCCCGGTCACGCCCGGCAGCGGCCCCGCCGCCGCCCCGCGCACCGTGTCGATCGTCCCCGGCGCCACGCAGTTGCAACGTATCCCCTGCGGCGCCAGCTCGATCGCCAGCGCCCGGATCAGCCCCTCCAGCCCCGCCTTCGACGCCGAGACATGCGCCCGGTTCGGCGTGCCCACATGGTTGGACACGCCGGACATCGCGATGAACGACCCGCCGCCCCGCGCGATCATCGAGGGCACCACCGCCTGCGCCAGGTGGAACGCGCCATCCAGCGCCACCGCCATGATCTCCCGCCACTCGGCGGCGGAGATCTGCAGGAACGGCGTCTGCCGCCGCACCCCGGGGTTGGACACGGCGATGTCGATGCCGCCGAAGGCCGCGACGGCCTCCGCCGCCATGCGCTGCACCGCGTCCGGGTCGGTCACGTCGGCCATGATGCCGCGCGCCTGCCCGCCCATGGCGTTGATCTCCGCCACCACCGCGTCCACCGCGGCACGGTCGGCCCGCCCGTTCACCACCACCGAGGCGCCGTCCCGCGCCAGATGCAGCGCGATGCCGCGCCCGATATTCTTCCCCGCCCCGGTGACCAGCGCCACCTTCCCCTGCAACGCGCTCATCCCGCCAGCACTCCTTCCACGATCCGTTGCACCGCGAACGCCTCCTCCACCGTCGCCAGCGGATGCGCCGCCCCCCGCGTCATCGCCGCCACGCCCGCCAGCTGCCGCTGCAGCACCAGCGGCCGCACCCGGTCCTGCGGCGGCGCGTCCGCATCGCCCACCCACGCGCCGTCCACCTCGCGCTCGGCAAACGCCCAGTCCCGCAGCCGCACCCGCCCGGCGCTGCCGCTCAGCGTCCAGCTGTTCTGGTCATCCCGCGCCGTCGTCCCGACACCGCCCACCAGCGAAACCGGCACGCCCCCCGCCGTCAGCGACGCCACCACCGACCTTTCGCTGCGCCCATCCTCCGGCCAGGTGACCGCGCTTTCCAGCAGCGCCATCTCCCCCAGCACCCGCCCGGTCAGGAACAGGAAATGCGAGACCACCTCGCGCGTGAACCCGCCTTCCTCGCGCCGGTCCAGCCACCCCGCCGCCCCCTGCTGCCAGCCGCGCGGCCAGGTCGCGAACGCCACCGCGATCTCCAGCCGCTCCGGCCGGCCCACCACCCCGGCCTCGATCCAGCCGCGCAGCCGCTCCACGGCCATGGACGTCGCCATCGGGAAGTTCACCGCCATCCGCGCCCCCGCCCGCGCCGCGACGAACGCCGCCGCCTCCGCCACCCCGGTCGCCAGCGGCTTCTCGGCAAAGGCCGCGCGGCCGGCATCGAGCGCGGCGCCCGCATGCGCCAGGTGCGAGCCGGGCGGCGAGGCGATGTAGACGCAATCCGCCCCGGCGATCAGCGCGGCGACCGAATCCGCCGCCGGCGCCACATCCCCCAGCCGCGCCATCGCCGCCGGCGACGGGTCCCACACCCCGGTCAGGTGCACGTTGTCCCGCGCGAACTGCGCCGCCGCGCGCGCCATCCGCTCGCCCATGATGCCCGCCCCGATGATGCCCAGCCCGATCGTCGCCATGCCCCGCCCCTTGCGCTCATCCTGCCGCAACGTCATAGGGCTGGCCAACCAGTCACGGAACCCACCTCCCATGCGCCCTTCCGGCCGCGCGCCCGCAGCACTGCGCGAAATCTCCTTCACCACCGGCTTCTCCCACCACGCCGAGGGCTCCTGCCTGATCAGGATGGGCGGCACCGAGGTGCTCTGCGCGGCCAGCGTCGAGGCCCGCGTGCCCCCCTTCCTGCGCAACCAGGGCCTCGGCTGGGTCACCGCCGAATACGGCATGCTGCCCCGCGCCACCCACACCCGCGGCGACCGCGAGGCCGCCCGCGGCAAGCAGTCCGGCCGCACCCAGGAAATCCAGCGCCTGATCGGCCGCTCGCTGCGCGCCGTGGTCGACCGCGCCGCCCTCGGCGAGATGACCATCACGCTCGACTGCGACGTGCTCAACGCCGATGGCGGCACCCGCTGCGCCTCCATCACCGGCGCCTGGGTCGCGCTCAGCATCGCGCTGAAGCACCTGGTGAAGATGAACGTGCTCAAGGCGATCCCGCTCACCGGCCAGGTCGCCGCCATCTCCTGTGGCCTGGTGGACGGCACCGCGGTGCTCGACCTCGACTACGCCGAGGACAGCGGTGCGGAGGCCGACGCCAATTTCGTGCTGACCGACGGCGGCGGCATCGTCGAGATCCAGGGCACGGCCGAGAAATCCGCCTTCAGCGAGGCCCAGTTCACGGAGCTGATGCACCTGGCCAAGCTCGGCACGAGCCGCCTGTTCGAGCTCCAGCGCGCGGCGATCGAGGCCGCATGAGCCGCCGGCTCGCCCCCGGCACGCGCCTGGTGCTGGCCAGCCACAACCAGGGCAAGCTGCGCGAGATCGCGGCGCTGGTCGCGCCCTTCGGCATCGATGCGGTCTCCGCCGCCGCCCTCGGCCTGCCCGAGCCGGAAGAGCCGGCGCCCGATTTCGCCGGCAACGCGCGGATCAAGGCGCTGGCCGCCGCCACCGCCGCCGGCCTGCCGGCGCTGGCCGACGACAGCGGCTTCTGCGTCGCCGCCCTCGGCGGCGCCCCCGGCGTCGTCTCCGCCCGCTGGGCCGGTCCGGGCAAGGATTTCCGCGTCGCCATGGAACGGGTGAACCGCGAGCTGGGCAGCGCGGCCGACCGCTCGGCGTGGTTCATCTCGGTCCTCTGCCTCGCCTGGCCCGACCGGCATACCGAGGAATTCGAGGGCCGCGTGGACGGCATTTGCGTCTGGCCGCCGCGCGGCGACCGTGGCTTCGGCTACGACCCGATCTTCGTCCCCGCCGGCGAGACGCTGACCTACGGCGAGGCCGATCCCGACTGGAAATCCCGCACCAGCCACCGCGCCCGCGCCTTCGCCGCCCTGAAGACCGCATGCCTCGGCTGATCCTCCTGCTCCTGCTGCTGGCCCTGCCGGCCCGGGCGGCCGAGGCGCCACCCTTCCTGCCCTCCGCCGTCTGGCCGCATGCCGGCCCCGCCGCCGCAAAGGGCGCCCTGGTCTGGCTCCAGGGCGGCATCGCCCCCGGCCAGTTCCTGCCGCCGCAATTCCCCGAGGGCCAGCCCGCCCCGCCCTGGCTCGCCTGG
>JBGAIK010000067.1:0-19647 GCA_044225615.1 Acetobacteraceae bacterium | reverse complement strand
TGTGGCCCGGCCGCTTCATCGACCGGGCGCTGTCAGGCTGGAGCGCGCTGGCGCTTGGCGTGCCGACCTTCTGGCTCGGCATCCTGCTGATCCTGCTGTTCGCGGTGCAGCTGCGCTGGCTGCCCTCGGCCTCGGCCTATGTCTCGATCTTCACCGACCCGTGGCAGGCGCTGCGCAACCTGATCCTGCCGGCATCCACGCTGGGCGTCTACGTCTCCGGCATCTTCGCCCGCTTCCTGCGCGCCGCCCTGCTGGGGGAGCTCAAGGCCGACTATGTCCGCACCGCCCGCGCCAAGGGCCTCACCGAACGCGACGTGGTGGCCGGCCACGTGATGCGCAATGCGCTGCTGCCCTTCGTCACCGTCGTCGGCCTGATGCTGGCCAGCTTCATCGGCGGCACGGTGGTGACCGAGGCGGTGTTCACCTATCCCGGCATGGGCCGCCTGCTGATCCAGGCCATCAGCACGCGCGACTACCCGCTGATCCAGGGCTGCATCCTGGTGATCCTGCTGATCTATGTCGGGATCAACCTGATGGTCGACGTGCTCTACGCCTATATCGATCCGCGGATCGAATACACGTAGGGCGTGCGCGCCGGGAGCAGTGGCGCCGCGGGCCGTGTCCGATCAGGGCGCCCGCGGGCCGGTCGGGCTGTTCGGATCCGTGTTGGGCTTCTGCCGGGTGTCGGGGCGTATCACCGGCATCTGGCCGGTTCCGGCAGGCGGGCGCACGGCGATCTCGGGATCGACCTTGGCCGGCGGCATGATCACGCCACTGGTGCCAGGGCTCGTGCTCCCCGGCTTCGGGGCGATCACCTCGGGCGGCGTGGGCGGCGGCGTGATCGGCGGATGCGGCCGCGGCACCTGCTGTGCGGCGGCGGGAATGGCGGCCAGGCACAGCAGCGTCGGCAAGATGGTTCGCATGGTTGCCTCCTTCGGGGGGCAACTGCCGACCGCCCGGCCGGGTTCCCTCAGGGCCGCGGCGCCGGCGCAACCCTGGCGCCAGCCACCGCCTGCGTCTCGGCAGCCGCCCTGGCGGCGGCGGCGGCCCTTGCGTCGGCCTCCGCCCGGACCTTCGCCGCGCCGGCCGCCTCCGGCGAGGTATGGCCCGCGAAGATGCGGTCGAGCAGCGAGTCCAGCATCTGCAGGAAATGGTCGGAGCCATAGCCGGCCAGGAAGCCGAGCCCGGCGGCGCTGAGCGCCAGGTTGCCGGCGCTGCCGGTGATCTCGGCGGGCGTCAGGTAGAGGCCCACCGCAAAGCCGGCGACCGCCCCGATCAGCAACCCGATCAGCGTCAGCAGCAGGTCCCGCGGTCCCAGCAGGCTGTCGCGCACCTTGTACTGGATCACCCGCAGCATGCGCGTGCAGGCGCCCAGCAGGCCGAACATCAGCGGCAGCACGTTGTTGGCGAACACGGCGAGCAGCGAGGCGGCATAGTGCTCGGGTGTCTGCGAGTTGCCGGCCGGGACGATGTTCCAGCGCATCGGATGCGGCAGCACGCAGGCGATGGTGCCGCAACCGATGAAGAACGTCAGGTCCGCCCGGATCGCCGCCTCGCGGCTGGCAACCGCGCCGAGCCGGGCGCAGCTGGTGCGGATGGCGCGCTGGGCGTCCGTTTGCTGCGCCGCCACCGCCGCGGCGTCGCATTCGGCGGGATTGGGCAGCGGCCCGCCCAGCCCGGCACGGTCCTTCGCCGCCTGCTCCAGCGGCTGCAGCGTCGCCTTCAGGAAATTGACGTCCCAGTAGGTCGCGGCGGTCAGCGGCAGCCAGACCAGGAAGAAAAAGTAGAGCAGCCCGATCAGCAGCCAGCGCAGGTGGCAGACCGGCGTGATCAGGCCCGGAAACGCCTCCCGCGCAAGCCCGGTGCGGGAGCGCGCGACATCCGCGCGCCGCGGCCGCGGGCCCGCGCCGAGCCGGGCGCGCAGCCAGTCGGCCGCGCGGCGCAGCGGCGAAGGCGCGGCCTCCGGATCGGTGCCGTAGCCGAAGCCCACGAACATCGCGGTGAAGGCGATGTTGATGCCGCGGGCCGGCTGCGCCAGCAGGGTCAGGTTGTTCTTGGCCGCCAGCAGCAGCGCCGCGTTGGCCGACTTGGCCGGCGGCGGATCGGGCGGATAGCGCAGCTTGGCGATCGCCTCCACAACCTGGACGCCCTTGAGCCGGGTGCCGTCCGGCGTGGTGATCTCCAGGTCGTCCAGCGTCTTGTCGGTGCGGCCGGAGATGAAATCCATCAGCAGATGGACCTCGTAGAGGTCACGACGGAAGATCACCTCGTCGAGGTTGCGGTCTTCCTGCGCGCGCTCGGCGGTGTCGGTCGCAAGGGGCTCGGGACCAGGCGACATCTGCGTGTGCTCCGGACTGCGCGCCGGAGCCTAGGACGGAAGGTGCAGGCGGAGAAGCAATTATTGCAATATTAGTCCGTTATCGCATTGTGACCGATCCCCGCGTCACAGCGCGATGAACACCGTCTCCCCCTCGCCCTGCAGCCGTATGTCCAGCCGCCAGGCGCCCGGCCCCTCCGGCCGCGCGATCAGCGTGCCGCGCCGCCACTCTTCCACCATGCCCAGCAGCGGATCGGTTTCGTTCATCGGCTCGCCCGCGAAATACGCCCGCGTGTACAGCCGCGACATGATGCCGCGCGAGAGGATGTTGATGGCGATGTGCGGCGCCTGCTGCGCGTTGCCGCGCCCCGGCACCGGACCCGGCTTCAGCGTGGTGAAGCGGAACGTGCCGCTGCGGTCGGTGTTGCAGCGCCCATAGCCCGGGAAGACGTCGGAGGCCGCCGGGCTCGCCTGCCAGATCTCGATGCAGGCATCGGGGCACACCGCCCCGTCGCCGTCCCGCATCGTGCCCGTCAGCGTGATCCGCTCCCCCTCGGCGCCGAAGCGCGTCAGGTCGGCCATCGCCGTGTCCTCGATCAGGTGCCAGTAGGGGCCGATGGTCTGGAAGGCGGTGGCTGGGGTCACGCGTGGTCCTCCATCGGGGTCGCGGCGCGGCCGCGCAGCACCACGTCGAAGCGATAGCCCAGCGCGGTGTCGGGCTGGGTGATGGCGAGGTCGAGGGCGCTGACCAGGCGCTCGCGGGCGCCCGCGGGCACGGCCTTGTAGATCGGGTCGAATTCCAGCAGCGGGTCGCCCGGGAAATACATCTGCGTGATCAGCCGCGACGCGAACCCGCCGCCGAAATAGCTGAAATGGATGTGGCGCGGACGCCAGGCATTGTGGTGGTTGGGCCACGGATAGGCGCCCGGCTGCACGGTGATGAAGCTGTACCGGCCCTCGTCATTGGTGAAAACCCGGCCGCTGCCCACGAAATTGGTGTCGATCGGCGCATCGTGCTGGTCGCCCGGATGCTGGTAGCGGCCCGACGCGTTGGCCTGCCAGATCTCGATCATCGTGTTGGGTACCGGCCGCCCGTTCTCGTCGGTGATGCGCCCGGCAACCACGATCCGCTCGCCCAGGGCACGCTGCCCGTCCACGATCGACAGGTCCGCCATCGGCGGGAAATGGCGCGGCGAGAAGCTGGGGCCGGTGGCCTCGGTGATCGTGTGGGGGAAGGCGATCGGGGCCAGCCTGGGGTGGCGCTTGCGGGTGGTCAGGTAGTCGGGCGCGTCGTTGTCCGGCTGGCTGTCGGGCGCGAGGGGGCGGAAGCCGATGATCTCGTTCACGATCGTCTCCCCAGGGAATGGTTGTGCCCTGTTTAGACCCGGGCGCGGCGGGCGGGAAGAGCGGTTGACGTTTTGGTGCGTATTCGCTTACGGTAAGCAATGGCTAACGCACAAGCCGCGATGACGGCGCTCGGAGACCCGACGCGGCAGCGCATCGTGGAGAAGCTGGCGGCCGGCCCGCTCTCCGTGGGCGCGGTGGCGAACGGCATGGGCGTGTCGCGGCCCGCGGTGTCGCAGCACTTGAGAGTATTGAAGGAAGCGGGGCTGGTGACGGAGACGGCGATCGGAACGCGGCGCATCTACCGGATCGACTGGCTGGACAGTCACTGGGGCGCGGCGCTCGACGCCTTCGCGGCCTTCGTGGACCGGGAGGGCGGCCGGTGATCGACCCGGTGGTGCGCCGCGTGGTCGTAAGGGCGCCGCCCGCGCGGGCCTTCGCCCTGTTCGCCGGACGGATCGGGACGTGGTGGCCCAAGGACAAGCATATCGGCGCCCGCCCGGCAGTGGATGTCGTGCTCGAGCCGGGAGTGGGCGGCCGCTGGTTCGAGCGCGACGCCGACGGTGCCGAGACGCAATGGGGCCGGGTGCTGGCCTGGGAACCGCCCACGCCGCACGCCGAAGGGCGGATGCTGCTGGCCTGGCAGATCGGTGCGGACTGGCGCTTCGACCCGGGCTTCGAGACCGAGGTGGAACTGCGCTTCACGCCGGTGGCCGACGGCACGGAGGTTCGGCTCACGCATCGCCGCCTGGAGCGCTTCGGCGCCCATGCCGAACGGATGGCAGGGATGCTCGGCGGCGGCTGGCCGCTGATGCTGGGCTGTTTCAGGGATCTCGCGGGAGGATCGGAATGAGTGGGTTCACGGTGCATGGCGTGCCAGGCAGCCCCTATGTGCGGGCGGTGCTGCTGGCGCTGGAGGAGAAGGGCGCTGCCTGGCGCATCGCGGCGATGAAGCCGGGCGACAACCGCACGCCGGCCTATCTTGCTATGCACCCGTTCGGCCGCATCCCGGTCGTGGATCATCATGATCCGGCTGGGGGCGACTTCCGCCTCTACGAGACCCAGGCGATCGTCCGCTATGTGGACAGGGTGGTGCCGGGGCCTTCACTCGTCCCTGCCGATCCGCGCATGGAGGCGCGGATGAACCAGGTCATGGGCATCACCGACTGGTATGTGATGCCGGACTGCTCGGCAGGGATCACCTTCGGCCGCGTCGTGGCGCCGCTTTTCGGGCTGCCGGTCGACGAGGCACGGATCGCGGCCTCGCTGCCCCGGGCCGCGCTGTGCCTCGCCGCGCTGGAGGGCATCCTGGGCGGGCAGGGCTGGATGGCCGGGGCCGGACCGTCGCTCGCCGATCTGATGCTGGCGCCGCATCTCTCATCCCTCGCACTGGCGCCGGAGGGTGCGACCCTGCTGGCGGAGCGGCCGGGCCTGACGGCCTGGCTGGCGCGGATGGAAGCGCGGCCGAGCATGCGGGCCACGCGACGGGACGTCCTGCTGGCGCGCCTCGCCGCGTAGCTCAGGCGCCGACCCGGCCCCGGAGCCCCGCCGCCGCGATACCGGCCAGGGCGCAGGCCTCGTCCTTGTCGGAGGCGTCGCCGGAAATCCCGACGGCGCCCAGCACCTCGCCCGCCGCATCCTCGATGAGCACGCCGCCCGGCGCCGGCACCACCCGCCCGCCGCTGGCCGCGGCGATGGCGGTGAAGAAGGCCGGCGAGCTGGCCACCCGCCCCACCCATTCGCGCGACCCGAACCCCATCCCGAGCGATCCCCACGCCTTCCCGTAGGCGATGTCGAAGCGGAGAATTCCCGAGCGGTCCTCCCGCTTGAACGCCACCAGATGCCCGCCGGCATCGAGCACCGCCACCGTCAGCGGCGCCATGCCCCCGGCCCGGCCGGCGGCAAGGGCCGCATCGACGATGATGCTGGCCTGGGCGAGGGTGAGGCTGGGCATGGCGCGCTCCCGTGGCGGAGCCGCCGTTATGCCGGCAACGCCCAAGCGCCGCTACTTCTTGCCGCCGTCGCCCTTCTCCTTGATCGCCGCTTCCATCGCCTTGAGGATGGCCTCCTTGGTCGCGCCGTCCACGTTGTTCTGGTCCAGCAGCGCCTCGGTCGCCTTGGTGATGCCCTTGACGATGCCGTCCTCGATGCTGTCGGTGATCTTCTTCTGGATATCCTCCGGCAGCCAGGAGATCGCCTTCTTGATCGGCGGCGTCAGCACCTTGGCGATCGCCCCGGCGATGGAGAACTTCTCCGGCTCGGCGATGTCCTTCGGCTTCATCGCGCGGAACGCGTCCACGTTGGGTCGTGGCACCGGGTCGGGCAGCAAGGCGGCGATTTCCTTGGCGAGCTCGGCCGGATCGCGGCCGAAGCGGTCATCCTGGAGCTTCGCGTAGATCGCGTTCTCGTTCTTCGTGCCCTTGCCCAGCGCATTGCCGGCCAGGCGGACCCGATCGGTGATGCGCACGCCGCTCTTCATGCCCTGGCTCGTCATCAGCTGCTTCAGGAAGTCCGCCAGCTCCTTCTCGATGGTCGCGCGCGGCTCGCCCTTGTCCTCGCCGATGATGTCCTGGATCTGCTGCGGCGTGAGCCGGGGAATCCCGGGCAGCGTGGCCGGCGGCGTGGGCGCGTCCGGCGAGGGCAGCGGGTCGTACTCGTCCTGGACCGGCGCGTCGGTGGGCGGCGCCTTGGCCGGCGGCTTCGGCGCCAGCACCACGCGGCGATTGGACGGCAGGTCCTTCTCGCCGAACTGGCCGGTCATGCCATGGCCCTCGGCGGTGATGCGCCCTGCATCGATGCCCTTGTCGGCCAGATATTTCCTGACCGCATTGGCCCGCTCGGTGGCGAGCTTCGAATTGTGCGTGGCATCGCCGTCCACGCTGGCATAGCCGGTGGCGGTGATCGCGTCCGTGGTGGCCGCCATCGCCGCGGCATAGGCGTCGAGCGACTTGGTGTCGCTGTCCGTCAGCTTCGCCGAGTCCTTGGCGAAGAAGATCTCGGTATCGGTCGCCGCCAGCGGCGGGCCGTCGGTCGCGCCACCGACGGGCCCGCCCGGTGCCCCGCCCGGAACCTCCTCTTCCTCCTCCGGCGCGCCGGCGCCGCCCGGCGCGGCCGCCTCGGCACTGCCGCCCGGCGGGGTGCCGCCGCCCTTCTCCTGGATCGCGGCCTCGATCGCCTTCAGGATCGCGTCCTTCTCGCTGCCGCCGATCCCGGCCTCGTCCAGCGCCGTCTCGGCAAGCGTCGAGACGCCCTTGACGATGGCGTCCTCGATGCTGTCCAGCACCTTCTTCTGCAGCCCCTCCGGCAATCCGCCGATCAGCTTCTTCACCGCCGGCGTCACCACCTTGGCCAGCGCCCCGGCGATGGAGAACTTCTCCGGCGGCTTGATGTCCTTCGGCTTCATCTTCAGGAAGTTGTCGAAGTTCTCGTGCGGGATGTAGTCGGGCAGCAGGTTGGCGATCTCCTGCGCCAGCTCCTTCGGCACCCGGTTGGTCGTGCCCATGCCCTTGGCCTCGATGCCCATCTCGTTGGGCAGGCCCTTGCCCAGCGCCGCGGCGGCGAAGCGCGTGGTGTCGGTCAGCTTCAGGCTCCTGCCGCCCTGCTGCTGCATCAGCTGTTCCAGGAAGTCGGTCAGCGCCTTCAGCACCGTGGCGCGCGGCACGCCCTTGTCGGGGCCGAGAATGTCCTCCAGCTGTTGCGGGGTCAGCCGCGGGATCGGCGGCGGCGGGGTGGTCGGCGCATCGGGCGGGCCGTCATACGCGTCGGCCGGCGGCGGCGCCGGCGCGGCCTTGGCCTGCGGCTTCGGCGCCAGCACCACCCGGCGGTTGGACGGCAAATCCTTCTCGCCGAACTGGCCGGTCATGCCATGGCCCTCGGCGGTGATGCGCCCGGCATCGATGCCCTTGCCCGCCAGGTAGGTCTTGACCGCGTTGGCCCGCTCGGTGGCGAGCTTCGAATTGTGCGAGGCATCGCCGTCCACGCTGGCATAGCCGGTGGCGGTGATCGCATCGGAGGTGGCCGCCATCGCCGCGGCATAGGCGTCGAGCGATTTGGTGTCGCTGCTGTCCGTCAGCTTGGCGGAATCCTTGGCGAAGAACATCTCGGTGTCGGTCGCCGCGAGTGGCGGGCCGTCGGTGGCGCCATCGGCCGGGCCGCCGGGCGCGCCGCCAGGCGCATCGGCCGGGGCTTCCATCACGGCCGTTGCACTGCCGCCGGCCGGGGTGGCGGCGGGGGCCTGGCCAAGGTTGAGGCCGAGCAGCTTGCTCAGATAGTCGTACTGGGCCTGGGTCGGCATGGGGCATCTCCTCCCGCACGGCGGTCGGGCATGATGATGCCGAACTGCAACGCGAAGCGTGTGACAAACCGCACACGCCGCCCGCCGATCGCGCGAAGGTGAAAGCTACCCCGCCAGCAGCGCCGCGGCCTTGCGCGCGGTCACGTCGGGCGTGTCGCCCGGCTTGTAGATCGACGACCCGATCCCGAACCCGGCCGCCCCCGCATCCCGCCAGGCCGCCATGTTGCCGGCGTCGATCCCGCCGACCGGCAACACCCGCGTGCCTGCCGGCAGCACCGCCCTCATCGCCCGCAGCACGGTCGGCGAGGCCGCCTCGGCCGGAAACAGCTTCAGCGCGTCGGCGCCCAGCGCCAGCATCGCGAAGGCCTCGCTGGGGGTGAAGAAGCCGGGAATCGCGATCAGCCCCTGCGCCTTGGCCGCCGCCACCACCGGTGCGGCCGCATGCGGCGTCACGATCAGCCGCCCCCCCGCCGCCGCGATCTCGCCGACCTGCGCCGCGGTCATCACCGTCCCGGCACCGATCAGCATCCGCCCGCCGAACCGCGCCGACAGCCGCGCGATGCTGGCCAGCGGGTCGGGCGAGTTCAGCGGCACCTCGACGATGCTGAACCCGGCCGCGTCGAGCGCCGCGCCGATCGCCTCGCACTCGTCCGGCTTCACCCCGCGCAGGATCGCGACGAGCGGGCAGCGCTCCAGATACGGCGTCAGTTCCATGGCGCGGTCCGTCCGATGCGCGCGAGGCCGGCGGCGGCCGCGTCGCTGTTCTCGAGAAGGGGGGTGGCACCTGCCGCCGCGATGGCCCGGGCATACAGCGCACACAGCGCCGGCGCCCCGATCAGGTGCACGTTCGTATCGCGCGGGCAGGCCGCCCGCACCTCGTGCCCGATCAGCAGCCCGGACAGGTAGCCCGCGCTTGCCGCCTCGCCCAGCCGGCGGAACAGCCCCAGCGTGCGCACCCCGAAGATGGTGCAGCAGATGCCCCTGGTCGCCAGACCGCGCCAGCCCCTGGTCGAACCCGGCCAGGTCGATCGGGCCATCCTGCATCATGCGGCCCAGGATGGTCCCCGCCTTCAGCGCCGCGAACGCCTCGCCGGAAAGATAGGTGCGGAAGGCCATGATTCGCCCCGCCGCCACGCGCGCCCATTTGGAGTGGCTGCCGGGCAGGCAGGCCAGGCCCTCGGCGATGTCGGCGCCGACGATCTGCGTCTCCTCGCCGCGCATCACCTCGGGCGTGTCGGCCTCGTCGGCATCGGTCAGGCCCGGCACCAGCAGCGTCTGCACGTCGAACGGGACCGGGACCAGTGCGCCTGCGATCTCGGCCGCGCCGGCAGGGCAGGGGAGGTAGGGGGCCTCGACCCAGCCCTGGCGGCTGCCGATCATGCCCGACAGCAGGATGCGGTCCTCGCCCTCCGCCATCCAGGCACCGACATGGCGGCGCAGCGTGGCCGCGAAGTCCCCGGCGGTCAGGATGCCGTCGGGCGCGTCGATCCGGGCGACGACCGCGCCGGCGGCGTCGAGCCGGAAGGCACGGAAGCTCGTGGTACCCCAGTCGACAGCAATCATCCGCGCCTCCCTGCGAGGCGCGGATGCTAGCGCGGAAGTCGGCCCGTGTCAGATGGGCGGCGGCACCCCGTCCTTCTCCACCAGCACCCGGGCGGAGGTCAGGCCGCCGTCGGCCGCCTTGGTGGCGATCACCACCACGCGCAGCCCGGGCTTGAGGTCGCTGCGCTCGGCCGGACCGAACTGCACCACCGGCACGTTCTCCGGCACCACCACCTTCACCGTGCCGCCCTTGTAGCCCAAGGTCAGCGTGCGCCCGGCGGTCGATTCCACCACCGCGTCCACGTTGGCATTGGTCATGGTCGAGTTCGGCGCCAGGTCCCAGGCATAGTGGCCCTCGCCGCTGCCGCGGCTGGCCTCGGGGATCACCACCACCTCCAGCGCCGTCAGCGTGCCGTCGGCGGCCGGCACGGCGGCGGTGCCGATATAGGAATTGGGCTTGATGTCGGCCAGCGACAGCTTGCGCGGCGCGGCCACGCCGTAGTTGTCGGCCAGCCTGATCGTGGCCGTCGGCCCCTCGCGGGTGGCCACCGTCAGCGTCTGCCCGTCGATGGCGGCGATGGTGCCGCGCACCCGCGTCGGCGGCGCGGTCTGGGCCAGGGCCGGGGCGGCGGCGAGCGCGAGCAGGGCAAGGGCGAGCAGCCGTTTCATCGGGCGATCTCCGGGTTGTTGCGGTGTGACGTTCCGGGCCGCCGCCTATTCCGGCGATCCAGACGCAGGCTTGTGCGGCGGCGCACAACGCCGCACCATGGACGAAATGGGAAGCTTGCGGAAATTCGTCTGGAGAGGCGGCGTCGGCGCCGTCTTCGCCGTCGTCCTGCTGCCGATGGTGGCGGTGATGTGGCTGTCGTTCTTCGACCAGGAGGTCGTGTCCTTCCCGCCGGAAGGCTACACGCTGCGCTGGTACGCCAATGCCTGGGGCCAGCGCCAGTTCGCCCGCGGCTTCATGAACTCGCTCAACCTCGCCCTCATCGCCACCGCCATCGGCGTCACCATCGGCACCGCCGCCGCCTACGCCCTGGTGCGCGCCCGCTTCCCCGGCAAGACCGCGGTCAACGGCCTGCTGCTCGGCCCGCTCGCCATCCCCGGCGTCGTGCTCGGCACCGGCCTCTACGTCGCCTTCGTCGAGTTCGACAACGCCTTCGACTTCCGGATCGTCGCCACGCTCCCCGGCCTCATCGCCGCCCACGCCCTCCTCACCGTGCCCTGGACGGTCCGCCTCGTCGTCGCCAGCCTGCAGGGCATGGACCTCGCCGCCGAGGAAGCCGCCGCCAATCTCGGCGCCCGCCCCTGGACGGTGTTCCGCCGCGTCACTTTGCCGATGATGCGCGCCGGCGTGGTCGCAGCCGCCCTGTTCAGCTTCATCCAGAGCTTCGAGAACCTGGAGCTCACCTTGCTCCTGGTCGGCCCCGGCAAGACCACGCTGCCGGTGGAAATGCTCAGCTACCTGGAATTCCGCGTCGACCCCACGCTCGCCGCCGTCGCCACCGTGCAGATCGTCCTGATCGGCGCGCTGATGCTGATCACCGACCGTTTCGTCAGCCTGTCGCGAGTGGTCTCATGAGACTCACCCTCGAAGCCCTACGCCGCACCTACGGCGCCAGCGTCGCCGTCGATCGCGTCGATCTCGACGTCGCCCAGGGCGAGCTCGTCGCCCTGCTCGGCCCCTCCGGCTGCGGCAAGACCACCACGCTCCGCATGGTCGCGGGCTTCGTCGCCCCCAGCGCCGGCCGCGTGCTGATCGGCGGCGAGGACGTCACCGCCAGGCCCCCCTACGCCCGCGACACCGGCATGGTCTTCCAGGGCTACGCGCTGTTCCCGCACATGACGGTGGCCGAGAACGTCGGCTTCGGCCTCGAGATGCGCAACGTGCCCAAGGCCGAGCGCGCCGGCCGCATCGCCGAGGCGCTGCGGCTGGTGCGGCTTGACGGCCTGGCCGACCGCCGCCCCGCCCAGCTCTCCGGTGGCCAGCAGCAGCGCGTCGCCCTCGCCCGCGCCCTCGTCATCAACCCCGGCGTCTTCCTGCTCGACGAGCCGCTCTCCAACCTCGACGCCCGCCTGCGCGCCGAGGTCCGCGTCGAGATCCGCGCCCTCCAGCAGCGCCTCGGCCTCACCACCCTGTTCGTCACCCACGACCAGGAGGAGGCGCTGACCATGGCCGACCGCATGGTCGTCATGGACCGCGGCCGGGTGCGCCAGATCGGCACCCCGCAGGCGCTGTACGAACGCCCGGCCAACCTCTTCGTCGCCGGCTTCCTCGGCCGCTGCAACACGTTCCACGGTTCCGTCGAATCGCCCGGCCGCTTCCGCACCGGCGCCCTCGCCCTGCCGTGCGAGCCCGGCACCGGCCGCCGCGCGCTGGTGGTCCGGCCGGAGCGCATCGCGATCGGCGCCGTCGGCCCGCTGCCCGGCCGTGTCGCCATGGTCACCTATCTCGGCGGCCTCACCGACTGGCATGTGGAAACCGGCGCCGGCACGGTGCTGGTCACACGCCCGACGCCGGCCGCCGACGATCCGCTGCGCCGCATCGCCGCCGGCGACCAGGTCGCGCTCGGCTGGGCGCCGACCGCCGGACTGCTTCTTGACGACGAACAACAGGGAGACTCAGCATGAGCATGAAGATCGGCCGCCGCGCGCTGCTCGGCACCGCCGCCGCCGCCACCGTCGCGCCCCAGGCCAAGGCGGCGGGGCAGGTCGTGGTCGGCACCTGGGGCGGCGACTACGCCGCCCTCCTCGCCTCCAACATCGACAAGCCGATCGTCGCCCCGCTCGGCATCGAGGTCCTGCAGGACGTCGCCCCCCAGGACCCGCGCAAGACCAAGCTCACCGCCGAGCGCGCGTCCCGCCGCGGCAGCATGGACGTGGCCTGCCTCTCCGACATCGACCTCTACACCATGTCCCAGCTCAACATCTGGGAGCCGGTGACCGAGGAGAACGTGCCCAACCTCAAGCACGTGCCCAAGGCCTACCGCAGCGCCTACGGCATCCCGCACATCATCTCGGGCAAGGTGATGCTCTACAACCCGTCGAAGATGGCCGCCCCCGCCGGCTTCATCGACATGTGGGACCCGAAGATGGAGGGCAAGCTGGGCCTGGTCGACATCCAGTACATGTATGTGATCATGCTCGCCAACCTCGCCCATGGCGGCCCGATGACCGACTTCACCGCGGGCAAGAAGGCGCTGATGGAGCTCAAGAAGCTCAAGCCAAAGATGTACCCCTCCAACGAGGCGCTGGCCGTGGCGCTCAAGGGCGAGGAAGTCCTCTACGGCCCGATGTGGCTCGCCCGCGGCGTGTTCTGGAAGAAGGGCGGCGTCAACGTGCTGCCGGCCGTGCCGAAGGAAGGCGCCATCGCCTACGTCTCCGGCGCCGCGGTGCCGAAGAACGCGCCCAACAAGGCCAACGGCCTCGCCTATCTGAACGCCATGCTCGACCCGCGCGCCCAGGTCGGCTTCGCCCAGAGCATGTCCTACGCCCCCACCGTCGACAACGCGCCGGTGCCGGCCGACCTGATGAAGGAAATCGGCTTCACCGCGGCGCAGGCCGCGAACATGAAGTATCCGGACTTCGAGTTCCTGGCGAAGAACACCGCCCAGCTGCTCGATTTCTGGAACAAGGAGTTCAAGGCGTAAGGCAAGCATGTTCTTTTTTGAAAAAAAGAACCAAAAAACTTTCATCCGTTTGCCGCGGAGCCTCGCAGGCGCCGCGCAACGAAAAACGGATGAAAGTCTTTTTGCTTCTTTTTCTTCAGAAAAAGAAGACCCTTGATGCCTTCCCTGCGCCTCGCCTGGCTGGTGGCGCCCGCCCTGGTCCTGGTCCTGGCGGTGATGGTCGCGCCGATGGTGCTGCTGTTCCGCTATTCCCTGAACCTGTACAGCCCGACGGAGCTGATGATCGCGGCGGTCACGCCGGCCAACTACGTGGCCGCCGTGGCCGACCCCTACTACCGCAACGTGCTGGCGGTCACGTTGCGCACCGCCTTCGTCTGCACCCTGATCGCGCTGGCCGCCGGCTTCCCGGCGGCCTACGTGCTGGCCCGCATGGGCGGCCGCTGGAAGGCCTGGCTCACGCTGCTCACGGTCTTTCCGCTGATGGTCGGCAATGTGGTGCGCGCCGCCGGCTGGATGGCGGTGCTGGGCAACACCGGCGTGGTCAATGCCGGGCTCAAGGCGCTCGGCATCGGCGGGCGGGAGCTGATGTACTCACCCGGCACCGTGGTGCTCGGCATCGTCACCGTCGTGCTGCCCTACATGATCCTGACGCTCGCCGCCGTGATCGAGGCGATTCCCCGCAGCGTCGAGGAAGCGGCGCTGAACCTGGGTGCCAAGCCCTTCACCGTCTTCCGCCGCGTGGTCCTGCCGCTGAGCCTGCCGGGCGTGGTGGCGGGGTCGGCGCTGGTGTTCATCCTGTGCATGAACGCCTATGCCACGCCGGTGCTGCTGGGTGGCGCCCAGTTCAAGATGATGGCGCCCGCCGTCTACGACCAGTTCGTGCGCAGCACCAACTGGCCTTTCGGCGGCGCGCTGGCCTTCATCCTGCTGGCCGTCACGCTGGGGCTTACCCTGGCCGGCAGCGCGCTGCTGCAGCGGCGCTACCGGGCCCGGTAAGATTCTGTCGCGGGGGGCTCGCATTTTCCCGCGAAACGGCCCATATCGTGTCTTCGGCAATTTTTCGGCCTGGGCTGACCGCAGAAGCTTGCGGCACACTTCGCATCCGGTTCCCACCCACTTCGAAAATCATTACGGCCCGCATGTTGCGGGTCGCCGGCATGCGAGGAATACGCAGATGTCTGTTGGCACGGTCAAATGGTTCAATACGACCAAGGGTTTCGGCTTCATCCAGCCTGACGATGGCAGCAAGGACGTGTTCGTCCACATCTCCGCCGTCGAGCGCGCGGGGATGACGCTGAAGGAAGGCCAGAAGGTCAGCTTCGACCTCGAGCGCGGCCAGCAGGGCAAGGTCTCGGCGGTCAACCTCAAGAACGCCTGACGGCGGCGATCGTGCGTCGCAGGGCGGTGCCATCACGGCAACCCGCCCCACCGCGCGCGCACGATCATCCGACGGCCGTCGAGAGCGATACCGGGCCAGCGGCGGGGGTTGAATATCGCCCGCCGCGACCACCAGCGCGCCGCGCGCGCGAGCCGGCTTCGCACGGGCTCACCCCGCCCGGCGCAAACACGGAAGGACGCCATGGCCTTCAAGGTCAACTACAACCAGCAGCGCGCGGAGCGTGACCGCGCCAAGCAGGCGAAGAAGGATGCCAAGCTGCGCGAGCGCGAAGAAGAGACCGCACGCCGCAAGGCGGAGCGCGAGCGCGGCGAGGCCGACGGCACCCCGCGGGAGGACGAGAATGGCGCCGCCTAGACGCAGGATCGAGACCAGCTTCGTCGCCTTCGACGTCACCTATGTCGACGGCACCATCAGCTCCAACCGCCGCGTGCCGGCCGCGGCCCTCACCGGGCTCGACGGCGACGCGCCGGCCCGGGAGATCATCGCCGCCCAGGACCGTGAGATCGGGCTGGCATCGGGGCGCCCGCGGCCCGACATCCGGGCGATCATCCGCACGCCCGCGCGGGTGCCGGCGAAGTAGCCGCACCGGCCTGCGCCCGCCCGCTGCGGGGCTGCACCCCTGCCGCCGGCGTGGGGACCGGTCAGGCGCCCGGGCGCGAGGACCCGCCCGCCAGCCGCCCCAGCTCGCCGCGCAACCGCGCCAGAGGCGTGGCCCAGTCGCCGCGCCGCGGCTGCCGGTAGAGCCTGGCCGATGGATACCAGGGGCTGTCGTCCCGGCCGCGCAGCCAGCGGAAATCGGCCGCGTGCTGCAGCAGTATGTCCACCGGCCGCCCCAGCCCGCCTGCCAGATGCGCGAGCGAGGTGTCGACCGTGACGATCCGGTCGAGGCAGCAGACGAGGGCGGCGGTCGCGGCGAAATCGGGCAGGTCCGGCGCATGCACCGCGATGTCCGCGCGCGCGGCGAAGGCGGCCGCGTCCTCGGCGCGCAGCCCGGTCTGGATCACATGCAGCTCCATGCCGGCCAGCGCCTCGATCAACCAGGCCGCCGGCAGCGAGCGCAGCGCGTCCTCCGGGTGGTCCGGGCTGCCCGACACCGCGATCCCGATGCGCGGGCGCCCGGATGGTCCCAGCCGCGCGCGCCAGGCGGCGACCCGTGCCGGGTCGGCGGTCAGGTAGGGGATGCGCGCCGGGATCGTCGCCAGCCGGGTTCCGAAGGCGAAGGGCAGGCTCAGCAGCGGGCAGCGCAGCTCGTGCGGCGGAAGCGCGTCGCCGGCCGCGCCCTGGGCCACGACGGTGTCGGCAAGCGGCGCCAGCAGCGTCACCAGCGGCGCCTGCGCGCGCAGCGCCACCCGGATGCCGCGCTGGCGCAGCAGCGGCAGGTAGCGCACGAACTGCAGCGTGTCCCCCAGCCCCTGCTCGGCATGGACCAGCATCGTGCGGCCGGGCGCCACCGCCTCGCCGCGCCAGACCGGGCTGGCATAGGCCGGCTCGTCCTCGGTGAAGCGCGGGTCCTCCCAGCGCGCCTCGTAGTCCCGCCAGCCGGCGCGGAAGTCGCCCAGCGCGAGGCTCGCCAGCCCCGCGCCGAAGCGTGCCTGAACCTGTGCCGGATCGAGCGCGACCGCACGGCGGAACCAGTCCCGCGCCTCGCCCGGACGGTCCAGCGCCAGCAGGGCGCCGCCCAGGTTGTTGCAGGCCTCGGCATAGCCGGGCTGCGCCGCGAGCGCCCGGCGCAGCCAGTCCTCGGCCTCGTCCGGCCGGTGCAGCGCCAGCAGCGCGGCGCCGACGTTGTTCAGCGTGCCAAAATACTCCGGCCGCAGCGCCAGCGCGGCCCGGTAGGCGGCGATCGCCTCCTCCGGCCGGCCCAGCGCGCGCAGCGCGTTGCCGCGGTTGTTGAGCGCCCCGGCATGGCCCGGGTTCAGCGCGATGGCCTCCCGGTACGCCGCCTCGGCCGCCGCGGCCTCGCCTTCGGCCATCCGCGCATTGCCCAGGATGTAGAGGCGGTCGGCGTCCTGCTCCCGCCCCGCTTCCATCTCAGGCCAGCGCCGCGGCGAGGTGGCCGATCGGGCTGGCCCAGTCCCCGCGCGCCGGCTGCCGCCACAGCCGGGCGGTCGGATACCAGGGCGAGTCCGCGCGTTCCTCCAGCCAGCGGAAATCCGCGTGGAACGGCAGCAGCAGGTGCAGCGGCCTGCCCATGCCCCCCGCGAGATGGGCGACCGAGGTGTCGACGCTGACCACCGCGTCCATCTGCGCGACGAGCCCGGCAGTGGCGGCGAAATCGACCAGCGCCGGGCGATGGTCGATCACGCCGTCGGGCAGCGGCAGGTCGGCCGGCCGGATCGCCTTGTGCAGGGCATGGAACTCGCAGCCGGGCAAGGATACGAGCGGCGCGAGTGCCGCCAGCGGAATCGAGCGGTCGGCATCCAGCAGGTGCTCCGGATTGCCCGACCACGCCAGCCCGATCCGGCGTTTCGCGGTCGGCGGCAGCCGCGCGCGCCAGCCCGCAGCCGCCTCCGGCGGCGCGGCGAGGTAGGGAATGTCGGCCGGGATCGTCTCCACCTCGGTGCCGAGCACGCCCGGCAGGCTCAGCATCGGGCACAGCGCGTCGAACGGCGGCGGCGCCTCGCCCTTGGCCCGCACCACGTCGCCCAGCGGTTCCAGCAGCCGCACCAGGTCGGGCGGCACCAGCAGCACCACCCGCGCGCCCTCTGCCCGCAGAACGCGGGCATAGCGCACGAACTGCAGCGTGTCGCCGAACCCCTGCTCGGCCATCAGCACGATCGTGCGCCCGGCCACCGGTTCGCCGCGGAGCAGCGTGCGCCCCTCCAGGATCGGCAGCGAGCGGCGCACGCCCGGGTCGTTCAGCCGCGATTCGAAGGCCTGCCAGCCGCGGATGAAGTCGCCCTCCGCCAGCAGGCAGACCGCGAGCCCCATCCGCGCCGGATGGTCGTCGGGGCGGTGCCCGATCGCCTCGCGGAACCACCGCTTGGCCTCCGCCCGGCGGCCCAGCCGCAGCAGCGTCTCGCCAATGCTGGCCGCCGCCGGCACGTGCGGCGGGGTCGCGCGCGCCGCCTGCTCGAAATACGGCAGCGCCTCGACCCGGCCGGTTCAGGTCGAGCAGGGCGGTGCCGATGTTGTAGCGCGCGCGGCGTCGCCGGGGCCAGGAAGACGGCGCGGCGATGGGCTTCAGCGCCTCGGCGGGGCGTCCCTCGCGCCGCAGCCGCGTCGCAAGCTCGGTCAGCGCGGCCGCCTCGCTCACAGCGAGGTGAACCCGTCATCGGCGTTCATCACCGCGCCGTTGATGAACCGCGCGGCCTGGCCCGAGCACAGCAGCAGCAGCACCGCGTCGAGGTCGGACCCGGCTCACCCATGCGCCGCCGCGGCAGCGAAGCCCACCCCGCGCGCCCCGGGCTCGGTCTCCAGGAATTCGGCGCTGATCTCGGTGGCGATGTAGCCCGGCGCGATGGCGTTCACGTTGATCCCGTGGCGGCCGCATTCCCGCGCCATCTGGTGCGTCATCTGGATCATGCCGGCCTTGGACATGCCATAGGTCGAAAGCTGGCCGATGGCGCGCTGCCCCCGCGATCAGGCGATGTTGACGATCCGCCCCTCGATCCGGTGGGCGATCATCTGCCGCGCCGCCGCCTGGGCCATGAAGAACGGCCCCTTCAGGTTGGTGTCGAGCACCGCGTCGTACTCGTCCTCCTCGATCGCCTCGGCGCGCGCCTGGCGCGAGATGCCGGCGTTGGTCACCAGTATCTCGATCGGCCCGAGCTCCTGCTCGATGCGCTGGGCGGCGTCGCGGATCGCCGGCACCGAGGTGACGTCGAGCGCGACCGGCAGCTGTTAGCCCGCCCGCAGCTCGGCCGCCAGCCGCACCAGCCGGTCGAGCCGCCGGGCCATGACCGCGACGCGGGCTCCCTCGCCGGCAAGCACGCGGGCGAAACGCTCGCCGAGCCCGGAGGAGGCGCCGGTGACGACGGCGACGCGGCCGGCGAGGTCGGTTGGCATGCGGATCGGGCTTTCATGGTGGAGCCGCAGTGTACCGGTGGCCGGGTGGCGCAAGTCAACCGGTTGCATGCCCTGCCGGGCATGGCTCTACTCGCCCGCCCACCCTCGGAGGACGCCATGCTGCGACCTGCGCCCGTGCTGCGAATGCTGCGGCACCGACCTGCCGCCGGACAGCCTGTCGGCGCGCATCTGCTCCTATGAATGCACCTTCTGCGCCGACTGCACCGGCGGCGTGCTCGGCGGAACCTGCCCCAATTGCGGCGGCGAGCTGGTGCGCCGCCCGATCCGTCCGGCGCGGATGCTCGCAAAGCACCCGCCCGCCACCGGCGCAAGGTGAAGCCGCAGGGCTGCATGGCGGCTGACCGCGCAACCAGGTCGGGCGCTACGGCCGTGCCAGCGCGTCGATCGCGGACTGCACCAGCGCCTTGCCCGGCCGCTTCATGCTGGTCTCGGGCGGCAACGGCAGCAGCCGCCGCCAATGGCCCAGCGCCGCCTCGCGCTGGCCGCTACCGCGGCGAGCATGCCCTGATGCCCATATCACCTCCGGCTCGTCGGGCGCCCGCGTCGCGACCGCCTCCACCAGCGGGGGCAGCCAGGCCACGCGCAGCGGCGACCCCATCGGCGTGGTCTCGAACATCGCGCCGATCTGCTGCAGCCGCACGGCCTCGCCGGGCAGCAGCGCCGCGGCGCGATCATAGGCCTCGGCCGCCTTGTCCTGCTCGCCCAGCACCAGGTAGCTGCGGCTTCCAGGCCATAGCCGGCCTCGGCGTCGCCGGGGTTCGCGGCCAGGCGCTCGGCGGCTGTTCCACCACCACCATCTCGCCGCGCTGCGCCAGGCGGAAGAGTTCCGGCGGCAGCCGCCGTCTCGGCATCGGGTCCGATCCCGGCAGCACCAGCGGCGCCAGCCCAGCCCTGGCCGCGCGCAGCCCAGCAGCCATTGCGCCAGCTCAGCGCAGGTCAGCGCACCTCGGCGGCAGCTCCGCCGCCAGCTCTGCCGGCGGCGATCGCCACTTCGCGTCGCCCGTCCTCCAGGCCACCGCCTGCGCCGTAGCAGAAGCGCGCCGCCGGTTCCTGCGGCGCGGCGGCGAAAACCAGCGCGCGCCTCTGCGTCACC
>JBGAIK010000066.1:0-19309 GCA_044225615.1 Acetobacteraceae bacterium | reverse complement strand
GGTGGGCTTCTTCATCGCATCCATCGCATCCACCACGTCCATGAAGGACAGGCGCCCGGCATAGTTCGGGTCGGGCAGGCCGAAGACGCAGGTGACGGCGTAGCCGATGACCGCACCCTTCTCCGGGTAGATGCAGCGGATCGAGGTGTCGGTGTACCAGTTCTCGGTCCAGGGATTGTAGAGGCCGAGGCAGAGCGGGTTCTTCGGGTAGGTCGCGACCACGTTGGTGATGGTGGGCGTGTCGATCTTGCGCAGCTCGGCGAAGAGCGCGTCGTCGGATGTGGCGGCGGCGGCTTTGCGGGCCATGGGCGTTTCCCTTGCTTTGGCGATGCACGAGCCTTGACCGGCCGGCGGGTGGGGTCAACCGGGTCCGCAAAAATGCGTAATCGGCCGCATTTTCTCAGTGGTGCCCTTGCGAAATCCGGGCCTAGGATGACGAGCAAGACTAAAACAAGAAGGGGGCGGAGAGATGGCTTACGAACTCGATCGGCGAACCCTGGCAATCGGCGCGGCAAGCCTCGCCGCCGGCATCCTGGGTGGCCGCGTGGCAAACGCGCAACAGACCGCGACCGGCATCATCAATGAGGTGATCAAGCGCGGCACGATCCGCATCGCGACCGTGGCGGGCAACCCGCCCTACAGCTCGGTCAGCCCCTCCGGTGAGCCGCAGGGCTACGACGTGGAGATCGGCAAGATCATCGCCGCCACGCTGAAGGTGAAGCCGGAATGGGTGGTGGTGGATACGCCCGGCCGCATCACCGCGCTGCAGACCCGCCGCGTGGACATCACCCTGGCCAATTTCACCAACACGATCGAGCGCTCGACGGTGATCGCCTTCACCTCGCCCTACCTGATCGTGGGCAGCACCTTCATGGTGAAGAAGGAATCGCCGATCCAGACGGTGGACCAGCTCAACGATCCCAAGTTCAAGATCAGTGGCCCGCGCGGCGGCACGTTCGAGACCATTGCCGCAAACGCGGTGCCCAAGGCGACGCTGCTCCGCTTCGATTCGGTGCAGGACGCGTTCCTGGCGCTCCGCTCCGGCCAGGCCGACTCGCATCTGGGCGACAGCCTGCAGCAGGCGGCGGTGCTGGAGGCCAACAAGGCGACGATGCGGGCGCTGCCGGGCAACTGGTCGTACGAGGAGATCGCGATCGGGCTGCCGGCCGGCGACTACGACTGGTGGCGGCTGATGGACGCGTTCGTGCGCCAGTTCAACGGCTCCGGCGACAATGCGCGGCTGTTCAGGAAGTTCTTCAACTACGACATGCCGCCGCTGAAATAGGCGGCGGGAGGCGGGGCGATGTACCAGTTCAATCTCGTCGCCACCACCTCCTATATGAGCCTGCTGCCGGGGGCGATCGTGACCACGATCTGGCTCAGCCTGATGTCGATCGGGCTGAGCCTGCTGGTGGGCCTGGCCGGGGCGCTGTGCCGCACCAGCGGCTCCCTCGTCCTGCGGTTCGTCGGCGGCGCCTATGTGGAACTGCTGCGCAACATCCCGCTGTTGATCGTGATCTACCTGGTCTATTTCGGCCTGGCCCAGTTCGGCCTGCGTATCAGCGGCTTCAACTCGGCGCTGATCGCGCTGACGCTCAACGCCGGCGCCTACATGACGGAGATCATCCGCGGCGGGCTGGCGGCCATCGGCAATGGCCAGTACGAGGCCGCCCGGTCGCAGGCGATGAACCCGGTGCAGGTTTACCGCTACGTGGTGTTCCCGCAGGTGTTTCGCATCATCTATGCGCCGTTCGGCAATCTTTGCATCGGCATTGTGCTCGGTTCGGCGCTCGCCTCCGTGGTCGGCGTGGAGGAAGTCACCTCCTGGATGCACACGGTGGGCAGCAATTCGTTCCGCTACCTGGAGGCGTTCCTGATGGCGGGCACGCTCTATCTGGTGCTTGCGCAGGGGATCAACCTGCTACGCATCGCAACCGGGCGCTGGGTGCTGCGCCATTCCCCTTCGGCGACACGGCAATAGGGATGGGTTGATGCTGGCCGACGAAGATGTCACCCATTACTGGCGCTTCTTCCTCTCGGGGGCGCTGACCACGCTGTGGATATCCTGGCTGGCGCTGATGCTCGGCGGCGCGCTCGGCGCCGTGATTGCGCATCTGCGCATCTCCCGCTTCGCGCCGCTGCAGGCGATCGCGTTGGTCTACACCGAGTTCTTCCGCTCCATCCCGCCCTTGATGCTGTTCTTCGGCTGCTACTACGGCATTTCCTACGCGCTGGGGCTGAACCTGAACCCGTTCACCGCGGCCACCCTGGCGCTGACGCTCACAGCGTCCTCGCTGATGGCCGAGGTGGTGCGGTCCGGCATCGAAAGCGTAGGCACCGGGCAGTGGCTCGCCGCCACCGCTTCCGGCATGCGGCCGTTGCAGGTGTTCCGCTACGTGGTCTGGCCGCAGGCGCTGCGCGTGTGCCTGCCGCCGGCGACGGGCGTGTATATCTCCACGCTGAAGGATTCCTCGGTCGCCTCGGTCATCGGCTATATCGAACTCACCCACGTGTTCCTGATCGTCGCCGTCATCTACTTCGTGATCAACTACAGCCTGTCGCTGTGCGGCGCCGCGCTGGAGCGGAGGTTCCGCATTGTCCACTGAACCGCGCCCCCCGATCGTCCGCATCCGCAACCTGGTCAAGCGCTTCGGCGAACGCACCGTGCTGGATGGGGTGAATCTGGACGTGCAGCCCGGCGAGGTGGTGGTCCTGGTCGGGCCGTCCGGCACCGGCAAGTCCACGCTGCTCCGCTGCATCAACGGGCTGGAGCCGATCCAGGGCGGCGAAGTGCTGTTCGAGAACCAGCCTGTCGTGGCGCACGGCAAGGGCGTCATCGAGGTGCGCAAGCACATCGGCATGATCTTCCAGAGCTTCAACCTGTACCCGCATCTGACCGCGTTGGGCAACGTGATGCTGGCGCCGATGAAAGTGCTGGGCGAAGCCAAGGGCGTGGTGGAAGCCCGCGCCCGCGACCTGTTCCGCAAGGTGCGGCTGGAACACCGTGCCGACGCGTTTCCGGCCCAGATGTCGGGCGGCGAGCAGCAGCGTGTGGCCATCGCCCGGGCGCTGGCCATGCAGCCCTCGCTGCTGCTGTTCGACGAGCCGACCTCCGCACTCGACCCGGAAACGGTGGGCGACGTGCTGGAGGTGATGGAGGAACTCGCCCGCGAAGGCCGCACGATGATGGTGGTGACGCACGAGATCGGCTTCGCCCGGCACGTGGGCGACCGGATCGTGTTCATGGATGAAGGGCGCATCGTGGAGGAAGGCGCGCCCGAGGCGATCGTGGACGCGCCGAAGAACGAGCGGACGCGGAAGTTCTTCAGTTCGATACTAAGGGGATAGATCGGCAAGGGCATCCTGCGGCCAGGGTCTGGCGACCCTGGACTGGCTTTCGTTTGGAGTCTGGTGCACCGGCGTTGATCGATTGGCCCATCCTTCCTGCTTGCGCCGCAGCAACAGGACCATGCGCCATCACCGCGCTGGGTGTGGTGGCATGGAGGGCAGGCCTGCGGCGCAAGAAGGCGGGCAGCGCCAACGACCGAAGGCCAGCGCCCCGGCCGCGAGCCGTGATGGGATGCAAGGGCCTGCGGCCCTTGCCCGCCGGAGGCACTTTCCTTGCCTTAAACGTCTGCGAAGACCGGGCTTTCAGGCAGCCGCGCCCCGCCATCCACCACGATCGTCTCGCCCGTGATGTAGCTGGCCTCGTCGCTGGCCAGGAACACCATCGGGCCGGCGATCTCCTCCGGCGTGCCGAGGCGCTTCTGGGGGATGTATTTCGCGATGTTGGCCTCGCCGTAGCGGGATTTCAGGCCGGTCACCGCGGGGGTGTCGATATAGCCGGGCTCGATGCCGTTCACGGTGACGTTGAACGGGGCAAATTCGATGGCGGCGGTGTGGATGAAGCCGGTTACCGCCGCCTTGCTGGTGGCGTAGGCGCCGCTGCCGGGCATGCTCACCTTGGGGCCGGTGACCGAGCTGGTGACGATGAAGCGGCCGCCGCCCTGGCGCTTCATGTGCGGCAGGCCGGCGGCGGCCAGCGTGAAGCAGGCCTTCACGTTGACGTTGAACAGCGTGTCGAGCAGCGCCTCGTCCATCTCGGCCACCATCATGCGGCCGAAGGCGGCGGCGTTGTGGACGATGATGTCGAGCCGGCCGCATTCGGCGGCGACCGCATCGACCAGGGCGCGGCTGGCGGCGTGGTCGCCGATGTCGATCTGCCGGAAGATCGCCGTGCCGCCCGCGGCCTTGACCAGGGCGAGGGTTTCCTCGCCATGGGCGGGCGTGCGGGTGGCGATGATGACGGTCGCGCCCTCGCGGGCGAAGGCCTGGGCGGTGGCACGGCCGATGCCGGTGCCGGAACCTGTGACGATGGCGACCTTGCCGGCGAGGCGCATGGGACGTTCCTTGTGGGTCTGGGCGTCGCGCACGACGCCCTCAGGCGTCGATCTCGACGCTGCTGGGGTCGAAGCCGCGGTTGGCGCGCAGCAATTGCTGCGAATAGGGGTGGGTCACCTTGCCGTCGGCCAGGTCGGTGGCAGTGGTCATTTCCAGCAATTCGCCCCGGCTCATCACGCCGATGCGGTCGCAGATATGGGCGATCACCGCGAGGTCGTGGCTGACCATGAGCATGGTGAGCCCATGGTCGCGGCGCAGGCGGGTGAGCAGATTGAGGATCTCGGCCTGGACCGAAACGTCGAGCGCGCTGGTCGGCTCGTCGAGCAGCAGGATGCGGGGCTGGAGGATCAGGGCGCGGGCGATGGCGACGCGCTGGCGCTGGCCGCCGCTGAGCTGGTGCGGGTAGCGGTAGCGGTGCTCGCGGCCGAGCCCGACCTCGGCCAGTGCGGCGGCGATGCGGCGGTCGGAATCGCCCAGCCGGTGGATGGCGATCGGGGCGGCGAGGGTCTGGTCCACCGTCTGGTTCGGGTGCAGCGAGCCGTACGGGTCCTGGAAGACCATCTGGATCAGCTTGCGCGAGGCGCGCGGGCGGCGGTTCGGCAGCTCCTGCCGGTCAATGACGATGCGGCCCTCGGCATGCGGGATCAGGCCGGCGACGGCGCGCATCACCGTGGACTTGCCGGAGCCCGATTCGCCGACCAGGCCGAACGCGTCGCCGGCCGGGATGTCGAGCGAGATGTTGCGGCAGGCATGCACGGTGGACGCGCCATGGCCGTAGGTGACGCTGACATTGTCGAGCCGGATCATCGCGCGCCCGCGGGCAGGTGGAGATCGGCCAGCCAGGCCGGGTCGCGTTGCAACTGCGGCAGCTCGTCCTGGCGGTGGCCGAGCTGGGGCAGGGCGGCGAGCAGGCCGCGGGTGTAGGGGTGCTGCGCCTCGTGCAGCCGGCCGGCGTCGCAGGATTCGACGATCTGGCCGGCATACATGACCAGCACGCGGTCGCAGAACGAGCTGACGAGATGGAGATTGTGGCTGATCAGGATCAGCCCCATGCCGCGGCTCTTCACCATCTCGTCCATGATGGCGAGCACCTGCGCCTGGACCGAGACGTCGAGCGCGCTGGTCGGCTCGTCGGCGATCAGGATGTCGGGGCCGGCGATCAGCATCATGGCGATCATGATGCGCTGGCCCATGCCGCCCGAGACCTGGTGCGGGAACTGGTCGTAGACCAGGGCGGGGTTGCGGATATGGACGGCGGACAGCATGTCCAGCGCCGCCGCCCTGGCCACCTTGTAGGAGCTGCCGAAATGCTGGCGGTGGGTCTCGGCGATCTGCCGGCCCACCGACATCACCGGGTCGAGCGAGTATTTCGGGTCTTGCAGCACCATGGCGATGCGCTTGCCGCGCAGCTTGCGGAACGCGCGCTCGCTGGTGCGGGTCAGGTCGGTGTCGCCCATGCGCAGCACGTCGGCTTCCACACGGCCCGGATGGGCGATCAGCCCCATGATGGCGCGGCCGGTGGTGGACTTGCCGGAGCCCGATTCGCCGACGATGCCGAGCCGCTCGCGGCCCAGCGTGAACGACACGTTGCGCACGGCTCGGAAGTCGCCGTCATCGCCCGGATAGACCACGCGGAGGTTGCCCACCTCCAGGAGCGGGGCCGTGCTCATCCGGCGCGCGAGTCGGCCACGTCGCGCAGGCCGTCGCCGAGCAGGTTGAAGCCGAGGCTGACGATGAAGATGGCCATGCCGGGGATGGTCGCGACCCACCACTGGTCGAGCAGCACGGCGCGGCCGGTGGAAACCATGGCCCCCCATTCGGGCGTGGGCGGCTGGGCGCCGAGGCCGAGGAAGCCGAGGCCGGCGGCGGTGAGGATGATGCCGGCCATGTCGAGGGTGAGGCGGATGATCACCGAGGGCAGGCAGAGCGGCACGATCTGGGTGAACAGGATGCGCAGGCTCGACGCCCCCTGGAGCTGGGCGGCCTCGATGAACTCGGCATGGCGCCGCGTCAGCGTCTCGGCCCGCGCCAGGCGCGCATAGGGCGGCCAGGCGGTCAGCGCGATGGCGATGACGGCGTTCTCGATGCCCGGCCCGAGCGAGGCCGCAAATGCAAGCGCCAGGACCAGGCGGGGAAAGGCGAGGAAGATGTCGGTGATGCGCATCAAAACCGCGTCGATCCAGCCGCCGAAATAGCCGGCCGGCAGCCCGATGGCGAGGCCGACCGGAACCACGATGATGCTGACGAGGAAGATGATCAGCAGCGTGATCCGGCTGCCATGCACGACGCGGGCGTAGATGTCGCGGCCGAGCTCGTCGGTGCCGAAGGGGTGGGCCCAGGACATGTCCTGCAGCCGGTCTTCCAGCACCTGGGTGTAGGCCGCCGAAGGCTCGGCGAGGAGCGGGGCGAAGACGGCCATCAGCACCAGGCAGGTGACGATGATCAGGCCGGCCATCGCGAGCGGGTTGCGCTGGAAGGCGAGCCAGGCGCGGTACCAGCCGCCGAGCCGGGCCTGGTTGCGGCTGGCCGGTGCGGGGTCGAGCAGCCAGCCGCGCCAGCCGGTCGGGGCGCGGGTTGTACGAATGTCGGTGGCGCTCATTTGCGGCTCCGCGCCCGCGGATCGACCAGTGGGTAGATCACGTCCGACAGCATGTTCAGGAAGATGTAGACCACGCCGATCAGCATGGTGCCGCCGACGACGGCGTTGAGGTCGGCGGCGAACAGCGAGTTCTTCATGTAGAGCCCCAGGCCCGGCCAGGCGAAGACCGTCTCGGTCAGCACCGCGCCCTCGAGCAGGCTGCCGAAGGTGAGCGCGATGACGGTGACGAGCTGCACCCAGACATTGCCGAGCGCATGCACCCAGACGACGCGGAAGGGCGAGAGGCCCTTGGCCAAGGTGGCCAGGACGTATTCCTGGCGCAGCTGGGAAAGCATGAAGCTGCGGGTCATGCGCGCGACATAGGCGAGCGAGAGGTAGCCGAGGATGGAGGCGGGCAGCACGAGGTGGCTGAGGGCGTTGCCGAAAACCTCGTATTCGCCGGCGAGCAGGCTGTCGACCGTGATCATGCCGGTGACCGTCGGGACGATGTCGTCGAACGACACGTCGAGCCGGCCCGGGCCTTCGACCCAGCCGAGCTTGGCGTAGAAAATGAGTAGCCCGACCAGCCCGAGCCAGAACACCGGCATCGAGTAGCCGAGCAGCGATCCGAAGCGCACCACCTGGTCCTGCCAGCGGCCGCGATGGGTGGCGGCGACGACACCGAGGGGGATGCCGAGGCAGACGCCGAAGGCCAGCGCCAGCAACGCGAGCTCGATCGTGGCGGGGAAGACGCGGATCAGGTCCTCGAACACGGGCCGGGCGGTCATCACCGACTTGCCCATTTCGCCGCTGAACAGGTTCTTCAGGTAGATCAGGTACTGCTCCCACAAGGGGAGGTGCAGGTTCAGTTCCCGGAACACCCGGTCATAGGTGCTCTTGGACGCCTTCTCGCCGACGATGGCCAACACCGGATCGATGTTGATGCCGCGGCCGATGAAGAAGGTGACGAAGGTCAGACCGATGAAGGTCAGGGATACCGACGAGCCCAGACGTATCACGTAACGAACAGGTCCGGCTATTCGCCGGACCCATCCGTCGCGCGAGTCAGCGGGCGCGGCTTCGCTGGTAACCGCGCTCACGACCGATCAGGCTTTGGAGACGGTGCGGAAGAAGTAGATGTCCTCGACGATGCCCGGCTTGTAGCCGTTCACGTTCTTGCGCGAGGCCACCACCGTGAGCGGCTGGAACATCAGGATGTACGGGCCCTCGTCGGTGATCTTCTTCTGAAGCTCGGCGTACATCGCGTCGCGCTTCTTCGGATCGGTCTCCTTGGCGGCCGCCAGCGTCATCTTGTTGGCGGTCTCGTCCATCCACTTGTTGCGCCAGGCCAGCGGCTTCGGCTTGTCGTCGGAGTTGTCGAGGTTCATGGCGAAGACACCCGCGTTGGTGTGCGGGTCGAGGTAGTCCGGCGTCCAGGAGATCAGCGTCATCTGGTGGCGGCGGCCGCGGAGGTCGCCGATGACCTGCTTGGCATCGCCGGTGGCGACCGTCACCTTGACGCCGGCCATGGCCATCGTCTGCTGGACGGACTGGGCGATTTCGGTGAGCGGCGAGGCGGCCTTGCACTGCAGCTTGATCTCGAAGCCGTTCGGATAGCCGGCCTCGGCGAGCAGCGCCTTGGCCTTGGCGACGTCGAGCTTGTAGGGCGCGTAGTCGATGGCGCCGGGGAAGCCCTTGGGCAGGAAGGTCTGGGCGACGATGAACGAGCCCTTGAGGAAGGTGTTCACCATGCCCTGGTAGTCCACCAGGTAGCGCAGGGCGGTCCGCACCTTCGGGTTCTTCAGGTGCTCCTCGCCCACGTTCATGTTGATGTACCAGGTCCCCGAATAGGGGAAGCTCTCGACCTTGACATCCTTGCTGCTGGCCAGCGCCTTGAGCTGGTCCGACTGCAGGCTCCAGGCCATGTCGATGTCGCCCTTCTCCAGCAGCAGGCGCTGGGTGCCGGGCTCGGGGACGTGGCGGATGACGACGCGCTTGGTCTTGGGCGCGTGGCGATAGCCCGGAAGGGCTTCGAGGGTGACGGACTCGTTGGGCTTCCAGGAGACCAGCTTGTAGGCGCCCGAGGCGGCCGAGCGGGTCTTGAGCCACTCGTTGCCCATGTCGCCGTTCTTCTCGTTGGCGAGCGCGACCTTCTTCTCGATGGCCGAGGCGCAGGTCGTGGCCATCAGGTTCAGCACCATCACCGGCGAGTAGTCCTCGACGATGGTCATCTGCAGGGTCTGGGCGTCGACCGCCTTGATCAGGTTCTTGACGTTGTCCTTGTTCCAGCCGAGCTGGGTCAGCAGGAAGGCGGGGTTCTTGTCGAGGATGACGACGCGCTGCAGCGACCAGGCGAAATCCTCGGCGGTGACCGTCGCGCCGCTCTCGAACTTCATGTTCGGGCGCAGCTTGAAGGTGAAGGTCTTGTTGTCCTTGCTGACTTCCCAGCTGGCGGCAGCCGACGGGGCGAGCTTGGTGTGGTCCTCGGCCTCGTAGCGGACGAGGCGGTCATAGATGTTGGAGACCAGGATCTGGCCCGAAATCTCGTATTCCTCGCCCGGGTCGAGGGTGATGATGTCATCGATCTGCGAGGCGATGACCAGGGTGTCCTTGGGTGTCGCGGCCTGCGCCTCCCAGGCCTGCACGGCAAATGGCAGGCTGCCGGCAAGCGCGGTGAATTGGCGTCGGGTGATCGACATGTCGGGGGTCTCCCATTTTCTCGTTGCCCAGGGGCGTCACGCTAAACCGGCGCGGGCGGAACGCAATCCCCCCGCGTAACGCGGTGCAACAAAAACGCGGCCGCCCAGCGCGGCCAGCGCGGGCCGGACATGGCTGGCGGCGCGACGGTGGGCGGCTCAGGGCTCACCGGGGATGCTGTTGATGAGGTCCAGCAACGGGGTCTGGCTGATCGTGATCAGGCCGTGGCGGGGGGAGTCGAGATCGGCGACCATGATGATGACGGAGCCGAGCATGGCCGCGGTGATCAGGGTGGCGAAGCGGTGGCCATGGCCCTTCAGCACCGCGTTGTAGCCGGTGAAGCCGAGCGCAACGGCGCCGATCAGGTGCAGCAGCACGAACACCGCCGGCGGCACGCGGTTGCGCAGGCCGGCGATGCGCTTGGCGTGCAGGTCGATCAGGTCGTTCAGCGTCTGGACATACAGGCTGATCGGAAGCGAGGTGGGCTGTAGCCGCGCCGCTGCCGCCGCCTGGTGCCACATCCGCTCGTGCAGGCTGGCGGCGAGGGTGGAGAACGGGGCGGTCGCGTCCAGGCTCGGGCTGTCGCCCTCGGGGATGACGCGGGCCAGCGCGTAGTCGCGCAGCAATCCGGCGGTCTCCCGCGCCTGGTCCACCGGCAACAGGCGGGCCCGCAGCAGCGCGGTGCCGATGGCGTTGGCCTCGGCGACGACGGCCTCCTTGCGCGCCTCGTAGCGGTTGAGGGCCATGGAAAAGGTGAAGCCAATCATCAGCGCGAGCAGGCCGAGGGCGGAGGCCTGCAGGGCGCCAATATTGTCGTTGTCGCGGCGCTGGCGGCCGGCGTTGCGGCGGGCGTTGCGGCGGGCAAGGCGCAGGCCGAACTCGGAGGCGCAGAGCAGGATCGTGGTGGTGCCGAGCAGCGTGAGCCAGATGTCGATCGCCAGCAGGTCGCGCATCAGGCAGCCAGTTCGAGGAATTCGATCCAGTTCGCGCCCATGCCGACCTCGATGGCGCCAAGCCGGACCAGCACGCCCGACGGCTCGATCCCGTAGGTGGCCACCGTGCCCGAGGTGAGGCCCGCGCAGAGCAGGTATCTGCCGTTGGCCGAGATGGCGAAGCCGCGCGGCGTGGGCTCGCTCGGCACCCGGCAGACCGGTGACAGCGTGCCGTCGCTGGCCACCGCGAAGCCGTTCAGCGTGTGGGTGATCCGCTCGCTGCCGTAGAGGAACCTGCCGTCGGGCGTCAGGTGCAGGTCGGCCGAGGCGACCGGGGGCGACACGCCTTCGGGCAGCAGCGAGATGCGCTGCTTTTCGGCCAGCGCGCCGGTGGCCGGGTCGCGGGCATAGGCCAGGATGGCGCCGCCCTGCTCGGCGATCACGTAGAGCATCCGGCCATCGGCGGAGAGCGCCATATGGCGCGGGCCGCTGCCGGCGGGCGTATGGGCGGCGATGGTGATCGCCTCGGCCAGGCGCCCGGTGGCCGCGTCGAATGACTGGCAAATGACCGCGTCGCCGCCGAGGCAGGCGCTGTAGACATGCGCGTTGGCCGGATCGACCAGCACGGAATGGGCCTTGGGCGGGGTGGACACCACCTGCGACGGGGCCTGGGCGATTCCGTCGGCGCCGATCGGGTTGATCGACAGCTTCGCCCCGCCATAGGAGGCGCCGAACAGGAAGCGGCCGGTGGCGTCGGTGGCCAGGTAGCACATGCTGTCGGCCAGATGGGTGGTGCCGACCGGGGTCAGCATGCCGTCGGGGCCGATGGCGTGGCTGACCAGCGGGAAGGGCTCGCTGCGCAGGGCGGCATAGAGGAAGCGCTTATCGGGCGAGATGGCCAGCGGCAGGCTCTGCGGCGAGGGCAGCTCGGTGCCGCGGACCGGCACGGTGGCGAGCGGGTTCAGGCTGCCGCTGGTGGGGTCGAAGCCGAGCACGGCGATGTGCCTGGCATCGGCGCAGGAGACGTAGACGATGGTGCGGCCGGCCATGATGGTCTCCCTCCGGGGTTTCGGTGCAGTATGCCGGCAAGCACGCGAGGCGGCGAGGAGGGGTGGATGACGCAGCTCGTCGAGGCGGTGGTGACGCCGATCGCCTTCCGCGATCCGCCGCTGCTGAACCTGGCCGGCTGCCACGAGCCCTGGGCGCTGCGCAGCATCATCGAGCTGCACGACGCGGACGGCCGGGTGGGGCTCGGCGAAAGCTACGGCGACCTGGCAACGCTGGCCGATCTCGATGCCTGCCGGGCGGGGCTCCCGGGCCTCAGCCCGTTCGACCTCAACGGCCTGGCGCGGGTGGTGGCCGGCGCGGTGGCCGGCAGCGCGCGGCAACGGGCGGTGGCGTTCGGCGCGTTCGAGGTGGCGATGCTGGACCTGCAGGCGCAGCAGGCCGGGGTGCCGCTGCACGTGCTGCTGGGCGGCGCGGTGCGCGACCGCGTGCCGTATTCCGCCTATCTGTTCTACAAGTTCGCCCGTCACGCCGAGGGCGGCCCCGCGGATTCCTGGGGCGAGGTGCTCAGCCACGCACAGATGGTCGGCGAAGCCCGGCGCATGCTCGACGAATTCGGCTTCGGCTCCATCAAGCTGAAGGCCGGGGTGTTCGAGCCCGACTACGAGATCGAGACCTTGCGCCATCTGCGTGCGGCCTTTCCCGGCTATCCGCTGCGCATCGACCCCAACGGCGGCTGGACGGTGGCGACCACCCTGCGCGTGCTGCCGCAGCTGCAGGGGCTGCTGGAATACCTGGAGGACCCGGCGGCGACACTGGCGGAAATGGGCGAGATCGCCCCCGTCGCCGGCATGCCGCTGGCCACCAACATGGTCACCACCGAATTCGCCCATATCCCGGAAACGTTGCGGCTGGGCGCGGTGCAGGTGGTGCTGTCCGACCACCACTACTGGGGCGGGCTGCGCGCGACGCAGGAGCTGGCCCGCATCGGCGCCGTGTTCGGCTTCGGTATCTCGATGCATTCCAACTCGCATCTGGGCATCTCGCTGGCTGCCATGACGCAGGTGGGCGCGACGATCCCGAACCTGGCCTATGCCGCGGACACCCACTACCCGTGGCAGGAGGACGAGGTGATCGCCGGCGGCAAGCTGCGTTTCGAAGCGGGCGCGCTCAAGGTGCCGGCCGGGATCGGGCTGGGCGTGACGCTGGACCGGGACGCGCTGGCGCGCCTGCATCGCAACTATCTCGAGTGCGGCATCCGGCGGCGGGACGATGCCGCGGAGATGCGCAGGCACCGCCCGGGGTGGACGCGGCCTAAATTCTAGAGCGTGATCGCTTGAGGCCGCAGGCCGGAAAGCGTGAATCAAGCGATCAAACAAAGGCTTGCCAGAGCCTGATTGGTTCCACCTAAACCAATCAGGCTCTGGCGCCGGCCTCCGCCTCGCCCGAGATCAGCATGACCGAGACGGGCGAGCGGGCCATCAGCTCGGCGGCGACCTCGCCGAATTCGAGCGCCGGGCCGGAGCGGTCGCGCACGCCCAGCACGACCAGGCCACGCTTGCGCCGGCCGAGCTGCGCCATGATGGCATCGGTGACCGAGGCGCCGCGGCGGACCACGCTGCGGGCCCGGACGCCGAAATGTTCGGCAAGCTGCATCGCCTCCTTCAGCGCCGCGCCGTCGGAGGGGCTGAGCGGATCGGCGAAGCGGCGCTGGCGGACCACGTTGAGCAGCAGCAGCGGGGCGGTGCCGGCCCGGGCCAGCACCAGCGCGACCTCCAGCGCCCGTCGCGATTCGCGCGTGCCGGTCACCGGCACGATGATGTCGATACCGCTGGCGATCGGGTCCTCGGCGTGGCGGCCGCGCGCCTCGACGATCGCGACATGGCCGCCGAACCCGTCGCGGGCGGCCGCGAGCTCGGGCGTGAACCCGCCCCCTTCGGCCAGGATCCGGTCCAGCCCGATCAGCGCCAGGCCATAGCCCTTGCGCGCCTCGCGCGAGATCGATTCGGCCGCCGCGCCGGCGGCGGGGGCGGGGGTGACGTCGGGCGGCGGCTCGTCGGGCAGGGCGGTTCCGGCCGCGGCATTCTTGGCGACGTCCGCCGTGGGCGCATCGAGCTCCAGCACCGTCACCGGCACACGGCGCCAGGCCGAGAGGATGCCGCCGAGACGGGCGGCGAACCGGCCGTTCGGCGAGCCGTCGGCGGCGACCAGCAGGCGTTCGAGCCGGCCGACGAAGCCCTGCGCCTCGACTTCCTCCCGGGCGAGGCGGGCGGCCTCCGCCTCGCCGAGCGGCAGCCGCGCCAGCGCCCAGCGCAGCATCGGCGGCATGGCCATGGTGGTGATGAACGCCATGGCGACGATCATGGTGTAGAGCGCCTCGTTCAGCGCGCCGATCGACAGGCCGATGGTGGCGACGATCACCTCCGTCGAGCCGCGGGCGTTCATGCCGCAGCCGAGGGCCAGCGATTCGCGGAAGGACAGGCCGGCAAGCTCGCCGCCGGCGAAGGCGCCGGCGAACTTGCCCAGGCTCGCGATCACCACCAGGCCGGCCGCGAGGGCCAGCAGCGACGGGTCGCGCAGCACCGAGAGGTCGGCGCCGAGCCCGGCGACGCCGAAGAAGACCGGCATGAACAGCGCCACGATCACGCCACGGAGCTGGTCGCGCACGTGCTCGGTCAGGATCGGCGAGCGGCCGACGAGCACGCCGGCGACGAAGGCGCCGAGCACCGAGTGCACGCCGATCAGATGGGTGGCCAGCGCCATGAGCCCCATGATGACGAGAATCGTGGTCACCACCGGCAATTCGCTGACGAAATTGTCGTTGGCCAAGCGGATGGCGCGCGCCACGAGGCGCTGGCCGAGGGTGAGGCTGAAAGCGAGGAAAAGCAGCGTGCCGACCACGCTGACGGCGAGCGGCAGCAGCTCCACCTTGCCGTGCTGCGCCAGGCCGAGGATCACCGCGATGACGATCCAGCCGATCGTGTCGTCGAGGATGGCAGCCGCGACGATGAGCTGGCCGAGGGAGCGGCGCATGAACCCCATGTCGCGCACCACGGCCGCGACGATCTTGACCGAGGAGATCGACAGCGCGGTGCCCAGGAAGAGCGAGGTGATCAGCCGCAGCTCCGGGCGGGGCAGCATCTGCTGCGGGATCAGCTCGCCCAGCGCGAAGCCGCAGGCGAAGGGCAGGATGATGCCGCCGGCGGAGACGAAGCTGGCCGCGCGGCGCTGCTGGCCGACCAGCGCAAGATCGGTCTCCATGCCGGTGAGCAACAGCAGCAGCAGGATGCCGAGCTGGGACACGGCATCGAGCATCAGCTTCTGTTCCGGCAGCGGCGGGAACAGCGCCTGCTGCACGCCGGGCAGCAGCGCCCCGAGCAGCGAAGGCCCGAGCACGATGCCGGCCAGAAGCTGGCCCATGATGGCGGGCTGGCCCACGCGCTGCATCAGCTCGCCGAGGGCGCGGCCCAGGGCCAGCAGCAGCACGATCTGCGCGATGAACAGCGGCTCGGACGCGGCTTGGGCGGCACCCCCCGCCGCATGGGCGGGTGCGGCCGCGAGGGCGATGGCCGCGACGGCGGGCCAGAAGAAACGCATGCGGATTCCAACCAGGACCGGCGCGGAAACCGGCGACGGCACCGGAAGGTTCCCGGCGGCGGGCCGGGATGGTTCAGATATAGGCCGTCGCGCCGTCCGGACGGAACGCGATCTTGCGCTGCCCATGGACCGCGTGCGGCTGGTGGATCGTGTCCTCGTCCACCTCAACCCCCCAGCCGGCCCGGTCAGGTCGGAGTTCCAGGTAGCCATCCTTCGGCAGGTACGGGTCCTTCACGTAGGGCGCCCGGTGCGGTAGCCGGTATTCGAGGATGCGGAAATTGGGCTGCGCGGCGGCGAAATGCAGGTTCACCGCGGTGGCCAGCGGCCCCATCGGGTTGTGCGGCGCGACGGTGACGTAGTGGGCCTCGGCGATGGCAGCGATCTTGCGCATTTCGAGCAGGCCGCCGACCACGCAGATGTCGGGCTGGATGATGTCCGCACCCTTGACGGTGAGCAGCCGGAGGAACTCGTAGCGGCTGTAGAGGGATTCGCCGGTGGCCAGCGTGCAGGAGAGGCCGCGCTTCACCTCGCCCCAGGCTTCGATGTTCTCGGGGCGGATGGGTTCCTCGAGGAACAGCGGGTCGTAGGGGGCGAGCGCGTTGCCGAGCTGGATGGCCTGGATGGGCTCGAAAATCTGCGCGTGGGCGTCGAAGGCGAATTCGTAGTCGGCGCGGCAGGTCTCGCGCAGGGCGCGGAAATACTCGGCGCTGGTGCGCACGACCTCGCCCCAGCGGTTGGCGTGGATGTCCACCCGGAAGGGGCTGAGCTTGAAGGCGGTCAGGCCGTGCGCGGCGTTGAGCTGGTCGAGCTGGTCGCGCGCCTCGTGCGGATCGGGCGCGGTGTAGACGCCGGCATAGACGCGCACGCGGTCCCGCACGTTGCCGCCGAGCAGCATGTAGACCGGCACGTTCAGCGCCTTGGCCGAGATGTCCCACAGGCAGTGGTCGATGGCGGAGATGGCGGCCAGGCCGAGCGCGCCCGGCGGGAAGCGGCATTGCTGGAGCAGGTGCAGGATCAGGTATTCGATGCGGCGCGGGTCCTGGCCGCGGATGAAGCCGAACAGGTAGTCGAACAGCGGGATCAGCGCGTTGTCGGGGCCGTGGTTGTAGCATTCGGCCCAGCCGGTGATGCCGGCATCGGTGTCCATCGCCAGCAGCACGCGGGGGCGGTCGGCGTCGCGGCTCATGAAGGTGCGCAGGCGGTCGATCCTCATCGGCGGCGTCCCCGGTTGTGCTGGGCCATGCGGCGAGCGAAGCTAGGCGCAACGTCGCCGAGGGGAAACCGCCATGAGGATCACTGCCGTCGAGACCGTCCGCCTCGGCGAGTTCCCGAACCTGATCTGGGTGCGCATCCGCACCGATGAGGGTCTGACGGGCCTGGGCGAGACCTTCATGGGGGCGGCGGCGGTGGAGGCCTATATCCACGAGACGGCCGGCCCGCGGCTGATCGGCAAGAATCCGCTGCAGATCGAGGCCCGCAACCGGGAGCTTCAGAATTATCTCGGCTGGCGCTCTGCCGGCGTGGAGATGCGCGGCAATTCCGCCATCGACATCGCGCTGTGGGACATTTTCGGCCAGGCGGCGGGCATGCCGATCTGCGACGCGCTGGGCGGGCGGTCGCGGGATTCGATCCGCACCTACAACACCTGCGCCGGCTACAAATACATCCGCGACGCGACCAACCAGCTCGTCGCCAACTGGCATGTGGGCGAGACGGACGGGCCGTACGAGGATCTGGAAGGCTTCCTGCACCGCGCCGACGAGCTCGCCCATTCGCTGCTGGAGCAGGGCATCACCGGGATGAAGATCTGGCCGTTCGACATCGCCGCCGAACGCAGCAACGGCTACGACATCTCGGCCGACGAGCTGCGCACGGCGCTGGAGCCGTTCGCCAAGATCCGCCGCGCGGTCGGCGACAGGATGGACATCATGGTGGAGTTCCACTCGCTCTGGAGCCTGCCGATGGCCTGCAAGCTGGCGCGCAGGCTGGAGGAGTTCGACACCTACTGGCACGAGGACCCGTTCCGTCTGGACAACGTGAAGGACCTGGGCGAGTACCGCAGGCACTCGAAGGCCTGGGTCTGCGCCTCCGAGACGCTGTCGATGACGCATGCGTTCCGCGAGTATCTGGAAACCGGGGCGGCCGGCGTGGTGATGCTGGACCTGTCCTGGTGCGGCGGGCTGTCGGAGGCGCGCAAGATCGCCGGCATGGCGGAGGCCTGGCACACGCCGGTGGCGCCGCATGACTGCACCGGGCCGGTCGTCTACATGGCGTCCTGCCATTTCTCGCTCTATGCGCCGAACACGCTGATCCAGGAGAGCGTGCGCGCCTTCTACACCGGCTGGTACAAGGAGCTGGTGACGGCGCTGCCGGCGATGACCAGGGGCCAGGTCTCGGTGGACCTGTCCCGCAACGGGCTCGGCATGGACCTGCTGCCCGGAATCGACACCATAAGAGACGCGATCGTCAGGAGGACGACATGAACCGCATCGAGACCTCGCCCAACGCCACCTACGCGGCGCATTGCGAGAAGGGGGAGCTGGCCTACCAGGTCAACGCCGCGACCGGCGCCGCCGTGTTCCATCCGCGGGTGATGGCGCCGGGCGACGGTGCGGCGCTGGAGTGGCGGGTGAGCAAGGGGCTGGGCACCGTGGATGCCACCACCGTCGTGCACAACCGCAACGAGCCGCCGCACAACGTGGCGCTGATCGACGTGGACGAAGGGTTCCGGATGATGAGCCGGGTGGAAGCGATCGACCCGATGCAGGTCGCCATCGGCATGCGGGTGCGGGTGAGGATGCACCCCGGCGCCGAGGGCCATCCGCCCTATCCCGTGTTCGTGCCGGAGGGCGCGTGATGCTGAAGCGGGGCAGCGTGGCGGTGGTGGCCGCCACCGGATCCGACCTCGGCCAGGTGGCGCCGGGCACCACGCCGCTCGACCTGATGGCCCAGGCGACGCGGCGGGCGCTCGACGAGAGCGGCCTGAAGCTCTCGGACATCGACGCGGTGTTCACCGCGGCGGCGCAGCTGCGCATGCCGACGCTGGCGCTGTCCGAGTATCTCGGCCTGCGGCCGAAATACCAGGACGGCACGCAGATCGGCGGCTCGTCCTTCATGTCGCACCTGACGCACGCGATGGCGGCGATCGAGCACGGCCTCTGCGAGGTGGCGCTGATCGCCTACGGCAGCACCCAGCGCACCGTCAGCCGCGCCGCGGCCAGCCCGCGCGAATGGAACCCGTACGAGTCGCCCTACAAGCCGTTCATGCCGTCCAGCGCCTGTGCGATGGCGGCCTCGCGGCACATGCACCAGTTCGGCACCAGGCGGGAGCACCTGGCCGAAGTTGCGGTGGCGGCGCGGCAATGGGCGCTGAAAACCCGGTGGCGTGGGAAGAACCGCTCAGCGCACGACCAGGTGCTGGGCGCCCGCATGGTCAGCTACCCGCTGACGGTGCGTGACTGCTGCCTGGTCAACGATGGCGGCGGCGCCGTCATCGTCACCTCGGCGGCGCGGGCCAAGGCGCTGAGGCAGAAGCCGGCCTATGTGCTCGGCGTCGGCGAGTGCATGTCCCACATGAATATCTCCGCCATGCCGGATCTCACCGTGACCGGGGCCGCGGTCTCCGGCGCCCAGGCCTATGCGATGGCCGGGCTGTCGGCGAAGGACGTCAACGCGGTGCAGGTCTACGACGCGTTCACGATCAATACGATCCTGTTCCTGGAGGATCTCGGCTTCTGCGCCAAGGGCGAGGGCGGGGCGTTCGTCTCGGGCGGGGCCATCGCCCCCGGCGGGCGGCTGCCGGTCAACACCAGCGGCGGCGGCCTGTCGTACTGCCATCCGGGCATGTATGGGCTGCTGGTGCTGATCGAGGCGGTGCGGCAGGTGCGCGGCGATGCCGGGGCACGGCAGGTGGCCGGATGCGACGTGAGCATCGCGCATGGCAATGGCGGGGTGCTGTCGAGCCAGTGCACGGTGCTGCTGGGGTCGGGGGCGACGGTTTAACCCGGAGTTCTCACAGGAGCATTTGGTGATGGCGAATCTGATGTTCGTGACTGGTGCCTTGAGGAGCGCCGCCTGGACACGTGTCCAGGCAAGCGAC
>JBGAIK010000065.1:0-19413 GCA_044225615.1 Acetobacteraceae bacterium | reverse complement strand
ATCGCCGAATACCTGGAAGACGCGTATCCCGCGCCGCCGCTCTACCCCGCAGCACCCGCCGCCCGCGCCCGCTGCCGCCAGTGGGAAGCCTATGCCGACGAGGTGATGATCGAGCCGCTGGCGAAGCTGATGTTCCGCACCGAGCCGCCGGGGCCGAACCGCGCGGCGCTGGAGGCAGAGGCGGCACGCGCCGAGCCGGCCCTGCGGGCGCAGCACGCCGTGCTCGACGCCGCGCTGGCCGGCCGCGACTTCCTTTGCGGCGCCTTCACCGCGGCCGACATCGCCGCCTTCATGTGCGTGCTGTGGGCCGGCCGCCTCGGCTGCCCACCCGCCGGCGTCCCCGCGCTGGCGGCCTGGTATGCCCGCCTCGCCGCCCGCCCGGCCTTCGCCACGATCGCCGCCGAGATCGCGGCGGCCGACCGCGAACTGTCCTGGCCCTGGGCCGCCTGACCCCGGTCCGGCCCCACGAATGGACCGTCAGAGGAAGCTGACCGCCTGCGGCCGCTTCACCTCGATCTCGACGAAGGACAGCGGGTGGTCCGACCCGTTCATCACGTCGTGCTGCACGCCGGGGTCGCGGGTGTAGGAATCGCCCGCCTTCATCGCCCGGTCGGTC
Organism: Acetobacteraceae bacterium; assembly: GCA_044225615.1. GTDB lineage: Bacteria > Pseudomonadota > Alphaproteobacteria > Acetobacterales > Acetobacteraceae > CAIYPH01. Next base: position 18,797 of record JBGAIK010000065.1, on the reverse strand, counting down.
ACGTTGGCGCCGTCATGCACCCGCAGCACGCCGTCGGTCAGCATCACCACGAAATAGGGCCAGCCATGGGTGTGCCAGCCGGTCACCGCGCCGGGCGCGAAGTCCCAGCGGGTGATGCGGATGTCGTCGTCGTCGCGTTGGACGGTGGGCTGGGCGGGGATGTCGCAGACGAAGGCCATGGGCTCTCTCCGGCGGGAAAAATTCAGCCTGTCCAAGGCGCTGGCCAACCGGCGGCCCGCTTGACCCGGACCGGCGCGGCAGACAACACTCCGCCCGCGGCGTGAACAGTTCAAGAGGGAGGACGCGATGCCTCAGGTGACCCTGACGGTGAACGGCAAGAGCGCATCGGTGGAGGTGGAGGCGCGCACCCTCCTCGTCGAGCTGCTGCGCGAGAAGCTCGGGCTCACCGGCACCCATGTCGGCTGCGACACCAGCCAGTGCGGCGCCTGCGTGGTCCATGTCGATGGCGTTTCCGTGAAATCCTGCACCATGCTGGCCGTCCAGGCCGGCGGCACCAAGGTGACCACCATCGAGGGCCTCGCCGCCGCCGACGGCACCCTCCACCCGATGCAGGAAATGTTCCGCGAGCATCACGCCCTGCAGTGCGGATTCTGCACGCCGGGCATGGTGATGAGCGCCATCGACCTGGTGAAGAGCAACCCCCAGGGCCTGTCGGAGGCGGAAATCCGCCACGGGCTGGAGGGCAATCTGTGCCGGTGCACGGGCTACCACAACATCGTCAAGGCGATCGCGGCGGCGCAGCCGCTGATGCACGCCCAGCCTGCGGAATAGGTGGCGGCCGCGTAGTCCCACTCACACAGAACGCGCGCCGCCGCCGAAACGGGCGAGGCAGAGCGCGCGATCCCAAGGAGGCACCCAATGAACGACGCTCCTTTCGAAGGCATCGGCGCATCGGTCCGCCGCAAGGAAGACCTGCGCTTCATCAGCGGCAACGGCCACTACACCGACGACATCAACCGCCCCGGCCAGGCCTACGCCTACATCAAGCGCAGCGACCGCCCGCATGCGCGGATCGTCTCGCTCGACACCGCGCGCGCCAAGGCCGCGCCCGGCGTGGTGGCGGTCTACACCAGCGCCGACCTCGCCGCGATCGGCGGCCTGCCCTGCGGCTGGCAGATCCACAGCAAGGACGGCACGCCGATGGCGGAGCCGAAGCACCCCGTGCTCGCCGAGGGCAAGGTGCGCCATGTCGGCGACCCGATCGCGGTCGTGATCGCCGACACCCGCCAGCAGGCCAAGGACGCGGCCGAGCTCCTCGACATCGTGCTGGAGGACCTGCCCTCCACCGCCACCGTGGGCGACGCGATCAAGCCCGGTGCCGCCGAGGTGCATGACGGCGTGGCCGGCAATGTCTGCTACGACTGGCACCTGGGCGACCTCGATGCGGTCAACGCCGCCTTCGCCAAGGCGCACAAGGTCGTCACCCTCGACCTCGAGAACAACCGCCTGATCCCCAACGCCATGGAGCCGCGCTCGGCCCTCGGCGACTACGACCGCACCACCGGCGAGCACACGCTCTACACCACCAGCCAGAACCCGCATGTGATCCGGCTGCTGATGGGCGCCTTCGTGCTGCAGATCCCCGAGCACAAGCTGCGCGTGGTCGCACCCGACGTCGGCGGCGGCTTCGGCAGCAAGATCTACCACTACGCCGAGGAGGCGATCGTCACCTGGGCCGCCGCGAAGCTCAACCGCGCGGTGAAATGGACGGCGGAGCGCACCGAAAGCTTCATGTCCGACGCGCATGGCCGCGACCACGTCTCCACCGCGCAGATGGCGATCGACGCCGAGGGGCATTTCCTCGCGCTCAAGGTCAGCACCATGGCCAATATGGGCGCCTATCTGTCCACCTTCGCCCCGGCGGTGCCCACCTACCTGTACGGCACGCTGCTCGCCGGCACCTACCGCACCCCGGCGATCTACGTCGAGGTGAAGGCGGTCTTCACCAACACCGTCCCGGTCGATGCCTATCGCGGCGCCGGCCGGCCGGAGGCGACCTTCCTGCTGGAGCGGCTGGTCGATGCGGTCGCCTACGACACCGGCATGGACCGGGTGGAGATCCGCCGCAAGAACTTCATCCCGCGCGACGCCTTCCCCTACCAGACGCCGGTGGCGCTGCAATACGACAGCGGCGACTATTTCGCGACCCTCGATGCGGCCCTGAAATCGGCCGACTACGCCGGCTTCCCGGCGCGCAAGGCGGCCGCCGCCGCGAAGGGCAGGCTGCGCGGCATCGGCGTCTCCACCTACCTCGAAGCCTGCGGCATCGCGCCCTCGAAGGTGGTGGGCTCGCTCGGCGCCCGCGCCGGCCTCTACGAGGTCGCCAACATCCGCGTCCATCCCACCGGCAGCGTGACGGTCTTCACCGGCACCCACAGCCACGGCCAGGGCCATGAGACCACGCTGGCCCAGCTCGTCACCGAGCAGCTCGGCGTGCCGCTGGCGCAGGTGGACGTGGTGCACGGCGACACCGGCAAGATCCCGTTCGGGATGGGCACCTACGGCAGCCGCTCGCTGGCCGTCGGCGGCACCGCGATGGTCAAGGCGATGGACAAGATCATCGCCAAGGGCAAGAAGATCGCCGCCCACCTGCTCGAAGCCTCGGTCGACGACATCGAGTTCAAGAACGGCAGCTTCAACGTCGCCGGCACCGACCGCGCGAAAAGCTTCGGCGAGATCGCGCTGACCGCCTATGTCCCCCACAACTACCCGATCGAGACGGTGGAGCCCGGCCTCGACGAGACCGCCTTCTACGACCCCGCCAACTTCACCTATCCCGGCGGCTGCCACATCTGCGAGGTGGAGATCGATCCCGAGACCGGCGTGGTCACGATCGTGAACTTCAACGCGGTGGACGACGTGGGGCGGGTGATCAACCCGATGATCGTCGAAGGCCAGGTGCAGGGCGGCGTCGCCCAGGGCATCGGCCAGGCGCTGCTGGAGAACGCGGCCTATGACGCGAGCGGCCAGCTCCTGTCCGGCTCGTACATGGACTACACCATGCCGCGCGCCGACGACCTGTCGAACATCACGGTCGGCACCGAGAACACGCTGTGCACCCACAACCCGCTCGGCGTGAAGGGCTGCGGCGAGGTCGGCGCCATCGGCTCGCCGCCGGCGGTGATCAACGCCATCTGCGACGCGCTGCGCAGCTATGGCGTGCGGCACATGAACATGCCGGCCACCGCGCAGAAGATCTGGACCATCATCAACGCCGGCCCCGCCAGGGCGGCGGCGGAATAAGCGAGGAGCCAAAGATGTACGATTTCGCATATCAGAAGCCGGCCAGCCTCGCCGATGCCGTCAAGGCCCTCGGGGCCGAGGACGCCAAGGCGCTGGCCGGCGGGCAGACGCTGATCCCGGTGCTCAAGCAGCGCCTCAACAAGCCCTCCACGGTGGTCGACCTGTCGGGCCTCGGCCTGTCCGGCATCACCGTCTCGGGCGATGCGGTGACGATCGGGGCGATGACGCGCCATGCCGACGTCGCGGCGTCGGCCGATGTGAAGCGTGCCATCCCGGCGCTGGCGGCGCTGGCCGGCGGCATCGGCGACAAGGAGGTGCGCCACCGCGGCACCATCGGCGGCAGCCTCGCCAACAACGACCCCTCGGCCTGCTATCCGTCCGCCGCGCTCGCGCTCGGCGCCACCATCACCACCAACAAGCGCTCGATCGCGGCCGACGACTACTTCCAGGGCATGTTCGCAACCGCGCTCGGCGCCGACGAGGTCATCACCTCCGTCAGCTTCCCGATCCCGGCCAAGGCCGCCTACGTGAAGTTCAAGAACCCGGCTTCGCGCTACGCCATGGTCGGCGTGTTCGTGGCCAGGGGTCCGAAGGGCGTGCGCGTTGCCATCACCGGCGCCGGCCAGGGCGGCGTCTTCCGCCACGCCGGCTTCGAGGCCGCGCTTGCGGCCAACTGGTCCGCCGCCGCGCTCGACGGCGTCGCCACCGCCGCCGACGGCCTCAACAGCGACATCCACGCCAGCGCCGAGTACCGCGCGCATCTCTGCGGCGTGATCGCCAGGCGCGCGGTGGCCGCCGCCGGCTGACGCAGCTTCTTCCCACGCGCGGGGCCGGGCAGTCGCCCGGCCCTTCGCATTTCCAGGAGACTCCCATGAAGCTCGGCTACAGCACGATCGGCGCCCTCGACGTCGAGGCCTCCGGCCGGTTCTACGATGCCGTGTTCGGCGCCATCGGCGGCGAGCGCAAGTTCACCGACGGCGGCTGGATCGGCTACGGCCCGAAGGGCGAGGACCGGCAGGACGCCTATGTCTGCCCGCCCGCCGACGGCCAGCCGGCCCGCCCCGCCAACGGCACCATGCTGGCCTTCCGCGCCGGCACCAGGGCCGAGGTGGATGCCGCCCACGCCGCCGGCCTGTCCCATGGCGGCACCGACGAAGGCAAGCCCGGCCCCCGCCCGGCCGATTCGACCAGCTTCTACGGCGCCTATCTCCGCGACCCGACCGGCAACAAGCTCTGCGTCTACTGCCGCACCTGACCGGGCAGAGGGCTCAGCACGGCGAAAACCACCTCCGGGAAGGACTGACTCATCTGCTCCCTCGCCCCCCATCGGAGGGCATGGGCCGCGAAGAGCGGTCCAGGGATGGGGCAGGGGTGGCAACAGCCCAGGCGTTGCCGATGCGCCCCATCAGCAAGCTTTCCAGCCCAGCCCTACTGCGGCGCCACCACCGGCAACGGCGTCGCGTAGGGCTCGATCCGCAGCGTGTCGTTGCGGAATATCGCCACGCGCCGCAGCGGCGCCTGCTGCAGATTGCCCGCGCTGTCCTTGCGCACGGCATACTGCCACACCGTCATCTGCCCCTCCGCGGCGAGATGCTTCGCCAGCCGGTCCAGCTCCGGGCCGCTGCCGAGCTTCTGCAACTCGGCGGCGGTCAGCCCGATCACCACCTCGTCCTTGCTGGTGACGAGCTTGAACAGCCGCGGCTTTTCCTGTGCCGTGGCGCTCCAGCCGAACAGCAGGATGATGGCAAGCACGAGGGTGCGCAGGGCCATGCCGCGGTCTCCCGATGGAATGGCCTAGCTTGGCAATGAAGGCGGTGCCTCCGCAAGCGCCGCCTGCCAGGTGAAGACGAAGCAGGCGCCACGGGCCGGCGGCAGGCTCTCCACCCAGATGCGCCCGCCATGGGCAACCACGCGCTTGCGCGCGATGGCAAGCCCGACCCCGGCCGATTCCAGCTCGTCGCGGCTGCGCAGCGTCTGGAAGATGCCGAAGATGCGGGCGTGGAAGCGCGGCGCGATGCCGGGACCGTCATCGAGCACGCGGAACTCGACATGGCGGCCCTCCACGCTCGCCGAGACCTCGATCCGCCCCTCGCCGCGGTCATGGTGCTGGATCGCGTTGGCGATCAGGATGGCGAGCACATCGCCCAGCGCCTGGCGCTCGGTGTGCAGCACCGGCATGGGGCCCTGGCAGGCGACGGCGAAGCCGGCCGGGGGCGGCGCCGCCGCCAGGATCGTCGCGACCAGGGCAGCGGTGTCGACCCGCTCGGGCGCGGCGGGGTCGCGTCCGACCTGGGCGTAGGCGAGCAGCCCGTCGAGCAGCGACTGCATGCGCTCCACCCGGCCGCGCAGCAGGGCCAGATTGGCATCCATCTCCGCCCCCGGCCCCCCGGGCGCATCCTGCTCGATCCAGTCCGCCAGGTGCGCGATGGCGCCCAGCGGCGACTTCAGGTCGTGGGCGGTCACGTAGGCGAACTGCTCGATCTCGGCGTTGAGCCGCTCAAGCTCGGCGCTGCGCTCGTGCAGGCGCCGCAGCGCCTCCACCTGCTCGGCCTCCGCCCGGGTGCGCTCCATCGAGCGGCGCTCCAGCAGCTCCCAGGTGCGCGTCAGCGCCTGCCCGACCTCGTTGACCTCGGCCACGGTCGAGCGCGGCAGCTCGGGATGCTGGTTGGCGGCAAGCGCGAGCGCCGGCCCCTTCAGCGATTCGATGGCGCGGCCGATCCGGCCGCCGATGCCGCCGGCCCAGACCACGCTGAGCAGGATCAGCCCGCCGGCCACCCCGATGCCGAGCCGGAGCGAGGCCTGCAGCCCGGAGATGACCTCGGCACGCGGGATGCCGATCACCATCGTCCAGCCCGAACGGTCCGAACGGCTGAACCCGGCGAAAACCGCCTCGCCGGTGCGGCTGATCGTGTCGGTGACGCCTTCGCGGCTGGCAGCGATGCGCGCGCGGAAGCCGTCGCTCGCCCGCTGGCCCACCAGCGGCTCGTGGCCGCTGGAGCGGGCGATGATGGTGCCCGAGACGTCGAGCAGCGAGGCATACCAGCCGCGCGGCAGGTTCTGCTGCCGCAGCATCTCCACCAGGCGCTCGGGATAGATGCCGACCGTGAGCACGTAGGCAACGCGGCCCCGCAGCATCACCGGCGCGGCGAGGCCGATCAGCGGCTGGCCGGCACGCCCGCCGATGTAGAGGTCGGAGATCACCGCCCGTCCGCCTTCCGACGCTGCGCGCACCAAGTCGGGATTGGCGTGCCCGGGCAGGGCGCTGCCGAACGGCCGCAGCGTGTTGAGCAGCTGGCGCCCGTCCGGGTCGGCCAGCACCAGGTTGCTGAAGGTCACCGCCGGCAGCAAGGGCGCGATGCGCGCGTGGAACCCGGCCAGGTCGCCGGCCTGCAACTCGGGCGCGGCGGCGAGGATGGCCAGCAGCGCCTGCACTCCGGCAAGCTCGCGGTCCACCGCCTGCATCAGCGCGCGCGCGGTGGCAACGGCGCCCTGCTCCAGGTCCGCCCGCTGCGCCAGGTAGCCCTGCATGATCAGGAACACCGCCATCGCCAGCGTCGGCAGCATGCAGCCGAGCACCATCCAGCGCAGCCAGGCCTGGACCCGCCGCTCGCGGCCGAGAAGTGCGTGCACGAGCTTGTTCAGTCGGGAAACTCGATGATGCGCCAGTAGTGGTTGAGCATGCTGACCGCCTCGATGAAGCTGTGGCCCGGGCTGTGCTTGAGTACGTAGCCGGCGACGTGATGATCGTAGGCGCGCAACCGGTCCTCCTCGGCGGCGGACGTGGACATCACGAACACCAGCGTCCGGCGCAGGACCGGATCCGCCCGCAGCTCCTCCAGGAACTCGATCCCGCCCATCCGCGGCATGTTGAGGTCGAGCAGCACCAGGCAGGGCTGCGGCACCTTTTCCTGCCCGCCGGTGCCGCGCAGCCGGTCGAGCGCGACCAGCCCGTCCGGCGCCTCGATCACCGGATTGGCAACCCGGAGATCCTGCAGCGAGCGCCGGATCGCCCTGGTATCCACCTTGTCGTCGTCGACGATCAGGATCGTGACTGTATGGTCCTTCAAGGGAGGTCTTTCTTGCGGTTGGCTGGCGCGGAAAGGCGCTCCGGTCTGGACGGGTGGAGGCGTCGGTCGCCGCCTAGAAAAGCCCCGCAAGTGCTACCAAAACCTTAATGCCGCATTCCCGGGCATGTTCCGAATCCGGCTCATTCCTGCGGCCGGGACAGTGCCGCCGCGGTGGCGCCGTCGGCGGGGAAGAACGATTCCACCGCCAGCTCGGCAAGCGTGATGTCGACCGGCGTGCCGAACACCATCGTGGTGCTGACGAAGGCGAGCACGCCGCCCTCGGTGGCCAGCTGGAACGGGATCACCGGCGCCACCTCCGCCGCCGCCCGCGCCGGGCGCCACGGTCGCCCGGCCGGGTCCGGATAGCCGCGCAGCTCCTCCAGCAGCGCGCCGATCGCCGGGTCGGCCGACAGGTCCAGCTGCCGCCGCAGCCGCGCGAACAGGTGCTCGCGCCATTCCGGCAGGTTGACGATGCGCGGCGCCAGCCCCTCCGGATGCAGGCTCAGCCGCAGCACGTTGACCGGCGGCGCCAGCAGCCCGGCGGGAATGCCGGCCAGCAGGCGCAGCACCGCCTGGTTGGCGCTGATCAGCGTCCAGTGCCGGTCGATGGCAAGCGCCGGAAACGGCTCATGCCCGGCTAGCACCTGCTCGATGGCCGCACGGATCGGCTGCATGGCGGGATCGTCCAGCCGGCGCTCGGGAAACGACGGCGCGAACCCGGCGGCGACCAGCATCCGGTTGCGCTCGCGCAGCGGCACGTCGAGCGTCTCCGCCAGCCGCAGCACCATCTCCCGGCTCGGCGCCGCCCGTCCGGTCTCCACGAAGCTCAGATGGCGCGTGCTGATCTCCGCCTCCATCGCAAGGTCGAGCTGGCTCATCCGCCGGCGCTGCCGCCAGATGCGAAGCTGGTCGCCGATGGTCCCGGTGCTGGTGCTCATGGCGCCAGCATAGGCCAGGCCACCGCCCGGTTCCCATTACCTCGGGCGTAATCGACCCGCCTCCGGCCGCTCGCCAGGGTGGCGCCGTCCGGCGGAACCGGACCATCGCAACCGAGGAGAGACCGAGATGACCAATTCCGCGAGCTTCCTGCGCCGCGTGCTGTGGCTCGACGCCGCGACCTGCATCGCCTGCGGCCTGCTGCTGGCGGCCGGCGGCGGCATGCTCGAAGGGCTGTTCGGCCTGCCCGCCACGCTGCTGCGGCTGGCCGGCGCCAGCCTGTTCCCGGTGGCCGCCTTCATCGCCTGGCTCGCCGCGCGCGGCACGCTGTCGCCGGCGCTGGTCTGGGTGGTGATCGTCGGCAACGTGATCTGGGCGGCCGACAGCATCCTGCTGCTGTTCACCCCCTGGGTCGCTCCCACCCTCCTGGGCACAGGCTTCGTGCTGGCGCAGGCGATCGTGGTGCTGGGCCTGGCCCGCGCCGAGCAGCTCGGCCTGCGGGCAGCCTGACCATGGCGGCGCCCGCCGGCCCGCGCGGGCGCTCGCCGCATGGCTGTTGCGGCACTGGGCAGCGCGCTGCCCGTTTGATGGGCAGAGCGGAACTGAAGCCAGGCAAGGCTCCAACGGCCAGGGGCCGCGGGCCCTTGGAACCCATCCTTGCTGGCGGCTGCATCACCGGCCTTCGGTGATTGGCCGGAATGCCTCGATCGGCACCCACCTGGCATCGTGCGGTGGCACGGTTCGATTGCCTGCGGCGCAAGCAAGGATGGAATTCGAGGGCCAATGGCCCTTGGCCGGCGTAGCCTTGCTTCGTGGCACGGCACTTGCTGTGCCAGAGCGGGAGCAGGGAGCGATGCGATTGGCCGAGGCGGGCGTCGAGCTGGTGAAGGTGACCAAGCGCTTCGGCGCGGTCACGGCCGTTGACGCGATCGACCTGCGCATTCCCGCCGGCGCCTATTGCTGCCTGATCGGCCCTTCCGGCTGCGGCAAGACCTCCACCCTGCGCATGATCGCGGGCCACGAGCTGGCCACCAGCGGCGACATCCTGCTGGAGGGCCGCAACATCACCGCGTTGCCGCCCGCCGCCCGCGGCACGGCGATGATGTTCCAGTCCTACGCCCTGTTCCCGCACCTCACCTGCCTCGACAACGTCGCCTTCAGCCTGAAGATGCGCGGCGTCGCCAAGGACGCCCGCCGCCGCCAGGCCCGCGAGATGCTGGAGCGCGTGCATCTCGCGGAGCTGGCCGAGCGCAAGCCGGCCCAGCTCTCCGGCGGCCAGCAGCAGCGCGTCGCCCTCGCCCGCGCCCTCATCACCAACCCCCGCGCCCTGCTGCTCGACGAGCCGCTTTCGGCGCTCGACCCGTTCCTGCGCGGCCGCATGCGCGAGGAGCTCAAGCGCCTCCAGCGCGGGCTCGGCATCAGCTTCATCCACGTCACCCACTCGCAGGACGAGGCGCTGGCCCTGTCCGACCTCGTCGTGGTCATGGAATCCGGCCGCATCCTCCAGGCCGACACCCCGCGCGCGGTGTTCGAGCGGCCGCGCACCGTCTTCGTCGCCCGCTTCATGGGCGGCCACAACCTGATCGCCGGCACCGGCGAGCCCGGCGGCACCGTCCGCCTCGCCGACGGCTCCGCCCTGGCCGTGCCCGGCGCCCCCGCCGGCCCGGTCCGCGTCGCCGTCCGCACCGACCGGCTCCGCCTCGACGCTGATCTGCCCAACCGCCTCGCCGGCCGCATCACCGCCGTCGAATACCACGGCCTGCATGTCCGCCTCGGCCTCGCCGGTCCGGACGGCGAGGACCACGCGATCCTGCTGACCGAGGCCGCGTTCTTCGCCCGGCCGGTGGCGCCCGGCGACAGCGTCGTGGCCGGCTTCGCGCCCGAAGACGCCCATCCGCTCGCAACACAAGGGGACCCCGCATGAGCACGACCCGCCGCCGCCTGCTGAAATCCGCTGCCGCCACCACCGGCGCCCTCGCCGGCACCGGGGCGCTCACCGGCTTCCCGACCATCTGGGCGCAGAACATCAGGAACATCACCCTGCGCCAGATCGGCACCGGCGTGTCCAACCAGAACGCCATCGCCGAGAAGCTCAAGCAGGACCTCGGCTTCACCCTCCAGATGACCGCCCTCGATTCGGATGCCGTTACCCAGCGCGCCGTCACCCAGCCGAAAAGCTACGACATCGCCGACATCGAATACTGGATCTGCAAGAAGGTCTATCCCGCAGGCGTGCTGCAGCCGATGGAGGTGAAGAAGCTCAAGTATTTCGACAGGATCGTGCCCATCTTCACCACCGGCAAGCTGACGCCCACCAGCACCATCGCCCAGGGCACCGCGCCGCATACGGTGAGCTTCGTGGAGAACAAGGCCGCGACCAGGTTCGCCACCCACCCCACCGGGTGGTTCACCATGGTGCCCACCATCTACAACGCCGACACGCTCGGCATCCGCCCCGATTTGGTGGGCAAGCCGATCACCCAGTGGAAGGACCTGCTCGACCCGGCCTTCAAGGGCAAGGCCTCGATCCTGAACATCTCCGCCATCGGCATCATGGACGCGGCGATGGTCTGCGAGTCGCTGGGCGTGATCAAGTACAAGGACAAGGGCAACATGACGAAGCCGGAGATCGACAAGACGATCGCCGTGCTGACGGAGGCGAAGAAGGCCGGCCAGTTTCGCGCCTTCTGGAAAAGCTTCGACGAGAGCGTGAACCTGATGGCCGCGGGCGAGGTTGTCATCCAGTCGATGTGGTCCCCGGCCGTCGCCGCGGTGCGCAGCAAGGGCATCCCCTGCGTCTACCAGCCGCTCAAGGAAGGCTACCGCGCCTGGGGCGGCGGCCTGGGCCTCGCCAAGCACCTCTCCGGCCTGGAGCTCGATGCCGCCTACGAATACATCAACTGGTACATGTCCGGCTGGGTTGGCGCCTACCTGAACCGCCAGGGCTACTACTCGGCCGTGCTCGACACCGCGAAGCAGCACATGAAGCCCGAGGAGTGGGATTTCTGGATGGAAGGCAAGCCCGCCGCGATCGACATCCTGTCGCCCGAGGGCAAGCTGATGGAAAAGAAGGGCACCACGCGCGATGGCGGCAGCTTCGCCGCCCGCATGGGCGCGGTCGCCTGCTGGAACGCGGTGATGGACGAGGACAAGTACATGGTCAGAAAGTGGAACGAATTCATCGCCGCCTGACCCCGCCAGCCTTCCTTCTCCCCCTCCCGCGTTTGCGGGAGGGGGCAGGGGGGAGGGCCGTGCCGACGCACCCCTCATGAAACCCATCCCAGCCTGGCTCCAAGCCGCCCCCCTCGCCCTCGTGCTGGGCGTCTTCCTGCTCGTCCCCATCCTCACCGTCGTGGCAGTGAGCTTCTGGGACTACGACTCCACCCGCTTGATCCCCGCCTTCATCCTCGAGAACTACCGCGAGGCCCTCGGCGAATCCGTCACCTGGCGCACCTATTTCTCCACCCTGCGCTTCGCCGCCATCACCTGGGCGGTCACGCTCGGAATCGGCTTCACGGTGGCCTATTTCCTCGCCTTCCACGTCACCAGCACGCTCTGGCAGATGGTCCTGTTCCAGCTCTGCACCATCCCGTTCCTCACTTCCAACATCATCCGCATGATCTCCTGGATCCCCTTCCTTGGCCGCAACGGCCTCATCAACCAGGCGCTGCAAGGCGCCGGCATCACCGACCATCCGCTGGAATTCCTGCTCTTCTCCGACTTCGCCGTCGTGCTCGCCTTCGTCCACCTCTACACGCTGTTCATGGTGGTGCCGATATTTAACACCATGATGCGCATCGACCGTGCCCTGATCGAGGCCGCGCGCGACGCCGGCGCCGGCGGCTGGGCGGTGCTGACCAACGTGATCATCCCGCTTTCGCTCCCCGGCATCGCCATCGGCTCGATCTTCGTCGTCACCCTGGTCATGGGCGACTTCATCACCGTCCGGCTGATGAGCGGCGGGCAGTCCGCCTCGGTCGGCGTCATGATGTCCAACGCCATCTCGCTCCTTCAATACCCGGCCGCCGCCGCCCATGCCGTGGTGCTGCTCGCCGTCGTCCTGCTGATGGTCGCCGCCATCCTGCGGGTGGTCGACATCAGGAAGGAGCTGTGATGGCACCCCGCGCGATCCCCACGCTTTCTTCCCCCCTCCCCTTGTGGGAGCGGAAGGGGGAGGGGTGGGCAACCGCTCCGATTCCGCGCACCTGGCAAATCGGCCAGCGTTTCCCAAGGTCGGCATGATGCCCCGAAGCGGCCCCGCCCACTGGCTGCTGGCCGGCTTCTTCGGCCTGTTCGTGCTGTTCCTCTACGGCCCCACCATCACCATCGCCATCCTCTCCTTCCAGGGCCCCGATGGCGGCCTCACCTTCCCCATGCGCGGCGTGTCGCTGCACTGGTTCCGCAACCTGTTCGAGACCCAGGCCGTCGGCGATTTCGGCGGCAGCTTCGCCCGCTCGATCGCGCTCGCCTGCATGGTCACCGGCCTGACCGTGCTCATCGCCCTGCTCGCCGGCCTCGCCTTCCGCCGCCGCTTCCTCGGCGCCACCGCCCTGTTCTACTTGACGGTGGCGAGCCTGATCATGCCCTCCATCCTGGTCTCCCTCGGCATCGGCCTGATGTTCAACATCGCCGACGTGCAACCGAGCTGGTACGGCTCCGCCCTCGGCGCCCACCTCACCTGGACGCTCCCCTTCGGCGTGCTGATCATGCTCGCCGTCTTCAACCGCTTCGACCGCAGCCTGGAGGAAGCGGGCAGGGACCTCGGCGCCTCCCCCTGGCAGGTCTTCCGCCACGTCACCCTGCCGCTGATCGCCCCCAGCCTGGTCGGCGTCGCCCTGTTCGGCTTCACCCTGTCCTACGACGAGTTCGCCCGCAGCCAGATGTCCGCCGGCCCCGACAACACCCTGCCGCTCGAAATCTACGGCATGACCACCAACGTCACCACGCCGGTGCTCTACGCGCTGGGCACGCTGACCACGGTATTTTCCTTCGCGGTGATCGGGTTGTGCATCGGGGGGGTGATGGTGATGAGGAGGAAGTAAGGACTTCTTTTTCTGAAGAAAAAGAAGCAAAAAGACTTTCATCCGTTGTTCAGGCGGTGGCACCGCCGTGCCACTCCACCAAGCGGACAAAAGTTTTTTGGTTCTTTTTTTCAAAAAAGAACCGCTTCCTTGCAAACCCCCGTTCCACGGCTACGCTCCCCCCGACCCGAGGAGCCCGCCATGATCGACCCCGACCGCCGCGCCCGCGCCGCCCGCTTCACCACCCCTGGCCTGCGCGCCATGGTGCGCAACCCGATGCTGCGCCCGCACTGGATCGGCACCGGCGACCGCTTCTGGTACCGCCGCGAGACGCCGGAGGGCATCGTCTTCACCGTGGTCGATGCCGCCACCGGCGCCCAGTCCCCGGCCTTCGACCACGCGGCGGTCACGGCAGCCCTGGGCACCATCCCGCTCGACATCGACCTCGCTGAATCCGGCCGCCTGCGCCTGCGCGGCCCCGATGGCTGGGCCGTCTGCGAGAATGGCCGCATCACCCCCGAAGCCGCGCCGCCGCCGCTCCGCCCCGGCGAAACCGCCTCCCCCGACCGCAGCCAGGCCGTCTTCCGCCGCGGCGACGACCTCTGGCTCCGCGACCTCGCCACCAGCGCCGAACGCCGGCTCACCACCGACGGCGCCCCCCATTTCGGCTACGGCAAGTCACCCGACGCCAACCTGACCCCGGTCACGCTGCAACGCCGCGGCCTCGTCCTCCCCGCCGTCGCCCTGTGGTCCCCCGACGGACGCACCATCCTGACCTCGCGTCTCGACGAACGCCGCGTCGGCGACATGCCCCTGATGCAGCACGTCCCCGACGACGGCAGCCCCCGCCCGAAACTGTTCACCATGAAATACGCAATCAGCGGCGACCCCATCCTGCCGATGGAAACCCACGTCCTGATCGAAATCGCCACCGGCCGCGTCACCGAGGTTCCGTCCGGCCCCCACGTCACCGGCATGATGACCGCCATCGAGCGCGAGGAAGCCTGGTGGAGCGCCGATTCCCGCCACGTCTACGTCCTCGACCGCGACCGCCTCTGGCGCCGCCAATCCCTGCTGGAGATCGACGCCGCGACCGGCGCCGCCCGCGAGGTCTTCGCCGAGACCGAGCCCACCTTCAGCGACACCAACGTCTCGGTGCTGGGCCTGCCCAACATCCGCGTGCTGAAAGAATGCGGCGAGTTCATCTGGTTCTCCCAGCGCAGCGGCTGGGGCCACCTCTACCTTCACGACCTCGCCACCGGCGCCCGCAGGAATGCGATCACGTCCGGCGACTGGGTGGTCCGCGACATCGCCCATGTCGATGCCGCCAACCGCCGGATCTGGCTGCTCGCCGGCGGGCTCGACCCGGCCGCCAACCCCTACCACCGCACCCTCTGCCGCGTCGGCTTCGACGGCACCGGCTTCACCGTGCTGACCCAAGGCCAGGACGACCATGCGCTGGCCATGCGCATGAAGCGCCTGCCGCGCGATGCGATCCGCGAGGAAGGCGATGTCGGCTTCTTCCTCGCCCCCGACGGCCGCCACTTCGTCCACACCCATTCCGACCTCACCACGCTTCCGGTGAGCGAGCTGCGCCGCGCCGACGGCACCCTGGTCACCGAACTCGCGCGCGCCGAGCTCACCGCCCCCTGGCACCCGCCCCAGCCCTTCACCGTGCTGGCCGACGACGGCGCCACCACCCTCCACGGCGCCCTCTGGCTGCCCTCCGATTTCGACCCGGCAAGGAAATACCCGGTCATCGACTACATCTACCCCGGCCCCCAGCGCGGCCAGCTCCCCACCGTGAGCTTCACCGATTTCCTCCCCGATCTCGGCCGCGCCGCTTTGCCGCAGATGTTCGCCGAGCTCGGCTTCATCGTGCTCAACGTGGACGGCCGCGGCACCCCGCTGCGCTCCAAGGCCTTCCACGACCTCAGCTACGGCCGCCTCCAGGATGCCGGCTGCCTGGTCGACCACGTCGCCACGCTGCGCCAGCTCGCCGCCCGTCACCCGTGGTTCGACAGCACCCGCGTCGGCATCATGGGCCATTCCGGCGGCGGCTACGCCACCGTCCGCGCCCTGCTCGCCCACCCCGACACCTTCCATGTCGGCATCGCCACCGCCGGCAACCACGACCAGCTCGGCTACAGCTTCATCTGGACCGAGAAATACCAGGGCCCCGTCATCCCCAACCAGGACGGCACCAACAGCTTCACCCCCGCCTCCAACCCGAAGCTCGCCGCCAACCTGAAAGGCAAGCTCCTGCTGGCCACCGGCGACATGGACGACAACGTCACCCCGGCCCTGACCATGCAACTGGTGGACGCCCTGATCGCCGCCGACAAGGATTTCGACTACATCCCACTCCCCAACGACGACCACACCACGGTCTGGACCAAGCCCTATTTCCTCCGCCGCGCCATGGAATTCATGGTCCGCCATCTGGGGGCCGATTGTGCCGGCCTCGGCAAATTCTGACCCGCTTGCTCCCTCTCCCGCGTGCGGGAGAGGGAGCCAAAGAGCATACCAAGGCCAGGAAGAGGGCTGATGCCTCCAGCCCTCGCGGTTCCGATCGGTCATTCTTTCCGGTGTTTGGTATTGTCCCACGAGGTCGCACCGAACTCGGCGCCGAGCAGCTCCCCGACTGTCAATCGGCGTCACACAAGAACCCCAGCCTTCGAGGGGCTAACGCGCATGTCGATCGGCACCTGCAGGTGACCAACCAAATCGACTCACATATGATTGAAAAAATTGACGAATCTGGCTGTCGCCCGGGGTCACGTTTCGGCGCCGACAAGGAGCAACCTTCGGCGCCGATTCACACCGAATCATCCGGAAGTCATCTGGTGGCTCTACACAGCGGGATAGACGATGGCGCTCACAACCTCCGTTGAAGTCTCTGTCTGCACCAAGGATTTTCAGGCCAGCCATCCGCAGCTTTTCCACTACACGTCACGGGCTGGCTTGGAAGGCATCGTCCGGTCGAACACGATCCGGGCATCGAACTACCGGAGCCTGAACGACTCGTCTGAAATCGTCCACTTGAAGCACCCCTTTGCGGCGGCACTGGTCCCTAGGTTCCGGGAAATTGTCGAGGGCTTCAACATTGACGCGCACGGGCGGCAGCTACTTGAGTCCAGCGGAGGCTATGAGGGGCTTGCCGGCAGCTTCGTCCAATCCCTCTATGCGGCTACGTTTGAGAGTGCCGGCGGTTTCACCGCCCTTGAATCGTTCATCGCGTGCGTCTGCACCCACGCCGATGATAGACCGTATGTGAAGAGGAACGGCCTTCTAAGCCAGTGGCGAGGCTACAGCGGCGGAGATGGGTTCTGCGTCGTCCTGGACACGCCGGCACTGTGCCACCTTCTGGGCAGAGAGTTTGACTCCCGCTTCTGGGTTCACCTTCAAGCCGACCCCGTGCGCTACGCGGTGGATGACAAGCCGCTTGACGCCGTGTTCCCGGAGCTTGTCGGTGCGGGCGAAACCACCCTGAAGGAGTTCTTTGCCGGCATCCGCGAGCCTGACATGGGCGTTACCGAGTTCCTGTCCGGGGCGACGCTCTTCAAGCATCAAGGGTTCCTAGAGGAACGGGAAGTGCGCATCGTCGCCATCCCCGGGACGGAGGCACTCAGGCAGCAAGGGAAGCTGGAGCACCCCGACTTCCCGGCCGCGCCGGTTCCCACCATCTACCATCTGCCGCAGACTACCCGGCGGTATATCCCCCTCTTTGAGGGGTGCGAGACACCATTGCCGATCGTGGGCGTGATCGTTGGTCCGTCCCGGAACCAGGCTGCCAATGCCGAGTTTGCACGTTCGGTGGTAGGTCATGGGGTCAAGGTCGTTTGTTCAGATACGCCATGGCTTCCGCCTCATACGGACCGATAGCCAGATTTACCGCTGCCTACTCGCCTCGCTACCTCCAACCCCGCCACCGCTAGCCTCTCCACCAGAAACTTGGACTGCTGCCGGTTCTGTGGACACCGAGATTGGGTGCTTCATAAGACCGGAGGTGGGCAATAGGACGACGCAGTTTTGGACGTGAATTCAAGCTTGAGTCAGTTCGACTGATCAAGGAGCGCGGTGTCAGCGTGGCGCAGGCGGCGCGTGACCACGCCGCTCAACCAACCACGTCTGGAAGCATGCCTGCCGCAAGGGCTACCTCCACAGCTACATGACTCAGCTGGCCGAGCCCTCAGCCTGCTCTCCACGGGCTACCTAGAGAAGCAGTTCCGCGACGTGCTTGAGGCGTTCATGCGCGAGGGTGCCAAGGCTGCGTCGCCCCTAGATGGTCCGAATGCCCCAATGGGCACCTTCAGCTCTCGCACGACTGCGTGCGATGCCTTCGGGCTGATTTCTGACGCTGAGCACCACGACCTCAACGTTTTGCGGCGCGTCAGGAACGACTTCGCGCAAGACATGGAGACATTGGTCTCCACCCCCTCGGTCGTGGACCGGAGCAAGACCCTCCTGCTCATCGCGCATGACTACGATCGTGAGACTCGGGGGGAAGTCCGAGCAAGCCCGGCTGGCCAGTTTCAGACCTCCGCAGCCTCGCTCATCATGAACCTGGCCAACCGCCCGCACTACGTCAGGCAAGAGCGGTGCAAGCCTGCCGCATGGCGATTCTAGCCTGATAGCGGGGCTTTGGTGCCAAGGCGGTGCCAGGAGGGGGAGGAATCTAACCCATTGAAAAGAAATGGTGCCCAGGGGCGGAATCGAACCACCGACACTGCGATTTTCAGTCGCATGCTCTACCAACTGAGCTACCTGGGCAGGCCCGGCCGCCGAAGCCGCCGTGTTGGAGGCGCGGAGATAGCCCAGCCGCGCCGGGCAATCAACCCGTCAGATCGCCATCCTCCTCAGGCGGCTTTGCAGGAACCGCATACGACTCGCTGAACCAGCGGCCCAGGTCGATATCCGCGCAGCGCGCCGAGCAGAACGGGCGGAACCTGGGTGCCGTCGGCTTGCGGCAGATCGGGCAGGCGGGGTCAGGCATCAAGCGCCTCCACGGTCCAGGCAGGTTGCGGGGCGGGCCGGCACTCCACCAGCCCGATCGGGCGCCCGGCCTGGCTGGCGTAGTCGGCGAGGCCAGCGCCATCCGCGCGCAGCGCCGCAATGATCGCCGGCGTGGCCCGCAGCGCAAGGGCGCGCGCGGGGGCCGCGGCGGATTGAGCCGCGGCATGCCGCAGCGCCGCAAGCCCCGCCGCGAGCGGACCGGACAGCAGCTCCGCCAGCGGCGGCCGGACACGGCGCCGCACGATCTCGGCCAGGCCCAGCGCCGTGAAGCCGAGCAGCCGGGGGCGCAGCGGATCGGCCGCAAGCGCCGCGGCCAGGTCCGGCGCCAGCGCAGCGCGGCGCTTGGCCGCCATGCCCGCAAGATCGAGCAGGATGGCGCCGGACAGGTTGCGCAGGCGAAGCTGGGCGGCGATGGCCGGCATCAGGGCCTGGTTCGCAGCGCGCTGGGCGGCCTGCTTGGCAGCGCGGGCGGCGGTCGCGGTGCCAAGGTCGA
>JBGAIK010000064.1:0-22723 GCA_044225615.1 Acetobacteraceae bacterium | reverse complement strand
CGAGATCCGCCGCCACCGGCTGAAGCTGATCGGTGCCGGCGGCGCCGTCGCGGCGCGGCAGGATACCGGCGACTACGTCGACCAGGAGGCGGTCAAGGCCGAGCTGCTCTGGGCGCGGCGGCTGTGCACGCGGCGCGGCTGGCCGGTGGTCGACGTCACCCGCCGCTCGATCGAGGAGACCGCCGCCACCGTGCTGCAGCTGATGGAGGCCTGGCACGAGCGCCGCCGCAAGGCGGCCGAGACCCCGCCGGCAAGAACCCCTGGCAGGCCCCCGCGCCGCCGCTGATCCTGGCCAGCGCCTCCGCCGCGCGCCGGGCGGTGCTGGAGGCGGCCGGCATCGCCTTCACCGTCCAGGCCGCGGCGGTGGACGAGGCGGCGATCAAGCAATCCGCCCGCGCCGAGGCAATGGGCGCGGCGGACGCCGCCATCCTGCTCGCGGACATGAAGGCCCAGCGCGTCGCCCGCACCCGGCCCGACGCGCTGGTGATCGGCTGCGACCAGCTGCTGGTCTGCGGCGAGGACTGGTTCGACAAGCCCGGCTCGGTGGCCGAGGCGCGCCGGCACCTCCAGGCCCTGCGCGGCCGCGACCATCGCCTGGTGACCGCCGTCGTCTGCCACCGCGACGGCCATCGCATCTGGCACCACCTGGCCCAGCCGCGAATGACCATGCGCGCGATGTCCGACGCGTTCATCGACGCCTATCTCGCCGCCGAGGGCGCGGCGGTGACCGCAACCGTCGGCGCCTACCGGCTGGAAGGCCCGGGCGCCCAGCTGTTCGATGCGATCGCGGGCGAGCACGCCGCCATCCTCGGCCTGCCGCTGCTGCCGCTGCTCGGCTTCCTGCGCCAGCACGGGGTGCTGCTGCGGTAGGCTCTCGTCGCCTATTTCTCCCGCGCGATCGCCAGCACCGTGGCGCTGGCCGCGACGATGATGCCGACCAGCACCAGGCCGAGCGCGACCGCCAGATCGGGGTTGCCGGCCTCGTGCGCGATCGCGGTCGTCAGCACCCGCGTCCGCCCGGCGATGTCGCCGCCCACCGCCTGGGCCGCGCCAAGCTCCGACAGCGCGCGGCCGAACCCGGCCAGCACCGCAGTCGCGATGCCGCCTTTGGCCAGCGCCGCCAGATGCGGCAGCGCCCGCAGCCTTCCCGCGCCCGAGGCCTGCATGACGCGGCCATAGAGCTGCCATTGCCGCGCCAGCGCGCGATGGGCGAGGGCGGCGACGATCGGCGTCGCCAGCACGGTCTGGGCCGCGATCATGGCCCAGGGCGTGTGCAGCCAGGCCAGCAGCCCGGGCCGCGACAGGGTCAGGTAGAAGGCGAGGCCCACCACCACCGGCGGCAGGCCGAGCAGGGCGTTCACCACCACCACCAGCGCCGCGCGGCCGGGAAAGCGGCCCAGCGCCAGCAGGGCGGCGAGCGGCAGGCCAAGCAGGGCTGCGAGCAGGGCGGCGGCACCGCTCACCCCCAGCGACAGCAGGACGACGGGAAGGATCGTGCCTCCGCCGTCATTGCAGCAGCGACTGGGTCTTGACCAGGCGGGCATAGAGCCCGTCCCGGGCCATCAGCGTGGCGTGGGTGCCCTGCTCGACGGCGCGCCCTCGGCCATGGCGACGACGAGGTCGGCGTCGCGCACGGTGGACAGGCGGTGCGCGACCACGATCGTGGTGCGGCCCCGCCGCAGCCGCGTCAGCGCCTCCTGCACCAGCTGCTCGAATTCGGCGTCGAGCGCGCTGGTCGCCTCGTCCAGCAGCAGGATGCGCGGGTTGCGCAGCAGGGCACGGGCGAGCGCGACGCGCTGGCGCTGGCCGCCTGAGAGGCGCCCGCCGCCGGGACCGACCGGCGTGGCATAGCCGAGCGGCAGGGCGCGGATGAACCCGTCGGCCGCAGGCGCGGCGGCGGCCTCGATGTCGGCCGCGCTCGCGCCCGGATGGCCCATGGCGATGTTGGCGGCCACCGTGTCGTCGAACAGCAGCGTGTCCTGGCCGACATAGGCGATGGCGTCGCGCAGGCTGGCCAGGGTCACGGTGCGGATGTCGGCGCCGTCGATGCGGATGGTGCCGCCCGCGGATTCAGCAGCCGCGGGATCAGCGACAGCGCGGTGGACTTGCCCGCGCTCGACGGCCCGACCAGGGCGACGGTCAGCCCGGGCTCGGCGACGAAGGACAGGGCCGTCGAGCCCGATCCGGCCATCGGGATAGACCAAGCACGGCATCGAACGCGACCTGCCCGGTGCCGGCAGGCAGGGGGCCGGCGCTGGGCATCTCGACGATGCGGGGCGCCTCCGCCATCACGTCGAAGCAGCGGACCAGGCCGGCCAGCCCCTCCTGCAGGGCGGCGTTGAGGTTGCCCAGCGCGCGCAACGGGCGCGAGGCGATCAGCAGGGCGGCGACGAAGCCGGTGAAGTTGCCGAGGCCGCTGGCGCCGGTCGCGGCCCGCCAGCCGGCAAAGCCGATCACCAGCGCCACGGCCGCGCCGCCCAGCACCTCCAGGATCGGGTCGAGCCGGGCGCGGCCGCGGATCATGCGCATCAGCGCGCGATACAGGTTCTCGAACGCCGCGCCGGCGCGGCGCGTCTCGGCCCCCTCCAGCCGGTAGGCGCGCACCGTGCGGGCCTGGGCGAAGCTCTCGTTGAGCAGGGCCGCGGTCTCCCCGGTCTGCTCCTGCATGCCCTGGGAGGCGCGGCGGATGCGCCGGCCGATGCGATCCACCGGCACCGCGGCGAGCGGGTAGAGCAGGGCCGCGATCAGGCTCAGCTGCCAGTCGAGCCAGAGCATGGAGATCACCAGCCCGATCACGCTGACCGCGTCGCCCAGGCCGTTGACGGCGCGCACCATGGCCTCGCGGATGGTGACCGCGTCGGTGGTGAAGCGCGCGGCCAGCTGTGCGGGCGCCTCGCGCTCCACCCGTGCCAGGTCGGCCCGCGTCAGGTGGGCGAACATGCGGGTCTGCAGGTCGCGGATGACGCGCATCACCACGGTCTGCACCATGACCGACTGGGCATACCAGACGGCGGCCTTCACGCTGGTCACCACCACCACCAGCACCGGCACCTGGTAGAGGATGCGCACGTCCTTGTTGGCGAACAGGGTGAAGGCACGGTCGATGACGATCGGGTACAGCGCCTGGATGCCGGCCAGGATCACGGTCAGCAGCAGCACGACCAGCAGCAGGCCGCGATAGGGGCGCACATGCTCGCGCCACAGGCGCAGGAGCAGGGGACGGGCCGGGGCGGGCGTGACGCTCATGCCGCGCGTGTATCAGCCCGGCGGGGATGCCGTCACCCCTGGCCGGTCCGGCGCGGGGCTGGCAGAGTCGCGGCCATGGATGTGGCGCGCGTCGCGGTCTATGTCGATCTCGACCTGGTCGGCGATGCGCTGACCAAGCTGCCGCTGGCGCGCGCGCTGCGGGCGGCCTGGCCGCGGGCCGAGATCGTCTGGATCGCCGGGCGCGGCACCTCGGCCTTCGCGGGGCCGCTGGCACCGGTCGCCGCACGGCTGATCGACCGGGTCATCGAGCGCAGCGGCACCGGGGCCGGGCTGCGCGCGGCGCTGGGACCGGGGCGGCTCGACGTGCTGATCGACACGCAATCGAGAATCGCCACGGCGCTGGCGCTGGCCCGGCTGTGGCCCCGCCGCTTCGTCACCGCCGCCCGGCCGGGGCGCCGTCCGGCGCGGCTGGTGGACCGGCTGCTGGCACTGGCGGCGCGGGCGACCGGGCGGCCGGCGGTGCTCGATGCCAGCCCGGTCGCGGTCCCGGCGGAGATCGCGGCGCAGGCCGCGGCGCTGCTGCCGGCCGGGCCCCGCTATGTGGCGCAGGCGGTGGGCGCCGGGGGACGCCACAAGGCCTGGCCGCACCATCGGCCGCTGGCTGCGGCGCTGCTCGCGCGCGGAACGGTGCCGGTGATGATCCTTGGCCCGGACGAGGCCGACCAGCACCCGGCGCTGGCCGCCGCCCTGCCGGGCGCACGGTTCCCGCTGCAGGAGGTCCCGCCGGCGGGGCCGGCGCTGACCATCGCGCTGGCAGCGCGCTGCGCGGTCGGCGTGGCCGCGGATTGCGGCGGCGGGCACATGCTGGCAGCCGGGGTACCGCGTCTGGTATCGCTGTTCGGGCCGACCGATCCGGCCAAGTTCGCCCCCTGGGCGCGCGACCTGACCGTGCTGCGGGCGCAGCAATTCGGCGGGCGCGAGATGGCCGCCATCCCGGTGGCGGCGGTTCTTGAAGCGATGGGAGAGGCGTGATGGACGCATTGGCAAGGCTGCCCGCCGGCATCGCCAGCCGGATGCTGCCCGGCATCAACGGGCTCGACCTGCACGTGCTGGAGGCGGGGCGGCCGGGCGCCCCGCTCGCCTTGCTGCTGCACGGGTTCCCGGAGCTCGCCTACAGCTGGCGCAAGGTGATGCTGCCGCTGGCGCAGGCCGGGTTCCACGTCGTCGCCCCCGACCAGCGCGGCTACGGGCGCACCACCGGGTGGTCGGGCGAGTACGAGGGCGATCTCGCGCCGTTCCGGCTGTTCAACCTGGTGCGCGACGTGCTCGGGCTGGTCGCTGCCCTCGGCGCCCGCGAGGTCGCGCTGCTGGCCGGCCACGATTTCGGCTCGCCGGTGGCGGCGTGGTGCGCGCTGCTGCGGCCGGACGTGTTCCGCCGCGTGGCGCTGATGAGCGCCCCGTTCGCCGGCCCGCCGCGGATCGGGGCGGCGGCGCCCTCCAGGGACATCCACGCCGACCTGGCCGCCCTGCCCCGGCCGCGCAAGCACTACCAGTGGTACTATTCCACCCGCGCGGCCGACGCCGACATGCGCTTCGCGAAGCAGGGCCTGCCCGCCTTCCTGCGCGCCTACTACCACCACAAGAGCGCCGACTGGCCGGGCAACGTCCCGTTCCGCCTCGCCGGCTGGACGGCCGAAGAGCTCGCGAAGATGCCCACCTACTACATCATGGACCTGCACGAAGGCATGGCCGCGACGGTCGCGCGCGAGATGCCGCCGCATGCGGCCGCCTGGCTGACCGACGCGGAGCTCGCGGTCTACGCGGCCGAATATGCCCGCACCGGCTTCCAGGGCGGCCTGCAATGGTATCGCTGCGGCACCACCGGCCGGTTCACGCCGGAGCTGGAGCTGTTCTCGGGCCGCACGATCGACGTTCCGTCCTGCTTCATCGCCGGCGCCTCGGACTGGGGCGTGCAGCAGCGCCCGGCGCGCTGGAGGCCATGAACGGCACGGCCTGCACGGACATGCGCTTCGTCGATCTGGTGCCAGGCGCCGGACACTGGGTGCAGCAGGAGCAGCCGGCGGCGGTGGTGGCGGGGCTGCTGCGCCTCGCCGGAGTCGGATAGCCCGACCGCTTGCCCGCCGCTTCCCGCTATCAGCCGCGCCAGCTCCCCAGCACGCCGCCGCGTCCGCCGTACAGCCGCCGTTCCACCACCAGGCGCGCACCTGCGCCAGCAGCGCCCCCATGCGCCGGCCGGCCGGCACGCCCAGCGCGACAAGGTCGCGGCCGCGCAGCGGAAAGACCGGCCGCTCCATCGCCGCCAGGCGGGCCCGCACCGCATCGCCGGCGCCGGACAGCCAAGCGCGGCCGATAAGTACCGCGGCCGGCGCATCGGCCAGCAGGCGGCGCAGGGCGTCGTCGTCGTCGGCATCGGACGGCGCGGGCCCGTCCAGCAGCGCCACCAGCAGATCACGCTCGGCCCCGGACAGGCGCAGCCGCCCGGCCACGGCGGCCGGGTCGCCGGCCAGCAGCGCGGCAAGGCGGAGCACCGGGTCGGCCGGCGCGCCCCGCGCCTCCAGCGCCGCCAGCGCGGCCGGGTCGGCGCCCTCGGGCAGGATCGCCGCCAGCACGCCGGCCCCGGCCATCAGCGCCACCGCGGCCGCCGCGCCCGGCGTCGCCAGGATGCGCTTCAGCTCGCTCCAGATCCGCTCCACCGACAGGCGCGCCACGCCCGGCACGCCGGCACGGATCGCCGCCAGCGCCTCCGGATCGGGCGCCCCGATCCCGTAGCGCTGGTGAAACCGGAAGAACCGCAGCACGCGCAGATAGTCCTCCGCCACCCGCCGACCGGCCTCGCCCACGAAGCGGACGCGGCCGGCACGCAGGTCCGCGGCGCCGCCGAAATAGTCGAACAGCGTGCCGTCGGGCGCCAGCGACATGGCGTTGATGGTGAAATCCCGCCGCGCCGCGTCCTCCTGCCAGTCATCGGTGAACGCCACCACCGCGTGCCGCCCGTCGGTCTCGGCGTCGCGGCGCAGCGTGGTCACCTCGAAGCCGCGGCCGTGCGCCACCGCCGTCACCGTGCCGTGGGACAATCCGGTCGGCACCGCCTTCAGCCGCGCCGCGCGCAGCGCCGCCATCACCGCCTCCGGCGTCTCGGGCGTGCACAGGTCGATGTCCGACACCGGCAGGTCCGCCAGCGCGTCGCGCACCGCCCCGCCCACCACCCGGGCCCGCGGCAGCGCCGCCAGCACGGCGCGCAGGGCCGGGTCGTCAAGGAAGGCCGGCCGCATCAGCGCTGCCGCGGCTTCACGCCGTGTCCGTCCACGATCTGCCCGTCGCGCAGTTCCGCCGGCGCATAGGCCTCCTCGGGGGGCAGGCCGGTGACCAGGCCGAACCAGACCGAGCCGACCGCCATCGCCACCGTCACCACCGCCGCCGAGACCACCAGCCAGCGCGGCGTCCGCTCGCCCAGCACCCGCCACGCCACGAACAGCGCGAACGGCACCAGGAACAGCCCGATCTCGGTGAAGCGCAGCATCAGCCGCGCAGCCGCTCGGCCAGGTGCACGAGAATCGCGGCGGTCGCCCCCCACACGTAGTGGTCGGGATGCGGCCACACCCAGAACTCGCGCCAGCGCCCGCGATAATGCGCCCGCCGCCGCTGCGGCGCGTCCGGATCGAGCAGCACCGACAGCGGCAGCGCGAACACGCTCTCCACCTCGTCGGGCGAGGGCACCAGCCCCAGCGCGCCGATATCGGCCCCGGCGGGCAGCAGCCCCACCACCGGGGTGATGCGGTATCCGGTGCCGGTGACGTAGTCGCCCAGCCGCCCGGTCAGCTCCACCAGGCCGGATGCCAGCCCGATCTCCTCGCGCGCCTCGCGCAGGGCCGCGTCCTCCGGGCCGGCATCCTCCGGGTCGATCCGCCCGCCGGGGAAGCTCACCTGCCCGGCATGCTTGTTGAGATGGGCGGTGCGCTTGGTCAGCAGCACGCCGCCCTCGCGGTCCTGCAGGAAGCCGACCAGCACGGCGGCGGGAACCAGCGGCCGGTCGGCCAGCTCGATCCCGTCATCGGAGGCGGCCGGCGCCCCGATCGAAGGTGGATCGGCAACGACCACGGTGCCCCGCACCGGGGCCGCGGGGGCCGCCGGCGCCGACAGCCGCGCGCGGAGTTCCGAAGCGTTCAAGGCGTTGGCCTAATCCTCGTCGTCGTCGCACGGCCCGCAGCCGCATTCTTCCGGCAGGTCGCCCAGCACGAAGAAGCGCCCGCCGCTCCACACGCCCAGCACCTCCCGTCCGCGATCCAGGCCCTTCTCCGCCAGCGCCACCAGCTCATAGTAGACGGCGCGCGAGATCCGTGCCTCCACCGGAAGGTTGCCGGCCCCGGCACGGATGGTCAAATACGGCGTGGGCTCGCAGGTCACCAGGTCGTAGGCGATGCGGATCGGATGCTCCGGCCCGGCGGGCACCAGCTGGTCCACATTGGTGCGGAAGGTCAGCACCTGCTCGGGGCCGACGCCCGACCAGTCGAGCTCCACGGCCACGAAGGGTGCGTCCTCCACCGTGATGCGCCCGCGCTCGGCCGGCGTCTCCAGGAAGAAATCGCCGTCCGGCTCGCGCCGCAGCACGGAGGCGAACAGGCAGACCAGCTCCTTCCGCTTGATCGGGCTGCCCTGGTACAGCCAGGTGCCGTCGCGGCAGATGCGGAACGGCAGGTCGCCGCACTCCACCGGGCGGCGGCGCGGGCGGGCCCCGGACGGGGCGAGCGCCTCACTTTTGCATCGCGGGCCATCATTCACGCCGGCAAATCCTCGGACAGTCCTTTGTCCCTCGGGAAGATATAGGTAGCATCCCCCGTCCGGGGGAAGTGGCGCCGCGCGAATCCCACCCCATTTGTCCTGTCGCGCCAATTCGGGAAGCAAAGCATGTCGTCTTCGAGCGTGACACCCATGCCCGTGCCGACCGGCGACATACTCGCCGATGTCGAGCAGCTCGGCGCCCGCGTCGCCTCCGTGCGCACCCAGATCGGCCGCGCCATCTACGGCCAGCAGGAGGTGGTGGACCAGACGCTGATCACCATCCTCTCGGGCGGCCACGTGCTGCTGGTCGGCGTCCCCGGCCTGGGCAAGAGCCGGCTGGTGGAGACGCTCGGCACCGTGCTCGGCCTCGCCACCAAGCGGGTCCAGTTCACCCCCGACCTGATGCCGGCCGACATCCTCGGCAGCGAGGTGCTCGACGAGGCGCCGGACGGCCGCCGCAGCTTCCGCTTCGTGCCCGGCCCGGTGTTCTGCCAGCTGCTGATGGCCGACGAGATCAACCGCGCCAGCCCGCGCACCCAATCCGCCCTGCTGCAGGCCATGCAGGAGGGGCGCGTCGCGGTCGGCGGCGTGGAGCACCCGCTGCCGCGCCCGTTCCACGTGCTGGCCACCCAGAACCCGATCGAGCAGGAAGGCACCTACCCCTTGCCCGAAGCCCAGCTCGACCGCTTCCTGCTCGAGGTCCAGGTCACCTATCCCGACCTCGCCGCCGAGCGGCAGATGCTGGTCGGCCACCACCGGCGCGGCCGAGACCAGGCCGGTGCAGGCGCTGACCGCCGACGAGCTGATGGCCGCCCAGGCGCTGATCCGCCGCGTCCCGGTCGGCGAGACGGTGCTCGAAGCCATCCTGGCCCTCGTCCGCGGCGGCCGCCCCGAGACGTCGGACGACGAGCAGGTCGAAGCGTCGCCTGGGGCCCCGGCCCGCGCGCCGCCCAGGCGCTGATGCTCGCCACCCGCGCCCGCGCCCTGCTCGACGGGCGGCTGGCGCCGAGCGTGGACGACGTGATCGCGCTGGCCCCGCCGGTGCTGCGCCACCGCATGGCGCTAAACTTCGCCGCCCGCGCCGACGGCATCACGCTCGCCGACATCATCAAGCGTTGATCGACAAGCTCGGATGAGCGCAAGCGCCGCTCAGCACGCGCGACGCGCCGAGGCGCTCGGCGCAAGGCTGCCGCCGCTGCTGGTGGCGGCCGAGCGGGTCGCGACCACGGTGGCCCAGGGCGTCCACGGCCGCCGCCGGGTCGGCCAGGGCGACAGCTTCTGGCAGTTCCGCCCCTTCCTGCCCGGCGACTCCGTCTCCCGCATCGACTGGCGCCAGTCCGCCCGCTCCGACCGCGCCTTCGTGCGCGAGACCGAATGGGAGGCCGCCCAGACGGTGGCGCTGTGGCGCGACGGCGGCGAGACCATGCGCTGGCGGCGCGGCGGCCCGGTCGAGAAGGCCGAGCGGGCCGAGCTCCTTCTCCTGGCGCTCGCCTCCCTGCTCTATCGCGGCGGCGAGCGCGTCCGCCTGATCGGCGCCGACCAGCGCGCCATCGGCGGCATCGACCGCCTCGCCGAGCAGCTCGCCCGCCTCCCCGGCGGCGACGGCCTGCCGCCTGAGACCCGCCTGCCCCGCCATGCCCAGGTGGTCCTGATCGGCGATTTCCTCTCGCCTTTGCCCGACATCCAGCGCGTGGTCGGCCGCATGGCCGCGGTCCCCGTGCGCGGCCACATCCTCCAGGTGCTCGACCCGGCCGAGGCGCTGCTGCCCTACGAAGGCCGCGTCCGCTTCGAAGGCATGCGCCGCGAGACCAGCACGCTGATCTCCCGCGTCGAGGGCGTGCGCGAGGCCTATGCCGAGCGCCTCTCTGCCCAGCAGCAGGGCCTCGCCGCCATCTGCACCGCCGCCGGCTGGAGCTTCTCGGTCCACCGCACCGACCACACCGCCGAGGCGGCGCTGCTGGGCCTCTACACCGCCCTTTCGCCGGAGCCCGGACGAAGATGATGGCGCTCACCTTCGCCTCGCCCTGGGTGCTGTTCGCGCTGGCCGCGCTGCCGCTGCTGTGGTGGCTGCTGCGGGTCACGCCACCCTCGCCGCGGCGCGAGGTGTTCCCGGCCATCCGCCTGCTGTTCGGCCTGGTCGCCAATGCCGAGACGCCGGCGCGCACGCCGTGGTGGCTGCTGGCGCTGCGCATCCTGGCCGCCGCCCTGGTGATCTTCGGCCTGGCCCGCCCGGTGATCGACGCCGGCGCGCGCGTCGCCGGCGACGGCACGGTGCTGCTGGCCATCGACGACGGCTGGGCCGCCGCCCGCGACTGGCCGCGCCGCCTCGCCGCCGCCCATGGCGTGCTCGACCGCGCCGAGCGCGACGGCCGCCGGGTGATGCTGCTGGCCACCGCGCCGGGCGAGACCGGCGCCGCGCCGGCGCCCACCCGGCCATGCCGGTCGCCAGCCCGCCCGCGGCTGGAGGCGCTGCGCCCCAAGCCCTGGGCCAGCGACCGCGCCGAGGCCGCCGCGGCGCTGCGCGGCATGGTGCTTCGCGCTGCGTGGTCGCCATCTCCGACGGCGTCACCGACGGCACCGCCTGGGACCGCTACGCCGCAGCGCTCGCCGCCCTCGGCCCGGTCACCGAGTTCCGCGCCGAAGACGCGCCCGCCCGCCTGCTGCTGCCGCCGCGGCCCGAGGCCGACCGCCTGGTGGTGCGCATCGCCCAGACGCCGCAGCCGCTGCCGGGCGAGGCCGCCGTGCTCGCCCAGTCGGGCGACGGCCGCACGCTGGCGCGCGTGGTGATCCCGGTGCCGGCCGACGCCGCCACCGCCGAGGCGCCGATGCTGCTGCCGCCGGAAACTGCGCAACCGGCTGACCCGGCTGGTGCTGGAAGGCCCCGCCACCGCCGGCGGCGTGGTGCTGCTCGACGAGCGCTGGCGCCGCCGCCCGGTCGGGCTGCTCGCCGGCGACGCCACCACCGCCGGCACCCCGCTGACCGGCCAGCTCTACTACCTGCGCCGCGCCCTGGAGCCGACCACGGAGCTGCGCGAGGGCGACCTCACGGCGCTGCTGTCGCGCGAGCTGTCGGTGCTGGTGCTGGCCGACCGCATCATCCCCGAAGGCCCCGAGCGCACCGCGATCGCCGACTGGGTCAGCAAGGGCGGGCTGCTGGTGCGCTTCGCCGGCAGCCAGACCGCCGAGCATCCCGACACGCTGCTGCCGGTGAAGCTGCTGGAGGGCGACCGCCAGCTCGGCGGCGCGATGTCCTGGAGCCAGCCGGCCGGGCTGGCCGAGTTCCCCGCCGCCTCCCCCTTCGCCGGGCTGCCGGTGCCGGCCGAGGTGCGCATCACCCGCCAGGTGCTGGCCGCCCCCGGCATCCATCTCGGCGACGCCACCTGGGCCCGTCTCGCCGACGGCACGCCGCTGGTCACCCAGGCCGCCCGCGGCGCCGGCCGCGTGGTCCTGTTCCACATCACCGCCAATGCCGATTGGTCCGATCTGCCGCTCTCCGGCCTCTTCGTGGACATGCTGCGCCGGCTCGTCGCCGTCGCCAACGGCATCACCGGCGGCGACGAGGGCCGGCCCGACAAGCTCGCCCCCTACGAGACGCTGGACGGATTCGGCCAGCCCGGCCCGCCGCCGCCGGTGGCCGCGGCCCTCACCGCGGCCGAGATCGCCGCGGCCACCGTATCGCCGCCAGCCCGCCGGGCGTACGGTCCGGAGAACTGGGCGGCGGGCGCGAACCTCGGCGCCCGCATGGCGGCCAGGCCGCGCCGCCATCCCCCGGCGCCGCCGGGAATCAACTCGGCGGCATCCCGCCCAGGCAGGCGGGGCGCCCTGAAAACTGGCGCTCGCGCTGATGCTGCTGGCGGTCGACCTCGTCGTCCGCGCGGCCTTCCTGCTGCGCCCGGCGGCGGTGGCCGGGCTGCTGCTGCTCGCCGCCCTGCCAGCGCAGGCGCAGGCGCCGCAGCTTTCCACCGACCAGAGCCCGGCGCGCGCACCCGCCTCGCTACATGGCCACCGGCGACGGGCAGGTCGTCTCCCGGGCCGGGCTGATCGACCGTCCAGTACAAACCGCCGCACCGCGGCAGCCCTGGCCGAGCCCGCGCCGATCACGCCGGGCGAGGACGATCTCAGCGTCTACCCCCTGCTCTACTGGCCGGTCACGCCCGACGCCCAGCCGCTGTCGGGCGCGGCCGTCGCGGCGCTGAACGCCTTCATGGCCAATGGCGGCATCATCCTGATCGACACCCGCAACGGCGGCTCGGGCGAGGGCTTCTCGGCCGGCTCCGAGCAGGCGCTGGAGCGCATCGGCCGCGGCCTCGCGGTCCCGCCGCTGGCGCCGCTGACCCAGGCGCACGTCCTGGCCCGCAGCTTCTACCTGCTGTCGGATTTCCCCGGCCGCTACACCGGCGACACCGTCTGGGTCCAGCGCGACCAGGACCGCACCAACGACAGCGTCTCGGCCGTCATCATCGGCGGCCACGACTGGGCCGCGGCCTGGGCGGTCGATGCCCAGGGCCGCAACCCCTACGCCACCATCCCCGGCGGCGCCCGCCAGCGCGTGCTCGCCTACCGCTTCGGCGTCAACCTCGTCATGTACGCCCTCACCGGCAACTACAAGGGCGACCAGGTCCACGTCCCCGCCCTGCTCGAAAGGCTCGGCCAATGATCAGGGAAGCACCTGCTTCTCCCCCTCCCGGGTTTCCGGGAGGGGGCCGGGGGGAGGGTGGTGCCCCCACAGGCGGTGATCGTCCATGAAGCTCGAACAGGCCATCGCCGCGCTGCGCTTCGATCCCGTCCTCCCCTGGTGGCTCCTCGGCGTCCTGGCCGGCCTCTGCGCCGCCGCCCTCGCCGTCGCCCTGTTCGTCCGCGCCCGCGGCACGATCTGGCGCTTCTTCGCCTTCGCCGCGCTGCTGCTGTGGCTCGCCGGGCCGCGCATCGTCGAGGAAACCCGCGAGACGCTGCCCGACATCGCCCTGCTCGCCGTCGACCAGTCCGCCTCGATGGCGGTGGGCGACCGCGCCCGGCTCACCGCCGCCGCGCAGGCCAGGATCGAGGCGCTGGCCCGCGACCTTCCCGATCTCGAGCTGCGCACCATCGCCGTGCCCGAGCAGGGCAGCGAGGGCACCCGCCTGTTCACCGCCATCGAGCGCGCCATGGCCGACATCCCGCGCGCCCGCCTCGCCGGCATCGTCGCCCTCAGCGACGGCCAGGCGCACGACGCTCCCGCCGCCTGGCCCTACGACACCGCGCCGCTGCACCTCGTCGTGCCCGGCAAGGGCGAGGAGGTGGACCGCCGCGTGCGCATCATCGAGGCGCCGTCCTACGGCATCGTCGGCAAGACCGTGACCATCCGCATGGCGGTGGAGGATCTGGGCACCAACCGCAACGGCCTGACCATGTTCGGCGCCGTCGGCCTCACCATCCGCCGCGACGGCGAGGCGCCGCGGGTCGAGCGGGTGCCGATCGGCCTCGAGCACCAGATCGACATACCGATCACCCGCGGCGGCGCCACCGTCATCGAGCTCGCCGCCGACCCGCTGGCGGGCGAGGTCTCGCGGATCAACAACACGGCGGTGGTGGAGATCAACGGCGTGCGCGACCGCCTGCGCGTGCTGCTCGTCTCGGGCGAACCCCATGCCGGCGAGCGCACCTGGCGCCGGCTGCTGAAGGCCGACCCGGCGGTGGACCTGGTCCACTTCACCATCCTGCGCCCGCCGGAAAAGGACGATGCCACGCCGCTCAACGAGCTGGCGCTGATCGCCTTCCCGGTGCGCGAGCTGTTCCAGGTGAAGCTCCGCGAATTCGACCTCATCATCTTCGACCGGTTCCAGAACCGCGGCGTGCTGCCGCCGCAATATTTGCGCAACATCGCCGACTACGTGCGCGGCGGCGGTGCGCTGCTGATGAGCGTGGGGCCGGAATTCGCCGGCGTGACCAGCCTGGCCGCCACCCCGCTGGGCGCCGTGCTGCCGGCCCGCCCCTCGCCCTTCGGCACCGTGGTCAACGGCGCGTTCCGCCCCGGCGTCACCCCGCTCGGCACCCGCCATCCGGTCACCCAGGGCCTCGCCGACTGGAAGCCCGCCGGCCTCGTGCCCCCCGCCGGCCAGCCCGGCTGGGGATCGTGGTACCGCCGCATCGCGCCCACCGACCTGCGCGGCGACGTGCTGATGGACGCGCCCGATCCCTCCAGCCCCGGCGGCACCGCCCCGCTGCTCGTGCTCGAGCATGTCGAGGAAGGCCGCGCCGCCCTGCTGCTGTCCGACCAGATCTGGCTGTGGTCGCGCGGGCACGAGGGCGGCGGCCCGCAGGCCGAGCTGCTCAAGCGCATCGCCCACTGGCTGATGAAGGAGCCGGAGCTGGAGGAATCCGCCCTCACCGCGCGGGTCGAGAAGGGCGTGCTCACCGTCGAGCGCCGCTTCACCGAGGAAGCCGCCCCCACCCAGGTGACGGTCACCGAACCCGACGGCAAGACCAACCCGGTGCCGCTGCGCCTCGCCCGCCCGGGCCGCGCCGTGGCCACGATGCCGGCCACGTCGCCCGGCGTGTGGC
This sequence comes from Acetobacteraceae bacterium, assembly GCA_044225615.1. GTDB lineage: Bacteria > Pseudomonadota > Alphaproteobacteria > Acetobacterales > Acetobacteraceae > CAIYPH01. Next base: position 8,176 of record JBGAIK010000064.1, on the reverse strand, counting down.
AGGCGGCCGACGGCCCACTCCGCGCCTTCGCCGCCGCCGGCGCCGCCAACCCGCCCGAACTCGCCGACCTGCGCGCCACCGCCACCGCGCTGGCCCCGCTGCTGCGCGCCAGCGGCGGCTCCGTCCACTGGCTCGACCCCGCCGGCGCCCCCGCGCTGCGCCGCGTCGAAGTCGGGCGCGAAGCCTCGGGCGGCAGCTGGATCGGCCTGCAGCGCCGCCACGACCACCTGGTGACCGGCATCGCCTCCACGCCGCTGCTGCCGTCCTGGCTGGCCCTGCCGCTGATCCTCGGCCTCGCCCTGATGGCCTGGCGGCGGGAAGGGGCGTAAGGAAGGCTCCGCCGGCCAAGGGCCGGGGGCCCTTGGATCCCGTTCGATGCTCGCGGCTGGAGTGACGTCCTTCGTTTTCTTGCTTGCGCCGCAGGCAGCAAATCCAGCCAACGCACGGGCCATTGTGCGGTGGCACGGCTTGAATGCCTGCGGCGCAGGAAAGAAAGACGGCCCTTTCGGCCAATCACCGAAGGTCCTCGATGCAGCCGCGAGCGCGGACCGGGTTCCAAGGGCCCCCGGCCCTTGGCCGGCGGAGCCCTGCCTGTCCTGCCTTGCCTTCAGCTCCCGTCGTTCAGATGGCAGGCGCTGCGATGTGCCGGCGCGATCTCGCGCAGGGTCGGCACCTTCTCGCGGCAGACCGGCATGGCGTGTGGGCAGCGCGGGTGGAAGTGGCAGCCGGGCGGCGGGTTCAGCGGGCTCGGGATTTCGCCTTTGATGGCGGTGAACTGGCGCTTGCGGGTGTCGATGCGCGGCACCTCGGCCAGCAGCGCCTGGGTGTAGGGGTGGTTCGGCCGCTGGAAGATCTCTTCCGCCGGCGCCTCTTCCACGATGCGGCCGAGATACATGATGACAACGCGGTCGGAGAGGTGCTCGACCACGCCGAGGTCGTGGCTGATGAACAGGTAGGTCAGGTCGAGCTCGGCGCGCAGGTCCATGAACAGGTTCAGGATCTGCGCCTGGATCGACACGTCGAGCGCGGCCACCGCCTCGTCGCAGACCAGGAAGTCGGGCTGCACCGCGAGCGCGCGGGCGATGCCGATGCGCTGGCGCTGGCCGCCCGAGAACTGGTGCGGGTAGCGGCGCTTGTAGGCGGGGTCGAGCCCGGCCCGGCGCAGCTGGGTGTCGATATAGGCCTCGTCCTGGCCGCGCGGGATCATGCCGTGGACCCTGGGCGCCTCGCCGATGATGTCGGCCACCCGCATGCGCGGGTTCAGGCTCGCATACGGGTCCTGGAAGATCATCTGCACCTTCAGCGTGGCCAGCCGCATGGCGGTGGGGTCCATGGCGGTGAGGTCGCGTCCGTTCCAGATCACCTGGCCGTCCGACGGTGGCATGATGCCGGCGACCATGCGGCCGATGGTGGACTTGCCGCAGCCGGATTCGCCGACCAGGCCGACCACCTCGCCCTTGTTGACGGAGAGGTTCACGCTGTCGACGGCGCGGACCACCTGTTCCTTGACCTCGTTGCCGAGGCTGCGGCGCAGGGTTTGCGCGGCGCGGGCGGCGAAGTCGAGCGTCTTGCCGAAGCGCTTGGAGACGTTGCGCAGCTCGATGACGGGTGTGGCGCCGCTCATGCCACCACCTCGATCTGCGGGTGGAAGCAGCGCAGCGCGCGGCCGGGCGCGGGCGAGGTTTCCTCGGGATCGGCGCCGCAGGCTTCGGTCGCCCGCTCGCAGCGGGCGCGGAAGGCGCAGCCCGGCGGCAGGTTGATCAGCTGCGGGGTCATGCCGGGGATCTGGCGCAGCTTGCTGCCGCGGCGGTTGCGCGACGGCACCGAGCCGATCAGCCCGGCGGTATAGGGGTGCATCGGGCTGTCGAGCACCGCCTGCACGCTGCCGGTCTCCACGATGCGCCCGGCGTACATCACCGCGATCCGGTCGGCGAGGCCGGCGACGACCGACAGGTCGTGGGTGATCCAGATCAGCGCCGTGCCGTGGTCGCGCGCGAGCTTCTGCACCTCGGCCAGGATCTGCGCCTGGATGGTGACGTCAAGCGCGGTGGTCGGCTCGTCGGCGATGATCAGGTCGGGCCGGTGGAGCAGGGCGATGGCGATGGCCACCCGCTGGCGCATGCCGCCGGAGAACTGGTGGGGGTAGGCGTTGAGCCGCTCCTCCGGGCTCGGGATGCCGACCATGCCCAGCGTGTCGCGGGCGCGGGCGCGGGCCTCGGCGTTGGACACCTTGGCGTGGGCGTGCACGGTTTCCATCATCTGCGTGTCGATGCGCAGGACCGGGTTCAGCGTCATCATCGGGTCCTGGAAGATCATCGCGATGCGGTTGCCGCGCAGCGATCGCTGCTCTTCCTCCGGCAGATGGGTGATGTCGCGGCCCTGGAACAGGATTCGGCCGGAGGTGATGCGGCCGGGCGGATCGACCAGTCCCAGGAGCGAAAATCCGGTGACCGACTTGCCCGAGCCCGATTCGCCCACCAGCCCCAGCACCTCGCCGCGATCGACGCGGAACGACACCCCGTCCACCGCCTTCACCACCCCGGCGCGGCTGAAGAAATGGGTGGAGAGGTTCTCCACCTCCAGGGTCGCGGTCATCGCTTCAGCCTCGGGTTGAGCACGTCGCGCAGCTGGTCGCCGACGAGGTTGATGGCGATGATCGTCACCAGCAGCGCGATGCCGGGATAGAAGCTGATCCAGTATTTCCCGCTCAGCATGTACTGGTAGCCGTTCGCGATCAGCAGCCCCAGCGACGGCTCGGTGATCGGCACGCCGAGGCCCAGGAACGACAGGGTCGCCTCCAGCGTGATCGCCCGCGCGATCTGGATGGTGCCGATCACGATCAGCGGCGGCATGCAGTTGGGCAGCAGATGGCGGAACAGCAGGCGCCAGCGCGGAATGGCCAGGCACTCGGCCGCCTCGATGTATTCGCGCCGTCGCTCCACCAGCGCCGCACCCCGCGCGGTGCGGGCGTAGCGCGCCCATTCCACCAGCACGATCGCCAGCATCACGTTGAACACGCCCTTGCCGAGGAAGGCCAGGATCATCAGCGCCATCAGGATCGCCGGGAACGACAGCTGCAGGTCCACCAGCCGCATGATCGCGGTCTCGACCTTGCCGCCGAAATACGCCGCCGCCAGCCCCAGCGCCGAGCCGACCACGCCGGCGATCAGCGCCGAGCCGACGCCGACGCCGAGCGAGATGCGCAGCCCGTAGATGATGCCCGACAGCATGTCCCGCCCCTGGTCGTCGGTGCCGAGCCAGAAGGTCATGTCGCCCATCGACTTCGAGCCCGGCGGCAGCCGCCCGTCCATGATGTCGAGCTGCGCGAGGTCGTACGGGTTCTGCGGCGTGATCCACGGCGCGGCCAGCGCCAGGGCCGCGATCACCACCACGACCCCGAAGCCCAGCACCGCCAGCCAGTCGCCCGAGAATTCGCGCACGAAGCGGCGGAACGGCGTCTCCTCGCGGGGCAGGGCTGTGGTGCCGCTCATTCCCGGCTCTCCAGCCGCACCCGCGGATCAAGCACCGTGTACAGCAGGTCCACGATCAGGTTGATCACGATGAACAGCAGCACGATCATCATCAGGTAGGCCACGATCACCGGCCGGTCGAGCACGTTGATGCTGTCGATGATCAGCTTGCCCATCCCCGGCCAGGCGAACACGCTCTCGGTCACCACCGCGAAGGCGATGGTGCTGCCGAACTCGAGCCCGATCACGGTCACGATCGGGATGCAGATGTTCTTCAGCACGTGCACGAACACCACGCGGGTGGGCGAGAGGCCCTTGGCGCGGGCGAACTTCACGTAGTCCATCGGCAGGTTCTCGCGCACGCCGGCCCGCGTCAGCCGCAGCACCAGCGCGATGTTGCCCAGGCTCAGGTTCAGCGCCGGCATGATCAGGTGCAGGAACCCGTCCTTGGTCATGAACGACCACTGCACGCCGAACAGCGCCGCTGTCTGCCCGCGCCCGGTCGAGGGCAGCCAGCCGAGCTGCACCGCGAAGATCATGATCAGCATCAGCCCGACCCAGAAGGTCGGCAGCGAGAAGCCGAAGATCGAGCCCGCCATGATCGCCCGCCCGGCCACGCTGTTCGGCCGCAGCCCGGCATACAGCCCCAGCGGGATGCCGATGATGATCGACAGCAGCACCGCGGTGACCGCAAGCTCCATCGTCGCCGGCATGCGCTGGGCGATCAGCCGCAGCGCCGGCTCGTTGAAGACGAAGCTCTTGCCCAGGTCGCCCTGCAGCGCCCCCCACAGGAAGCGCCCGTACTGCACCCACAGCGGCTGGTCGAGCCCGAGCGCGATCACCGCGCGGGCACGCTCCGCCTGGTCGGCGTCGGGCGAGATCAGGATCTCCACCGGATCGCCGATCACGTTGACCCCGATGAACACGATCACCGTCATCGCCAGGATGACGAAGATCGCCTGGAACAGCCGGCGGAGGATCCAGGTGGTCATGCGCGCGCGTTCACGGCGACGGCCGCAGGTCCATCACCCGCGTCTCCTCGTCGGCGCGGGGCACGAAGGTGAAGCCCGCCTTCATCGCCCAGATGTTCTTCTGCAGGTGCAGCGGAATCATCGAGACGTCGTCCATCGCGATGCGCGTGGCCTCGATCACCATCTTCTCGCGCGCCGCGTCGTCGGCGGTGACCATCAGCTTCTGGATCAGCCCGTCGATCTGCGGGTTCGAATAGCGGCCGCGGTTCACCGCCCCCCAGCCGCGGCCGGGATCGAAGGTGTGGACCAGGGCGCGCAACGGGTTGGTGGCCTCGGTGAAGCCCCAGGCGAGCAGGTAGGCGGAGAATTCCTGCTTGTTGGCGCGGCCGATATAGTTGGTCCAGGTCAGGCCCTCCACCGTGGTCTGCACCCCGATGCGCGACCACATCTGCCCCACCGCCTGGATGATCTTGCCGTCGTTCACGTAGCGGTCGTTGGGCCCGTGCAGGGTGATGCGGAACCCGTTCGGATAGCCGGCCTCGGCCAGCAGGGCCTTGGCCTTGTTCGGGTCATAGGCCGGCGGCTCCAGCCCCGGCGCATGGCCCCAGGTGCCGGCCGCCACGAACTGCCCGGTCGCATAGGCGGCCCCCTCCATCACCCGCTCCACGATCGCCGGCCGGTTGATCGCGATCGTCAGCGCCTTGCGCACGCGCAGGTCGTTCAGCGGGTTGGTCTCCAGCTTCTCGCCGTTCGGCCCGGTCACGAACGGCGTCGCCCCGGTGCGCGAGCGGTCGAGCCACAGGTACACGAACCGCTGGGAGGCGACCTCGGCCAGCGCCACCCGCTTGTCGGTGCGCAGCTTCACCGCGTCCGCCGTCGGCACGAACTCGATCAGCTGCACGTCGCCGGCCAGCAGCGAGGCGGTGCGCGCGCCGTCGTTGGGGATCATGCGGATGGTGATGTGCTGCCAGTGCGGCTTCGGCCCCCACCAGCCGTCGTTGCGCTCCAGCTCCACCCGGTCGCCCGGCTTGTACGACACCATGCGGTAGGCGCCGGTGCCGATCGCGTTCTTGCCGGAGTTGAAATCCTCGGTCGCCGGCGTGGCGCCGAGCCCCTTGGGGATGATGAACACGTTGGACAGGTCCACCGGCAGCAGCGGGTAGATGCCCTTGGTCTTCATGCGGATGGTGTACGGGTCCGGCATCTCCATGCCCGTCACCGTCTTGGTGTAGATCGAGAAGCTGCCCGGCGAGTTCACCACGGTGGGCACGCGGGCGAAGGTGTAGGCCACGTCCGCGGCGGTGAACTCCGAGCCGTCGTGGAACTTCACCCCCGGCCGCAGCTTCAGCTCCCAGGTCGAATCGTCGATCAGCTTCCACGACAGGGCCAGGCCCGGGATCAGGTTGGACTGCGCGTCGCGCTCCACCAGCCGGTCATAGCTGTGGATGTGCAGCGTCTCGTTGGGGGCGAAGGTGTGGTAATGCGGGTCCGCGCTGGTCGGCGCGCTGGACATCGCCATTGTAACCGATTGTGCCGGCGCAGACGCATGCCCGAGCAATAGTGCGAGCGCGGCACCGCCAAGCACGGTGCCGATGCGATGGGTCATGATCGAGCCCCCCTTTTGACTTTCGCCGAGCATAGCCGCAGGGCGGAGGCCGCGGCTATACTTCATGCGTGCCGGGGTGGGAAGCCGGCCCGCCCGCCCCGCTTGATCCTTTTGAGAATTCGCTCTGACGATTCAGAGGCGGCCCCTTGGCGGCGGTGATTTCCGAGCACCGGAGCGGAGCGGCCGTTGGGCCGTGAGCACCGGAGCGCGAAATCGGATGACCGTCAGAGTAGAATTGTCGAAAGGACTCTCAGCCGGTTGCGAACCGCCCGATATGAAACGGCCCCAGCGGCGTCGCGGTCGTGCCGGTGGCGATCAGCTCCGCCACCGTGTCGCCCACGCCGGGGCCGAGAACTGGAAGCCGTGGCCGCAGAAGCCGAAGGCGTAGAACAGGCCGGACACCTTGCCGCTCGGCCCGATCACCGGGATGTCGTCGGGCAGGTAGCCCTCGATGCCGCTCCAGGTGCGGATCGTGCGCAGCCCGGCCAGCGCGGGGACCACCCGGCGCAGCATCGGCAGCTGCCGCAGCGTGTTCATCGGGTCGATATAGGCGCGCTGGATGTCCGGCAGCGCCGGCCCGCGCCAGCCGCCGCCATAGACGATGTTGCCGCGCTTCACCTGGCGCAGGTATATCCCCTCGCGCTCGTCGGCCGAGGCCACGCCGACCACCGGGGCGATCCGGTACGGCAGCGGCTCGGTCACGCCCATCTGCGGGCCCTTGGCGATGATCGGCACCGGCTCGCCGAACTGCGCGACAGCCTGCCCCAGGCGCCGGCGCTGATCTGCACCACCGGGGCGCGGAACCGGCCCGCCGGCGTTTCCACCACGAAGTCCTCGCCCGCCTTCTCGATCGCCAGCACCTCGGCGTTCTCCACCACCAGCGCACCGTCGCGGCGGGCGGCGCGGCCGAAGGCCGGGGCGGCAAGGCGCGGGTTGGCGTGGCCGTCCAGCGGCGAGAACGAGCCGGCCAGCGCCTCCCTGGCGAGGAACGGGAAGCGGTCGTGCAGCGCGTTGCCGTGGATGATCTCCAGCTCCAGCCCGTATTCGCGCACCGCCTCGGCATGGGCGGCGATGCGGGCCACGTCCTCCTCGCGGAAGGCGACGCGGACATGGCCGGTCGGGATGAACTCGGCATCCTCGCCCAGCAGCTCGCCCATCCGGCCCCAGATCGCGCGCGCGCGGTTGGCCAGCGGCAGCTGCGGCAGGAAGCGGCCCTGCCGGCGGACATTGCCGAAATTCACCCCGCTGGCCTGCTGCCCCACCAGCCCGCGCTCCAGCAGCGCCACCGAGACGCCGCGCCGGCGCAGGAAGAAGGCGGTCGCCGCCCCCATGATGCCGCCGCCGACCACGATCACGTCGGTGCGGGTCGGGGTCATTCGGACAGCTCCGTTTCCATCGGCAGCGGCTTCACCGGCCCCTGGCCGCGCAGCCGGCCCACCTGCGCCACCGGCACGCCCAGCGCGTCGGCCAGCACCTCGGCGCCGGCCAGCCCGCACATCCGGCCCTGGCAGCGGCCCATCCCCAGCCGGCTGAACGCCTTGGCCCGGTTCACCTCGGGCGCGCCCTTCTCGCGCGCGACGGCACGCAGCTCGCCCGCCGTGATGCATTCGCAGCGGCAGACGATGGCGTCGTCGGGCAAGGCCGCGGCGAGGCGGGCGGGCCAGGGGAAGGCGGCGTCCAGCCCCGCGCGGAAGCGCGCCATCGGCGCCAGCGCGCGGCGCAAGCCGGCGATCTCCGCCTCCGGCACCGCCATGCCCAGGTCGCGCAGCGCGGCGCAGGCGGCCAGCCGCCCCGACAGCTCGGCCGCATCCGCGCCCAGGATGCGGGCACCGTCGCCGGCGAGGTAGACCATCGGCGTGGTGGTGCGGCCGTCGGCATCGGTCACCGGCAGCCATTGCCGGGCGATGTCGTCGAAGGCGAAGTCGCAGCGCGCCAGATCGGCAAGCTGGGTCTCGGAGCGCAGGCCGTAGCCGAGCCCGACCACGTCGCACTCGAGCCGCTCGGCGCCGGCGGCGTCCAGGCGCAGGGCGGTCACGCCCTCCGCGCCCTCGACGGCGACAGGCCGCGCCGTGCAGCATCGGCACGCCGGCATCAGGGCAGCGGTGTACCACAGCCCCTTGGCCAGCATG
>JBGAIK010000380.1:0-2537 GCA_044225615.1 Acetobacteraceae bacterium | reverse complement strand
TCGTGCCAATCACCGAAGGCCGTCGAAGTAGCCGCCAGCAGGAATGGTTTCCAAAGGCCAATGGCCTTTGGCCGCCGGAGGCTGCTTCCTAGAATCCTGACCCCGGTTCCGCCAGATACGCGATCTCCGTCGCCGTGCTTGTCCGCCCCAGCGCCGCGTTGCGGTGGGGGAAGCGGCCGAAGCGGCGGATGACGTCGCGGTGGCGTTCGGCGTAGTCGGCGACCGTCGGCATTTGCGGGTCGTCGGCGATCGAGGTGAAGAGGCGGACCGACAGGTCCTGGTCCTCGATGTCCTCCGAATGCTCGAAGGGCAGATAGAGGAAGCAGCGCTGCACCTTGGTCAGTTGCGCATCCTGTCCTGCGTCGATCGCCGCCCGGGCGATGCGCCTTGCATGGGCGTCGCCGGCGAAGGCGAGGTGGGAGCCGCGATGGATGTTGCGGGCGAACTGGTCGAGCACGATGACCAGTGCGAGCGTGCCTTCTGGCGTGGCAGTCCAGGCGTCGAGCGCGCCGTCCTGGGCGGCCTCGACCGCGAGGGCGAAGCGGTCGCGGATGGCGGCGTCGAAGGCGTCGTCCTTCCTGAACCATTCGGCGCGGAACAGAGTCGGGTCGTCCTTGAACCAGAACGTCAGCACGTCGTCGGCGGTCATCGGCGTCTCCTATTCGATCTGCATCAGGATGCGCGACCGGTCGCCGGACCAGAAGATCAGCATCGCCGGCCCGATCATGTTGGCCGCCGGCACGAAGCCCATCTCGTCCATCATCCGGCTGTCCACGCTGCTGTCGCGATAGTCGCCGAGGGCGAAGAAATGTCCCGCGGGCACCACATATTCCGGCGTGTCGTCCAGCAGATGCCGCCCCGGCAGCCGGGCGATCCGATAGCTGCGTCCGCTGGGCAGCGTCTCCCGATACACCATGGCGGCCAGCGGCACCCCGCCCCGTTCCAGCGCGAGCGGCCCGATCTCCTGCCGCGCCGCCTCCTGCCCGTCCACCAGCAGCGCGCCGCCGCGCAGCTGGACACGCTGGCCGGCCACCGCCACCGCGCGCTTGACGTAGTCGAGGCCGGAGCGGGGATGGACGAACACCACCATCTCGCCGGGGGTGGGCATGCGGCCGCGCTGGCGGGCATCGGCCAGCAGGCGGTCGCCCACCAGCAGGGTGGGGATGTCCGAGCCGGACACGATGGAGAAGCTGCGCCAGTCCTCGCCGCGGCCGAGGCCGCCGTTCTCGGCCGCCGCCAGGGCGAGCACCGCCAGGGCGGCGAGCCAGGTGGAGCGGAACCAGCGCGGCCGGGGGCCGGGCGGCTGGCGCCGCTTCTGGCGGAAGGCGGCGACCGCGCTGCCGATGTGGAGCGCGAGGCCGGGGACGGTGAGCGCCGCCACCGCGAGGAACGGGCCGCGGGCCGGCGGATGGGTCGCCATGATCGCCCAGCCGGCGAGCGACAGCGCCTCGAGCGCCAGCCAGAGCAGCACGCCCTGGCGGAAGCGGCCGGCATAGACCTGGCCGAGGCCGGGGGCGGCGAGCGAGAGCAGCGCCGCCCAGGCTGGCTTCACGCCTTGAGCGCCCGATCGAGCACGATCACCGAATGCACCGCCTGCCGCCCCGACAGGTCGCGGATCTGGTGGCGGCAGCTGGTGCCGTCGGCGACGATCAGGTCGGTCGCCGCCGCCGCGCGCACCGCCGGCAGCAGGCTCGCCTCGGCCATGGCGCGCGAGGCGTCCTGCGTCTCCACCTGGTAGCCGAAGGCGCCGGCCATGCCGCAGCAGGAGGACTGGATCGGCGTCACCGCGAGCCCCGGCACCTGCCGGAGCGCGGCCAGGCCGGCGGGGAAGGCGCCGAAGCTCTTCTGGTGGCAGTGGCCGTGGACATGGGCGGCGCCTTGCATCTCCTTGAGCGGCAGGGACGCCTTGGCCAGGAACTCGCCCAGCAGCATGGCGCGCCCGGCGGCCGCCTGGGCCGCCGCGCCCGGCAGCAGCGACGGCACCTCGTCCTTCAGCGCGAACAGGCAGGACGGCTCGAGGCCGACGATGGGCGCGTCGCCGGCGAGCGCGGCGAGGGTCCGTGCCGCCTCGGCACGCGCCTGATCCACCATGCCGGCGGCAAGCCAGGTGCGGCCGCAGCACAGCGCGCGGCGCGGAGGTTCTCCGGCTCGAAGGCGCGGTTGAAGGTGTCGGCGAACAGCACCACGCTGCCGCCGGGGCCGTCGCCCTCGTCGTCGCGGAACGGGTCGGCGCGCCATTCCGGCAGCGGGCGGGCGGCGGCGAAGCCGATCCGTTCGCCCAGGCGGCGCAGCGTGGCGGAGCGGTTGCGCAGGTTGAACAGGGACGGGAAGCGCGCGGCCCAGGGGGCGAGCGCCGGCAGCCCGGCGACCAGCCGCTCGCGCAGCGCCACGCCGTGCCGCGCCGCCCGCGCGGCCGTGGCCTCGATCTTGAACTTCGCCATGTCCACCCCGGTCGGGCACTCGCGGCGGCAGCCCTTGCAGGCGACGCAGAGTTTCAGCGCCTCGGCCACGTCTTCGCCCGCCATGGCGCCGGGTCC
>JBGAIK010000063.1:0-21368 GCA_044225615.1 Acetobacteraceae bacterium | reverse complement strand
CGCCAGCCCCGCCTGCCAGGCCTATCCGACGATCTCGGACCCGGCGAAGAAATACGCGATTTCGGTCGCGGCGTTTTCGGGGCTGTCGGAGCCGTGGACGGAGTTGGCTTCGATGCTTTCGGCGAAGAGCTTGCGGATGGTGCCGTCGGCGGCGTTGGCGGGGTTGGTGGCGCCCATGATTTCGCGGTTGCGCGCGACGGCGTTTTCGCCTTCAAGGACCTGCACGACAACCGGCCCCGAGGTCATGAAGGTCACCAGGTCACGAAAGAATCCGCGCTCGCGGTGCACGCCGTAGAAGGTCTCGGCCTGCGCCGTGGTCATGTGGATGCGCTTCTGCGCGACGATGCGCAGGCCGGCGCCTTCGAACACGGCGTTGATCCTGCCGGTGAGGTTGCGACGCGTGGCGTCGGGCTTGAGGATTGAGAAAGTGCGCTCGATCGCCATGTGCGGCCTCGTTTCATGCGGGTGTGGCTGTGGCGGGCGGCTTTAGAGCAGGCGCCTGACCGCGACAACCCCCGGGGTTCCGCAATCCGTTCGTTGAGGCTGAACTATCATGAGCCTGTTGATTGTCTCTGGCGTGACCTACCGGATCGGGGGCCGCCTGCTGCTGGACAATGCCGATCTGACCGTGGACCCGGGCCGCCGCATCGGCCTGGTGGGGCGCAACGGGGCGGGGAAATCGACGCTGCTGCGGGCGATCTCGGGAGAGATTGCCATCGATGGCGGCACGATCCGGCTGGCGGCGCGGGCGCGGCTGGGCTGGGTGAAGCAGGAGGCGCCGGCGGGTGCGCAGACGCTGCTGGACTGCGTGCTGGAGGGCGACCCGGAGCGGCTGGCGCTGCTGGCCGAGGCGGAGGACCCGGCGACGGACCCGCACCGGCTGGCGGAGGTGCATGACCGGCTGGTGACGATCGGGGCCGATTCGGCGCCGGCGCGGGCCGCGACGATCCTGGCCGGGCTGGGGTTCGACGCGGCGGCGCAGGCGCGGCCGGTGGAGTCCTATTCGGGCGGGTGGCGGATGCGGGTGGCGCTGGCCACCGTGCTGTTCGCAGCACCCGAGATGCTGCTGCTGGACGAGCCGACCAACCACCTCGACCTGGAGGCGACGCTGTGGCTGGAGGGGTGGCTGGCGAAGTTCCCCGGCGCGGCGCTGGTGGTGTCGCACGACCGCGGGCTGCTCGATCGCTGCGTGGACAGCATCGCGCATCTGGAGCGGGGCAAGATCACCGTCACGCCCGGCGGCTACGACGAGTTCGTGCGGCTGAAGACCGAGCGGGCGGCGCAGCAGACGGCGATGGCGGCGAAGATCGCGGCACAGAAGGCGCATATGCAGGCCTTCGTGGACCGGTTCCGCAGCAAGGCGAGCAAGGCGCGGCAGGCGCAGTCGCGGCTGAAGGCGATCGCCAAGCTGCCGGTGATCGAGGCGGTGCTGGAGGATCACGCGACGAAGTTCGACTTTCCCGAGCCCGCGCAGATGGCGCCGCCGATCCTGTCGATCGACCGGGCGAGCGTGGGCTATGGCGGGCCGCCGGTGCTGCGCGGGCTGAACCTGCGGGTGGACATGGACGACCGGATCGCGCTGCTGGGGGCGAACGGCAACGGCAAGTCCACGCTGGCGAAGCTGATCGCGGGCAAGCTGGGGGCCGATGCGGGCGAAATTCGGCGCGGGCCGAAGCTGCGGGTGGGGTATTTCGCGCAGCACCAGACGGACGAGCTGATCCTGGGCGAGACGCCGATCGACCACATGGAGCGGGCGCAGCCGAAGGCGACGGCACAGCAGGTTCGGGCGCAGCTGGCCAGGTTCGGCCTGGATGCGGACCGGGCGGGGACGATGGTGGATCAGCTCTCGGGCGGGGAGAAGGCGCGGCTGCTGCTGGCGCTGGCGACGCGGGATGCGCCGCAGCTGCTGATCCTGGACGAGCCGACCAACCACCTGGACATCGACGCGCGCGAGGCGCTGGTCCGCGCGCTGGCCGACTTTCCGGGCGCGGTGCTGCTGATCACCCATGATCCGCATCTGGTGGAGCTGGTGGCGGACCAGCTGTGGATCGTCGGCGACGGCATGGTGAAGCCGTATGACGGCGACCTGGACGACTACCGGGCGCTGCTGGCGGAGCGGGCGCGGCCGGCGCCGAAGGTGCTGGAGCCGGGCACCAGGCGGTCGGACCGGCGGGAGCGGGCGGATGCGCGGGCGGCGGTGGCGCCGCTGCGCAAGAAGGCGAAGGACGCCGAGGCGCGGATTGCCAAGCTCGCGGCCGAGCGGGCGCTGCTGGAGAAGCTGCTGGCGAGCCCGCGGCTGTACGAGCAGGGGCGCAAGAGCGACGTGGTGGCGGCGCAGGCGAAGCTGGTCGCGATCAAGCGGCTGGAGCAGGAGGCGGAGGCCGACTGGCTGGCGGCGGAGGAGGCGCTGGAGGCAGCCTCGGCGTAGGGGGCGGGCCGCCTGCGGCCCCTGCCCTTCACCCGATGAACGGCCGCTCCGCCCCTTCGGTCCGCTCGAAGGTGACCAGCGGCTGGGCGAGGCGGCGGGCGGCGGTGTCGAGCCGCGCGTCGGGCAGCGCCTCGTCGGCCAGGAGCAGGAAGGTGAAGCCGTGGCTGCCCTGGTCGGTATGGGTGTCGCGGCCGTGGTAGACGGGCGGGTCGGTGCCTTGCCAGGCCATGCGGGGGCTGCGCAGCAGCGTCCATTGCCAGAGCGTGCCGTCGGCGCTGAGGCTGAAGGCGTCCTGGGTGACGAGGGCCATGTCGCCGGCCGGGGTGGCGAGGCGGGACCAGCCCTGCACCGGATATTCGGCCGGCGAGAGCGGGCGGGGGATGCTGCCGCCGGGGACGGCGTCGGTGCGGCGGGTCGGCGGCGCGGGCAGGTGGATGGCGAGCTGGAGCAGGGTGAGGCGGGCGTCGAAGTTGACGTCGAGGCACAGGCGCAGCGCGGGGCTGTCGCGGTCGACCGACAGGGTCCAGCGCAGGCGGGAGGTGCCGAGGCGGTGGTCCATGCGGAGGCTGGCGCGGAGCGGGCCGGTTTCCTCCACCGTCCAGGCGCCGCCGGCGAGGGTGGCGGCGAGCGGTTCGGTGAAGCGGTCGGTCCAGTAGGTCCAGGTGTCGGTCGGGTCGTGGCGGAGCTGCAGGGTGATGCCGCCGGGGCCGAGCAGGGGGCGGCCGTCGCGGGCGAGGGCGGTGATGCCGGTGGGGGCCAGATCCAGGGACAGGCGGGCGTTGGCGAGCCGGGTGGGCGTGGCGACCGGGCCGGGCGGCGGCGCGGGGGGCGTGCCGGGGCGGATGGTGAAGGTGGCGGCGCCGCCGGCTGGGATGCGGGCGGGGAAGAGCAGGCGCGGGACGCGGAAGCCGGACTCGGGCTGGGTGGGCTGGCAGGGGACGGGGGTGCCGTCCTGGGCAAGGAGCCGGCGGTCCTGCCAGAGCGCGTGGTCGGCCCAGCTCTCGTGCTCGACGAGGCCGTCGAAGGCCGTGTCGTCGGTGTTGAGGACGACGATGCGCTGGGCGTCGGCGGGGGGAAGCGCGCGGTCGGCCCAGCTTCGGGTGATGTCGAGCAGGGCTTCCTCGGCTTCGATGCGGGCGCGGCCCTGCATGGCGCGGCAGCTGGCCCAGGCCGAGGGGGTCGAGGTTCCGGTCACGATGTCGTGGAAGGCGGTGAACAGCAGGTCGTCCCAGGCGGCGTCGATGCGGGGGAGGTCGGCCTGGGTGCCGAAGGCGCGGGCGGCGCGGGCGGCCTGGTCGAGCGCGTGCTCGCCGGCGCGCTGGGCGCGCTTGATGTCGCCCATGGCGCTGTAGCAGCCGGGAAAGCAGTGCTGGAGCTCGCCGCTGATGACCGGCAGGCGGTGGCCGAGGGGGGCGATGGCGGCGAAGAAGGCTTCGGGGGTGGAGAGGCGCAGCTCCAGGCCCGGGAGCGCGGTGCGGTGGGCCTCGATCCAGGCGAGCTGGCGCCGGGTGGGGCCGCCGCCGTGGTTGCCGACGCCGTAGAAGCACATGGTGTGGCCGAGGGCGGTCGGGGGCGGCGACGGCGGTGGCGATGTGGGGGCGAGGGTCGGGGGCGGCGGAGCCGTCCACCACGCGGAAGGCGGGGGCTCGGCGCCGGCGGCCTCGCGCGCGGAAAACGGCGGCGGGAAGAAGAAGCTGAGCTGGCGCGGGTCGGGGCGGCCGAGGACGTAGGCCGTGTAGCCGTGTTCGGAAGGCGGGTCGGGCAGGAAGGCGGGATGACGGGAAACTGTCCACGTTCCAGCCGATGCGCGGCTGCTGGCCGAAGCGCGACCGGAAATAGGCCTGGCCGTGGGCGATCTGGCGGCGGAGCGCGAATTCGGTGGGGAGGTTGAGGTCGGGCTGGACCAGCGTGCCGCCGACCAGGCACCAGCGGCCGTCGGCGACCTGGCGGCGGATGCGGGCGAACAGCGCCGGGCGCAGGCGTTCGGCCTGGCGGAACAGCCAGGCCTCGCCGCGGGTGAAGACGAAGTCCGGGACCTCGTCGCAGCGATCGGCGGCGGCGGCGAGGGTGGCGAGCGCCTCGTCCACGCCGGCCTGCCAGCCCCAGAGCCAGACCGGGTCGATATGGGCGTTGCCGATCATGTGGACGACGAGGCGCGCGGCCATGCTTGCGGCTCCCAGCGGCGGGAGTATGCTCGGGCGCGGCAGGATGGGAAGGCGGCGGATGGACGAGACCGGGCGGATCGCCCCGCATGTTCATGCCGATCCCGGCGGCACGGCGTGGTCGCTGCACTGGCACGGGTCGCGCCTCGACGTGCGGGTGCAGGACGGGGCGCTGGTGTGCGACTACTGAGGGCCAGAACGGCGGCGGCGCCCGCGCCGCTGTGGACCGGATGGCGCGACACGACCTGCAGCAGAACGCGCGGCTGCCGGCGCTGGTGGAGATCGGGCCGCGCGCGACCTGCGTGGCCTGGGTGGCGGCGAGCTGGGAGAGCCCGGCGCCGGGCTGCCTGCGGTGCGGCTGGTGGCGCAGGATTCGCCGCTGGAGTGCACGGTGACCTTCGCGGTGGACGCGGCGACCGGGCTGCTGACGCGCAGCACGGTGCTGCGCAACGGCGGGGCGGCGGGCACGGCGGCGATTCCGGTGACCGGGGCGCTGAGCCTGTGGCTGGCCCTGCGCGGACGGATCGAGGCGGCGGCGTTCCTGTCCGGCGGCTGGGGGGCGGAGGCGCAGCCGCGAACCTTGTCCGGCGGGCATGCGGCGCTGGAGCTGGACAGCCGGACCGGCAAGACCGGGTTCGAGTTCCAGCCGTGGATGGCGCTGCTTGCGCCCGACGCGACCTTCCTGGTGGCGCTGCAATGGTCGGGCAACTGGTCGCTGCATGCGCGGCTGCGGCCGGAGGCGACGACGCTGTCGGGCGGGATCAGCGCGCGCGGGTTCGAGCATGACCTGGCGCCGGGGGCGGCGCTGGCGTTGCCCGACGCGGTGCTGGGGCACGTGCCGGGCGGGCTGGACGAGGCGACGCGGCGGCTGCACGACTGGCGGCGGGCGCGGCGGCCCGATCGGGAGCGGCCGGTGCCGGTGCAGTACAACACCTGGTACGCGTGCGACGAGACGCCGGACGCGGCGCGGCTGGCGGCGCTGATCCCGCTGGCGGCGCGGCTGGGCTGCGAGGTGTTCGTGCTGGACGCGGGGTGGTTCGCCTCGCTGGATGGCGACCCCGACGAGGGCTGGTATCTGCGCGTCGGCGACTGGGCGGTGGAGCGGCGGCGGCTGCCGGCCGGGCTGGGGGCGCTGCGCGAGGCCTGCGCGGAGCATGGGATGGGGTTCGGCATCTGGTGCGAGCCGGAGGCGGTGGGGCCGCGGGCGCGGGTGCGGGCGCTGCATCCGGCGTGGATGCACCATGTGGACGGGCGGGCGCCGGCGGCCGACGGCCGGGCGCTGCTGCATCTGGGCGTGCCGGAGGCCTGGGCGCATGCCTTCGCCGTGCTGGCCGGGCTGGTGCGCGAGGCGGGGGCGAGCTGGCTGAAATGGGATTTCAACGCCGAGCTGGGCAACGGGGGGTGGGCGCCAGGCCTGCCGGAGACGTTGACGCGGCAGGACCCGCTGGTGGCCCACTACCAGGGGCTGTACCGGCTGCAGGACGCGATCCGGGCGGAATTTCCGGGCCTGGTGCTGGAGATGTGCGCGAGCGGGGCGGGGCGGATGGACGGGGCGCTCCTGTCGCACGCGCATACCAACTGGCTGTCGGACCAGCCGCAGGCGCTGGCGAAGCTGGCGATCCATTTCGGCATGCAGCGGGCGCACCCGGCGGTGTGCTGCAACGACTGGCTGGTGGACTGGCCGCCGCGCGCCTATTCGGGCGTGGACGGGATCGACCGGCGCGGCGACCTGGCGTTCCGGCTGCGGGTGGCGATGCTGGGCAGCTTCGGCATCGGCGCGGCGATCGACGGGTGGGGTGAGGACGATCTGCGGGTCGCGGCGGCGCATGTGGCGCTGTATCGCGACCGGCTGCGGGCCCTGGTGCAGCAGGGCGACCAGTACCAGCTGACCCCGGCGCCGCCGCTGGACGGGCGGGGCGATTGGGCGGCGATGTGGTACGTGGCCAAGGATGGCAGTGCCGGCGTGCTGTTCGCCTTCCGGCTGGAAGGGGCGGCGGCGCGCGAATTCGCGCTGCCGGGGCTGCGCGCGGGGCCGTGGCGGATCGGCGGAGCGGACGGCGTGGCCGCGGCGGGCGGGGTGCGGGTGACGCTGGCGGAGCCGTTCCGCTCGGCGCTGCTGGTGGTGGAGGCGGACATTAGCGCGTGATCGCTCGAGGCCGCGGGCCGGAAGGCGCGAATCACGCGCTCCGCCGCGTCAGGCGGCGCGCGGGCGGTCCTGGCGGAGGCTTTCCTGGCGGAAATGCTCGGCGATGTGGGTGGCGAGCACGTCGGTGACCGGCTGGCTGGCGTTGCGGCCCTTCATCAGCAGGATGCCGAAATCGGGCAGCGGGGGCAGGCCCTCGTCGGGGCGGACCAGGCGCAGGCCCTCGGGGAGCCAGGAGATGGTGGAGACGGTGACGGCAAGACCGGCGACCACCGGGGCGTGGGTGCCGAGCTGGCTGGCCGAATTGTAGGTGACGCGGTAGCGGCGCCCGGCCTTGTCGAGGGCGGCGACCGCGGCCTCGCGCCAGGCGCAGCCGCTGCGGGCCAGCGCGATGGGCAGCGGGTCCAGCTTGTGCGGGGCGTGGCGGTCCGACGTGACCCAGGCGAGCGGGCCGCGCCACAGTTCGAGCCTTGGCCAGCTCGGGGGCTCATGGCCCTCGGAGACCAGGCTGAGGTCGATCTCGCCGTCGCGCAGGCGCTCGATGAGCTCGCTGGAGGGGAGGCAGACGACCTCGACGTCGATGGCGGGATGGGAATCGGCGAAGCGGCGCAGCACCGGGGGGAGGTAGCGCAGCGCGTAGTCGTCGGGGGAGCCGAGGCGGACCACGCCCTGCAGCTGGGGGGTGCGGAAGGCGCTCCAGATCTCGTCGTTGAGGGCGAGCAGGGCGCGCGAGCGTTCGAGCAGGAAGCGGCCCTGGGGGGTGAGCTGGACCGCGCCGCCCTTGCCGCGGGCGAGCAGCTTCTGGCCGAGGGTGGCTTCGAGGCGCTGGACCTGCATCGAGACGGCCGACTGGGTGCGGCCGACGCGCTCGGCGGCACGGGTGAAGCTGCCCTCCTCCGCGATATAGGCGAAGGCGCGCAGCAGGTCGGGATCGAGTCCGGCGGGGATGCCCATGCGCATCAGATTATCTGATGGCCCATATAAGGGCAATTCATTTTGCTTATGAAGCCCGCACCCCTAGATAGCGCGTGTCACCGGTTTCGAGGAGGACCTGGACATGCAAACGATCAATCTGCGGGCTGGCGGACGGCCGGCGAGCGGCTTCGGCGCCGTGGCACAGGCGGCACTGGCGGGCGCGTGGCGCACGCTGCGCGTGTGGGCACGCATCGTGCGGACGCGCGGCGAGCTGGGGGAGATGGACGACCGCATGCTGGCGGATCTGGGCATCTCGCGGGCGCAGGCCGCGTTCCAGCTGACGCGCGCGCCGTGGACGCTGACGGAGCACGCAACGCGTCGCTGAGCGAACGCGCCACGCGTCGCTGAGCGCGGCGTTTCAGACACCGGGCCCCGCCGGCCATTCGGCCGCGGGGCCCTTTTGCTGTCCGCTTCACGGACCATATGGGCGGCGAACCCGGAGGGACGCATGCGCATCACCATCGCCTATCTCACGACCGCGCTGTGCTTCCTGGGGCTGGACATGGTGTGGCTGGGCGCGATGGTGGACGCGTTCTACCGGACGCGCATGGGTGGGCTGCTGCTGGAGCAGCCCAGCCTCGCGGTGGCCGGGCTGTTCTATTTGGCCTATGTCGCGGGGCTGCAGGTGTTCGCCGTGCTGCCGGCGCTGCGCGACGGCGGCTGGCGGCGGGCGGCGGGGCTGGGGGCCATGCTGGGCGCCTTCGCCTATGCCACCTACGACCTGACCAACCTGGCCACGCTGCGCGGCTTCCCGGCCGAGGTGGCGGTGGTGGACATCCTCTGGGGCGCCTTCGCGATCGGGACCGCCTGCGCGGCCGCGGTCGCAATCGTCAGGCGGGTCCGGCCTCAGTAGCCGTAGGCCGGCGGCGGATAGGGCGGGTAGGCCGGATAGTAGCCGGGCGCGCCGTAGGCCGGCGGGGATAGCTGGATAGTAACGGTAGCGCTGTAGGGCGCACGGTGTTGCCGGATGACGTCATGCACTGCGCGTAGATGTCGCATCGGCGCTGCATGGCGCCGGGCGAATAGCGGCACGCTCGCGCCGCGCTGGCGGAGCCGCCGATCGAGCAGCCCGGCGCTGATCAGGCCCTGCCCCGGCGACAGCCGGCGGCCGCGCCGAGCAGCGCCGGCCGCCGCACCGACGGTGGTGCCGACGACGGCGCTGCCCCACGGCGGCATCAGTACGCTCTTCCAGCGGCGCTGCCGCCACCGATCATGTTGAGGCGGCCTGGCGGCAATAGGCGTCTTCCTGCTGGAACTGCTGGTAGTTCTTGCCCTCGGTCGGCATCGCCATCACGGCGGGGCGCCTTGCGCGGCGGGCGACGCAGCCGGCGAGCGCGAGCGCGGTGGCCAGCCAGGGCAGCGGCTTCAGGTATGTCATCGGGTCCACCTCGGAACTGCGCGCGGCAGGCGCGCGCCGCCTGTCTAGGGCGTGATCATCGCGCAACGCAATTGTCAGGTTGGTGAGCGGCGGATGGGCGATCTGTAACCAAAGCTTCAAGGCCGCAGGGTCGTGGGTGGTCTATCAGCGCCGGTCACAGCTATCGACGGGGAGCGACGCAGCATGGCCATCGCCGGCACGCGGGAGCAGGACGAGCCGCTGATCTCGTACATGGACCCTGCCATGTCGGCGGCGCAGCGGCTGCTGGTGCGGGCGGTGGAGCGAGTGAGCGGACAGCGGCGGCTGAAGGCGGTGTACGAGCGGTTCCGTGCCGATGGCGGAACGGAGGCGGTGTTCTGGTCGGAGATGCTGCGCCGCACCGGCATCCGGGTGGAACTGGACGGGGCGGTGGAGGCGATTCCGGCGACGGGGCCGGTGCTGGTGGTGGCCAACCATCCCTACGGGCTGCTCGACGGGTTCGGCATCTGCTGGCTGGCGAGCCAGCGGCGGCAGGACTTCAAGCTGCTGATCAACGCGGTGCTGGTGCAGGCGCCGGAGACGCGGCGGCACATGCTGCCGATCGACTTCTCCGGCACGCGGGCGGCAACCGCGGTGAACCTGGAGTCGCGGGCGGCGGCGCGGCGGCAGCTGGCCGAGGGGGGCGCGGTGCTGGTGTTCCCGGCCGGCGGCATCTCGACGGCGCCGGACCGGCTGGGGCGCCGCCCGGCGATGGATGCGCCGTGGCAGCCGTTCATCGGCCAGATGGCAGCGCAGCCGGTGCCCGGTGGTGCCGATCCATTTCCGGGGCCAGAACAGCCGGCTGTTCCAGATGGCGAGCCACTGGAGCGCCACCCTGCGGCTGGCGCTGATGGCGGGCGAGAGCCGGCGGCGGTTCGGGACCGCGGTGCGGGCGACGATGGGGGCGGCGATCCCGTTCACGGAGCTGGCCGGGTTCGCCGACCGGGCGGCGCTGGCGGCGGAGCTGTGCCGGCGGACCTACGCGCTGGGCGGGGTGGACACGACGCGGCCGGGCATGATCCTGCCCTGGCCGAAGGCGCTGCAGCCGAAGCCGGCCTAGGGCACGCATGGCGATTGCCATTGCGCTGGCATGGCGATTGCTTTTCCGCCGGCATGACGAAGATCACGCTGGATGCGCTGAACGCCGCAGCGCCCGGGGATTTTGCGGGCTCGCTCGACGGGGTGTTCGAGCATGCGCCCTGGGTGCCCCTGGCGGCGGCCGGGGCGCGGCCCTTCGCCAGCGTGGCGGCGCTGCATGCCGGGCTGATGGGCGTGGTGCGGCGGGCCGATGCGACAACGCAGCGGGGCTTCCTGGCCGGGCATCCGCCGCTGTCGGCGGCGGCGCTGGCCGCCAACCTGACGGCGGATTCGGCATCCGAGCAGGCGGGGCTGGGACTGGCCGGTCTGGGCGCGGCGGCGGCGCGATTCGCCGAGCTGTCGGCGGCGTACGAGGCGCGGCACGGCTTCGCCTTCATCATCTGCGCGCGCCGGCATGCGCCGAGCTCGGTGCTGGCGGCGCTGGAGCGGCGGATCGGGCGGGACGAGGCCGAGGAGCGGGCGGCGGCGCTGGACGAGGTGCATCTGATCACCCGGCTGCGGCTGGTGGCGCGGGTGGACGGGCCGGGCGTGCCGCCGACGACCGGGGTGCTGGCGGTGCGGGTGACCGATGCCGTGCAGGCTGGCCCGGCGGCGGGCATGCGGGTCGAGCTGTTCCGCGACGGGGTGAAGCTTGCGGAGGCGGTGGCCGGGGATGGCGTGCTGGTGCTGGCCGAGGGCGAGCCGCTGCGGATCGGGCCGCATGCGCTGCGCGTCCATGCCGGGGCGTATTTCGGGGCGGCCGGGTGGCTCGATGATCCTGGTGGCGTTCCGGGTCGAGGTGCCGGAGGGGCGCTGCGAAATCGGGCTGGTGGTGGCGCCTGGGCAGTACACCGTCTATCGCGGCTGACGGCTCGGCCCATGATTGGTCATGGGTCGAACCAGCTCGCGAGCTGGGGCGTCTTTGTCTGATCGCGTGATTCACGCTCGGCCTTCGGCCTGGGCGATCACGCTCTGGTCGTCCAGGTGGCAGGCGGCGAGGTGGCCGGGGCTGCGCGCGCGCAAGGGCGGCATTTCGGTGCCGCAGCGGTCCATGCCGACCGGGCAGCGGCCGTGGAAGCGGCAGGCGTTGGGGTCGGGGTCGACCGGGCTGCGCGGGTCGCCGGACAGGCGGGGGGCGGTGGCGCGGGCGCCGTCGAGGCGGGGGGCGGCGGCGATCAGGCTGCGCGTGTAGGGGTGGCGCGGATTCTCGAAGACGTCGCGGGCGGGGCCGGATTCGACGACCCTGCCGAGATACATGACGACGACGCGGTCGCAGAGCAGGTGGACCACGTGCAGGTCGTGCGAGACGAAGATGTAGCTGAGGCCGAGCTCCTGCTTCAGGCGCCGGAGCAGCTTCAGCACCGTGACCTGGACCGAGACGTCGAGCGCCGCGGTGGGCTCGTCGAGCACCAGCAGGCGGGGGCGGCTGCCGATGGCCCGCGCGATGCCGACACGGGCGCGCTGGCCGCCGGAGAGCTGGTGGGGGAAGCGGCCGAGCAGTTCCACCGGCAGGCCGCACTGGGTGGCGGCTTCCTCGACACGGGCGCGCAGCGTGGCGCCGCGCAGGCCGAGCAGGCGGCGCAGCGGGTCGGCGATGGCCTCGGCGGCGGTGAAGCGGGGGTTGATGCTCTCGCCCGCGTCCTGGAAGACCATCTGGATATGGGCGCGGCTGGCGTCCTCGGCGAAGAGGCGGGCGGGCACGCCGGAGATCTCGCGGCGGTCGAACCAGATCGTGCCCTCGGTGGTGTCGAGCAGGCGGGTGATCAGGCGGACCAGGGTGGACTTGCCGCAGCCGCTTTCGCCGACCAGGCCGACGGTCTCGCCGGGCAGGACGGTGAAGCTGACATCGTCGACGGCGTGGACCTGGCTGGGCGGCCCGCGCCGGAACAGGCCGCGCTTGCCGAGGGGGAAGCGCTTGCTGACGCGCTCCAGTTCGAGCAGCGGGGTCATGCGGCGGCGCTCAGCTGGTTCCAGCAGGCGACGCCGTGGCCGGCGGCGGGGTGGCGTGGACCAGGGGCTTGTCGCAGTCCGGCTGGCGGCGGTCGCAGCGGGCGGCGTAGCGGCAGGCGGGGATGGCGGCACGCAGGTCGGGCAGGCCGCCGGGGACGGATTCCGAGCGAGTCGAGGGTGCCGCCGGGGCCGGGCGTGGCCGCGAGCAGGCGGGCGGTGTAGGGGTGCAGCGGGCGGGCGAGCAGGGTGGCGGTGTCGGCCTGTTCGACCACGTGACCGGCATGCATGACCGCGATGCGGCCGGCGCGCTCGGCGGCGAGCGCGAGGTCGTGGGGGATCAGACGGTGGCCATGCCGGTGCGGGCGGCCATCTCGGCGATCAGGTCCATGACCACGGCCTGGGTGGTCACGTCGAGGCCGGTGGTGGGCTCGTCGGCGATCAGCAGGTCGGGATTGCCGGCGACCGCGATGGCGATCATGACGCGCTGGCACATGCCGCCGGAGAGCTCGAACGGGTAGGCGCGGGCGCGGCGGGCCGGATCGGGGATGCCGACGGCGCGCAGGGCCTCGATGGCCCGGCCCCGCGCGTCGAAGCGGGAGGCGCCGGCGTGGCGGCGCAGCACGTCGGCGATCTGGGCGCCGACCGGGCGGATCGGGTTCAGCGCGCTGCGCGGGTTCTGGAAGATCATGGCCACCCGGCGGCCGCGGATGCGGCGAGCGCGGCGGGCGCGGTGGCGAGCAGGTCGGTCTCGCCGAGCAGCGCGCGGCCGGCGGTGACGCGGCCGGCGGCTTCGAGCAGGCCCATGATGGCATAGGCGGTGACGGACTTGCCGGAGCCGGATTCGCCGACCAGAGCGAGGGTCTGGCCGGGCCGACGGCGAAGCCGACGCGGTCGAGCGCGCGGACGATGCCGCTTCTTTGTGGAACTCGACGGAGCGGGGTCCTCGACGTGGAGGGCCGCGTGCGGCGCCGCGGGTCGACGATGTCGCGCAGGCCGTCGCCGAGGAGGTTGAAGAAGACGGCGAGCATCAGCGTGGCACCGGGGAAGAGGGCGATCCACCATTCGCCGGAGACGATGAAGGCCGCGCCCTCGGCGACCATGATGCCCCATTCGGCGGTGGCGGGCGCACGCCGAGGCCGATGAAGGAGAGGCCGGGCGGCGTTGAGGATGGCGTAGCCCATGGTGAGCGACATCTGCACCACCATGATCGGCATGATGTTGGGCAGCACCTGGAGCAGCACGAGCGCGCCGTCGCGGTGGCCGGAGAGGCGGGCGGCATCGACGAAGCCGGCCTGGCGCCGGGTCAGCGTCTCGGCGCGGGCGACGCGGGCGTAGAGCGGGAAGTTGATGATGGCGGTGGCGAGCACGATGTTGGGGATGGTGTTGCCGAGTGCGGCGACGATGCCCATGGCGAGGACGAAGAGCGGGAAGGCCATGATGGTGTCGGCGATGCGGCCGACCACGGTGTCCACCCAGCCGCCGAAGAAGCCGGCGAACAGGCCGGCGAGGCCGCCGGCGGCGAAGACCAGCGCGACCGAGGCGACCGCGATGCCCATGTCGACGCGGGCGGCGACGATGACGCGGCTCAGTATGTCGCGGCCCAATTGATCGGTGCCGAACCAGTGGCGCCAGCTCGGGGCCTGAGCGCGCGGGCGGTGTCGCTGGCCAGCGGGTCGAACGGGGCGACGGCGGGGCCGAGGACGGCCATGAGGGCGTAGGCGAGGAAGAGCGCGAGGGCGGCCAGGGTGACCGGGTTGCCGGACAGGACGTAGCCGGCATGGCGCCAGAGGCTGTCGGGGCGGGGTAAGTCGTGGCGCTCATCTGGCGGGCCGGAAAAGCGAAGGGAAGTTGAACAAAGAGGCAGCGAGGCGGCGAGAAGGGAAGCATGCGAGTATCGGGCTATTCTTCTCGCTGCCTCGCTGTCTCTTTGTGGATCCTGCTTCCTTCATGCGCCCTGCCTCGCGCGCGGGTCGATGGCGCGGTTGAGCAGGTCGATGCCGAGGTTCAGCAGCACGCATGATCGCCATGGTCAGCACGAAACCCTGACCGGGGCGTAGTCCGACGCGATCAGCGCCTCCACCGCGTAGCTGCCGATGCCGGGCCAGGCGAAGACCTTCTCCACCAGCACGTTGGCGCCGAGCAGGAAGGAGAAGACCATGCCGAGCACGGTGACCACCGGCAGCAGCGCGTTGCGCAGCGCGTAGGTGAGGATGACGGTGGGGCCGGACAGGCCGCTGGCCCGCGCGGTGCGGATGAACTCGGCGCCGAGCACGGCCAGCATCGAGGCCCGCGTGATGCGGGCGATGGGGGCGAGCGCGAAAGGGCGAGGGTGCCGGCGGGCAGCACGATCTGGGCGGCGGCGGCGCGGAAGGTCTCGGAATCGCCGGCGAGCAGGGTGTCGATCAGGTAGAAGCCGGTCACCGTCGGCGGGGGCGCGGCGAAGGCGTCCAGCCGGCCGAGCGGGGCCGGCATCCAGCCGAGCAGGAAGTAGAAGACGTAGACCAGCACGAGGCCGGTGAAGAACACCGGCAGCGAGACGCCGGCCGTGGTGAGCACGCGGCAGGCATGGTCGATCAGCGAGCCCTGGCGCACGGCGGCGGCGACGCCGAGCGGCACGGCGATGGCGATGGCGAGGAACAGGCCGGTCAGGTCGCCCGCCGAGGCGGGCAGGCGGGCGGCGAGGTCGCTGCGCACGGGCTGGCCGGTGGTCAGCGACATGCCGAGATCGCCCTTGGACAGGGCGGCCAGGTAGCGGCCGAACTGCTCGGCCAGCGGCCGGTCGAGCCCCAGTTCCTTGCGGATCTGGGCGATCGATTCGGCGCTGGCGGTGGGGCCGGCGAAGTAGACCGCGGTGTCGCCGGGCAGGACGCGGGTGAGCAGGAAGGTGACCAGCACCACCCCGCAGATGGTCGGGATGGCGCCGGCCAGGCGCAGCAGGACGGCACGCATCGGCGGCTCAGGCGCCCTTGGTCAGGTAGCGGAAGTCGGGCTCGCGCGACGGCGCGTAGTGGTAGCCGCCGATGTATTTCTGCATCGCCACGTCGTGGTACGGCTGGCAGATCGGCACCATCGGGATCTGGTCCATGCCCATTTCCAGCATGGCCTTGATCGTGGCGGCGTAGTCGGCCGGGTCCTGGGTGAAGCGGGCGCCGTCGATCAGCTTGTCGAGCTCCTTGTTCTGGTAGGAGGCGACGTTGAAGATCGAGTTGTTGCCGTGGTAGTTCCAGAAGAAGAAGTAGTCGGCATAGTCGAGCCAGCCGCCGAAGCGGTTGATGACCATCGGCGCCGTCTTCTTGTTCAGCTCGCCGCGGAAATTGGCGCCGGGGACCTTGTTCAGCTCCACCTTGATGCCGATGGCGGCCAGCGCCTCCTGCACGAGGACGGCCATCGGCTCGGCGATGGTGGCCGAGCCCGCGTCGAACACGAGGCTGGTGGTGATCCCGGCGCCGCCGGTGGCCGCGGCCACCAGCGCCCTCGCCTTGTCGACGTTGTAGGAATAGTGCGAGGGCACCGGCCAGCCCACGGTGTCGATCTTCTGCGGGCCGCCCCACATCGGCACGCCGCGGCCGAACAGCGAGGCGGACATGATCTTCTCGTAGGGGATGGCCCAGGCCACGGCCTGGCGCAGGCGCACGTCGCTGAAGGGCGGGTTGGCGGAGTTGAGCGCCACGTACCAGATCGCGTTGGGCACGGGACGGCGGCCACCTGGACCTTGCCGGCCTCGGCCAGGTCCTTGAAATCCTTCGGCGGCAGGCCGTAGGACATGTCGGCGTCGCCGCGCTCGATCAGCGCGCGGCGGGTGGAGGCGGACGGTATGTCGCGGGTGATGATACGGCGCAGCTTCGGCAGGTCGCCGCAGGCCCAGTCGTCGTTGCGGACATAGATGGTTTCGCTGCCGGGCTTCCAGGATTCCACCTTGAACGCGCCCGAGCCGCAGATGTTGTTCTTCAGGTAGTCCTTGGCCAGCGGATCGCCGCCCGCGTTGGCGATGGCGGTCTCGCTGTCGAAGACGAACGGGATGGTGACCGCGAGGTCGGGCATGGTGAGCTTGTCGCGGGTGATGAAGTCGATGCGGAAGGGTCTTGTCGTCGACCGCGACGAACTGCTCCGGCTTCTCCAGGCTGCCGGCGGCCATCTGGGTGGTGGCGAAGCCGCCGATGGTGACCGCGCGGTCGAG
Source organism: Acetobacteraceae bacterium (assembly GCA_044225615.1). Lineage (GTDB taxonomy): Bacteria > Pseudomonadota > Alphaproteobacteria > Acetobacterales > Acetobacteraceae > CAIYPH01. The sequence continues at coordinate 5,060 of JBGAIK010000063.1, read as the reverse complement.
CGACCACTTGACGTCCTTGGCGGTGACCGGGCGCTTGCTGTGGTGGCGGGCGTCGCGCAGCTTGAAGGTGCAGCTCATGCCGTCGCTGGCGACCTGCCAGGATTGGGCGAGGCCGGGCTCGAAATTCTGCAGGTCGAAGACGGTGGTGCCCTCGGCGAAGGGCTTGCGCTTGAAGCGGATCAGCGTGTCGTAGCAGTTGAGCGAGACGCCGTTGACCGGCTGGGCGCTGCCGATGCCCTGCATGTCCATGCTGTTGGGGCCGTATTCCTGCACCAGGATCAGGGTCTCGTTGCGGGTGGGCGCGCCCTGCGCCGCGGCGCGGCGAATGGCGGGCGCGGCCAGCGCGGCGCCGGCGGCAGTGGACAGGAAGGCACGACGCTTCATCAGCTGGGTCTCCGGGTGGAAGGGGATCAGTCGGCGGCGTGGGGCTCGGGCGCCGGCAGCGGCGCGGCTTCGTGCGGGCGCTGAACATCAGCACGCCGGCGACCGCGAGATAGGCGAACGCGACGGCCGGCGAGCGGGCGAGGGCCGAGCGCCTCGGCATGGATGAAGCCGAAGAAGGTCAGCACCGCGCCGGCCAGCGCGAAGGCGGCGGCCTTCGGCAGGTCGCGCTCGATGACGAAGGTGCAGACCGCGCCGAGCACGATGCCGGCCAGCACGGCGCCGCCGCCGAGGGTTTCCAGGCCGGAATAGAGCACGCCGACCTGCGCCAGCTTGGCGGCGCCGAGCGCGTGGGCGGAGGTGCCGGCGGCGGCCAGCGCGCCGTCGATCTGCGTCTTGCCCCAGGCGGCGATCTGCGGCAGCAGCGCCAGCACGATGGCGGGCGCATGGCGGTGCGGCGTTTCCTGGAACGCCTGCGCACCGATCAGCATGCCGATATAGAGCAGGATCGGCAGAGTCGATTTCGTCGCGGCACCGGCGCTGATCAGCGCCACGATGCCGAACCAGGTGAGCACGAGCACGACGAGGCCGGTGACGAAGGAGTAGCCGATGCGGCCGCCCATCGCCTTCCAGCCGGGATGGCCGATATAGACCGCGTTGATGAACGGGTTGCCGAGCAGGCAGCCGATCAGGCTGATCACGCCGTCGGCGGTCAGCACCCGCGTGGTGGGATGGCTATGCCAGCGACGGCGGCGCTCTCCACGTTGTCCAGCGCCTCGATCGGCCGTAGATGCCGAACGGGATGGCGGTGACGAGGATGATGCCGAGGAACTTGATCTGGGAACGCCTGGCGACGGCTGGGATCCCGAGGATCATGAAGTCGAAGGTGGCGAAGGACTGGCCGACCTTGGCGAAGCTGAGGTCGCCGTAGTTGAGGCCGACCAGGGTCGAGGCCCAGGCGATGACGGTGCCGGCGGCGATGGCCACCAGGCCGCCGGGCACGCCGCCGAAGAAGCGCACGCCCCCGAACCAGGCGCACAGGATGATGGCGAGGCAGACCACGCCGATGACGGGGGTGGAGAAGATCTGCGCCGCCGGGCTCATGGATATGAAGGTGATCGAGATGCCGGCGAGCGAGCCGAGCAGCGCGGCGCGCGGGGTGATGCGGCGGATGTAGGGGCCGATGAAGCCGCCGGCCATCAGCACGAAGCTCTGGATGAACACCCAGGTCAGCCCGGCCTGCCAGGCCATGACCGGGTCGTTGGTGGCCAGCTTGATCGGCAGCATGACGACGAAGGTGACGACGAACATGTGCGGCACCGACAGGCCGGAGAGCAGCGCGCAGACGTCGCTGCGGCCGGTCCGGCGCGCGAGGTTCCAGGCCAGGAAGGCGTAGTATCCGGTGCTGAGGAACAGCATCGCGCCCAGCGCCGGCAGGATGCGGCCGAACACCAGCGCGTCCGGCATCTGCAGCACGAAGCGCAGCAGGCCGGTCAGCACCAGGACGTTGACCAGGATGTTGGTGCCGAAGCCGAACAGGGCGACAATCGCCCGGCACCCCCAGGATTTCAGCTTCGCCATGATCGCAGTGTTCATCAGGCGGCTCCCTGCAATGCCGGGACGGGCAGCGCGGCGATGACGGCGTCGGACGGCGCAGCCCAGCCGAAGATGCCGCCCTGGGCCTTCACCATGGCGAGCGCGGCCTGGTGGAATTCGGGAAATAGGAGGCGGTGCAGTCCTCCAGCACCAGGCGTCGAGGCCGCGGTCGTTGGCCTCGCGCACCGTGGTATGGACGCAGACCTCGGTGTTGACGCCGGCGACGACGAGCTTGGCGGATGCCGCCGGCGTGGGGTGGCGGCGAAGTCGGTGGCGAAGAGGCTGTGCCGGGCTTGTCGACCGCCGGCTCGCCGGCGATCACTCCGCGATGATGTCGTAGCCGGTTCGCCGCGCGCGAGGATGCGGCCCATCGAGCGCAGTCGCCGATGGTGACGGGGCCGCGGCCGCGACCGCGCTTGCTCGGCGGCAGGTCAGCGGACAGTCGGGCGGTGGCCCTCGCGGGTATGGATGACCATCAGCCCGGCGGCACGCCAGTGGGCGAGCAGCCGGCGCAGCGGCGCGGCGGAGCCGGGAGACGTCGTTGCCCAGGGCCTCGCCGAAGCCGCCGGGCTCCAGGAAGTCGCGCTGCATGTCGATGATCAGCAGCGCCGCCTGGGCGGGGGCGAAGTCGTAGGCGTAGGGTTCGGCCTGGATCGGCATGGGCACCCCCGGATCGTGTCGCCTGCGGGGCTTCGCAATATCCAGGCCACGATTCGGGTGGGGTGGAATCTGCCTTTCAATTGGGCGTGACGCGAATACAGTCTGAATCTTCGGCATTGTCTGCCTAGTTTTGCGCCTGCTGCATGGCAGATGTCACGCCGGCGCGTCGATCATGCTCACATGTGCGGCAACGACGCGCCAGCCTTCCGGCATGCGGGCCCAGCTCTGCATCTGGCGGCCGATTTTGCCGGGAGCGCCGTCGCGGTGGAACAGGGTGGCGGCCACGGCGAAATCGCGGCCATAGGTGGTGATGACGGTGCGGCTGAGGCGTCGGGCGAGGCCGGCCGGCGAGCGGGCGGCGCGGAAGGCGGCGATCTCGGCCGGGCCGTAGAGGTTCTCGGCCATGCCGTAGCGGATGGTGTGGGGACCGGACCAGAACAGCGCGTCGAGCGTGGCGACGTCGTTGCCGGTGAGCGCCCGCTCGTAGCGGGCGAACTGGGCTTCGACCTCGGCGACGATTTCGGGAAGGTTCACGTCCATGCGGGCGGCCTTTGCGCGGCGGCGATGCCGGTGGCTTCGAGGTGGCGGGCGATGCGCAACGCCACGTCCTCGCGCCAGGGGGCGGCGATGACCTGGACGGCGATCGGCATGGGGCCGGGAACCGGCACCGCGACGACCGGCAGGCCGATGAAGGAGATCGGCTGGGTGAACAGGCCCAGATTGGGGCGGACCGGCAGTTCCTGGCCGGAGAGGGTGAAGGTCTTCTGGCCGAGGCGGGGCGCGGTGCAGGGCGTGGCGGGGGCGAGGATCGCGTCCACCTCCCCGAACAGGCGCAGCACGGCGTGGCGGTACCAGCGGCGGAATTTCTGCGCCTGGATGACGAAGGGGGCGGGGACCATGCTGCCGGCGATCAGGCGGTCGCGCACGTCGGGGTCGAAATCGGCCGGGCGGGTGCGCAGCCGGGCGAGGTGGAGGGCGGCGCCCTCGGCGGTGGTGATCAGGTAGGCGGCGGCGCGGGCGCGGGCGGGCTCGGGCAGTTCGATCTCGCGCGTGGCGCCGAGCGCGGCGGCGACCTTGTCCACGGCGCGGGTGGCCTCGGGCATCTGGCTGGCGCGGAAATAGCCGCCGGCGGTGGCGATGCGCAGCCCGGCGATGCCGGCATCGAGCGTCGGCAGGACGGGCTCGCAGGCGCGGTCGGTGCAGGCGGGGTCGTGCGGGTCGGGGCCCTGCATGGCGTCGTAGGACAGGGCCAGGTCGGTCACGCCGCGGGCGAGCGGGCCGAGATGGTCGAGGCTGGCGACGAAGGGAAAGCTGCCGGTGCGGGGCAGGCGGCCGTAGGTGGGCTTGAGGCCGAACAGGCCGCAGAGCGAGGACGGCACGCGGATCGAGCCGTTGGTGTCGGAGCCGAGGGCGAAGGGGACGAGGCCGCCGGCGACCGCCGAACCGGAGCCGCCGGAGGAGCCGCCGGACATGCACGCGGTATCGTGCGGGTTGCGCGACGGGCCGTCGTGGCGGTTCTCGCCGGTGAAGTCGTAGGCGTATTCGCCCATGTTCAGCGCGCCGACGAGGATGGCGCCCTGGGCCTGGAGGCGGGCGATCAGGACGGAATCGCTCGTGGCGGGCGGGCGGGCGCGGTTGATGGCGCTGCCGGCGCGGGTGGGCAGGCCGACGACGTCGAACAGGTTCTTGACCGCGAAGGGGACGCCCGCGAGGGGCCCCCTGACGCCGCCGGCGTCGATCGCGTCCGCCCGGGCGCGGGCACGGACGGCGGTGACGTCGGTGAAGCTGTTCAGCACGCCATCATGGGCGGCGATGCGGGCGAGGGCGGCATCGACCGCGGCGCGGGCGGTGAGGCGGCCGGCGGCGATGGCGGCGGCGGTCTCGGCGGCGGTGAGCCAGGCGGTGTCCATGCTCAGGCCCGGAAGACCGGGGCCGGCTCGGCCTCGTCGTCGAGGGGGAAGTCCTGGATCAGGGCGGCCATGCGGAAGGTGACGGCGAGGTTGGCGCGGATGGTGGCGCGCCAGGCGGGGTCGATGGGAATGCCGAGGGCGCCCGCGGTCGCGTCCATGAGCGCGTCGAGCTCCGCGTCGGTCATGCCGGCCTTGCCTGCAGCCAGGCGCGCCAGCCGCCGTGATGGGTGATGTCGGGGGCGTCGGACAGGGCGTGGGATTCGGCGAGGAAGCCGAGGCAGGGGCCGTCCGCCAGCGCCACGGTGCCGAAGCCGAGCGGGGGCGGGACCTGGGCGAGCAGGGCGCCGATGGCGGCGGTGGGCAGCGCCCAGACTTCGCCGGCGATGGCCGCCCCGTCCGCCGCGCGGGCCATGCCGGGGCGGTTGCCGAGAGCGTGCAGGCGGTAGTCGGGGCTGGTGTGGGCCGCGCGCAGGAAGCGGCCGCCGAGGGTGGTCAGCTGGCCGTTGAGCGGCA
>JBGAIK010000379.1:0-2577 GCA_044225615.1 Acetobacteraceae bacterium | reverse complement strand
GCGAGCCTCGTGCCCGGACGCCGACGCGCGGAACGACTGACCGATATGGCTGCCAGTCACGATCGCAGCGGCAGCCCCCTCCCCCTGTCCAGATTTGCTCTTCGCAGCCCAAGCCCAGAGTGCGGGGGAGGCCTTGAGCCTTCCTTTCTTCTCCCTGTCCTCACTGCCTCTGTGGTGAATTCTTCTTTCTTACTTGCCGGGTGCCTGGAGGCGCCGAGGGCCATGGCGCGGTTCGAAGGGGAACCGAACCGCTGCGGCGGGTGGGTCAGGCCTTCCCGGGCGACCAGCCATACGCCCTGGCGCACGCCCCGCCCATCAGCATGGCGCGGTCGGACGCGCTGAGCCGGTCGGTGAGGCGGAACGGCGCGACCGCCTGTTCGTAGTTCACCACGGCGAAGGCGCGCGTCCAGTCGGTGCCCCACAGGCAGCGCTCCATGCCCCAGGCGTCGAAGACGCGGGCCAGCGGGTCCCAGATGTCGGGGAACGGGTAGGGCTGCTTCGAGAGCGTGCAGGCGCCGCTGACCTTGATCACCGCGTTGGGGCGGCGGGCGAGTTCCAGCACCCGGGGCAGGTCGCGCCAGGGCTCGGCCGGCGCGGGGGGTTCGCGCGGCTGCTCGAGCGCCAGGTGGTCGAGGATGAAGCGCGTGTTCGGGTGGCGGTCGAGCAGGGCGGCGCCGACTGCGAGGTTGCCCCAGCAGAGGATGTTGAGCGGGAAGTCGTTGGCCGCGGCGGCCCGCGCGATGCGGTCCAGCCCCGGGTCGTCGGCCGGGCGCGGGTTGCCGGCCGGCAGCATGATGCGGATGCCGACGGCGCCGGGGACGGTGCGCCATTCGGCGATCACGTCGGCCACCGCCGGGTCGTCGGGGTTGACCGGCTTGACGATGGCCATGCGGGTCGGGTGGGCGCGGGCGACCGCGCGGGCGTAGCTGTCGTCGTACTGGTAGAGCGAGAAGGCGGAGATGAAGATGGCGCCGTCGACGCCGACCGCGTCCATGGCGGCGACCATCTCGTCGCCGGTGACGTGGGGCGGCCAGTTGGGAACGCTGTGCCAGGGGCGGGCGGGGGTGTTGGCCTCGTAGGCGTGGACCTGGCTGTCGATGATCATTGGCTGGACGCTCCCGTTGTCGTGGCCCCGGCTTTGCGGGCCAATCTGGCGCATCCGCGCGGGGCTGCCTAGCATCGGGGCGGAGCGAGGGAGAGACGGCGTTGGAGAGCTTCGACTACGTGATCGTGGGCGCCGGATCGGCCGGCAGCATCGTTGCCAGCCGGCTGAGCGAGGACCCGGCCGTGAAGGTCTGCCTGCTGGAGGCGGGGGGACGCGACTGGAACCCGTTCATCCATATCCCGGCCGGGTTCATGAAGACCTTCTACGACGCCAGCGTGAACTGGAAATACGAGATGGAGGCCAGCGCCTGGACCGGCGGGCGGCGCATCTACGCGCCGCGCGGCAAGACGCTGGGCGGGTCGAGCTCGATCAACGGCCATGTCTACAACCGCGGCCAGCGGATGGATTTCGACAGCTGGGCGCAGTTCGGCAATCGCGGCTGGGGCTATGCCGACGTGCTGCCCTATTTCCGCCGGACGGAGAAGCGCATCGGGCCGGGCGACGACACCTATCGCGGGCGCGAGGGCCAGCTGCGGGTGACCGACCTGGAATGGCGGCACCCGCTGTGCGACGCCTTCATCGAGGGCTGCGTGCAGAACGGCATCCCGCGCAACCCGGACTACAACGGGGCGCGGCAGGAGGGCGTCTCCTACGTGCAGCGCACCACCTATAACGGGAGGCGGGTGAGCACGGCCGGGGCCTATCTGCATCCCGCGATGAAACGGCCCAACCTGCACGTGATCATGCACGCGCACGCGACCGGCATCGTCTTCGAGGGCAAGGCCGCGGTGGGCATCCGCTACCGGCAGGGCGGGCGCAACGGCACCGACCGCGAGGTGCGGGCGGGGCGCGAGGTGATCCTGTGCGGGGGCACCTACAACTCGCCGCAGCTGCTGCAGCTTTCGGGCGTGGGCCCGGCCGGCGTGCTGGCCGCGCACGGGATCGCGCCGGTGCAGGTGCTGCCGGGGGTGGGGGAGAACCTGCGCGACCACTACGCGCCGCGGCTGGTGGCGCGGGTGAAGAACATCACCACCATCAACGAGAAGGTGCGCGGCCTGAGCCTGGTGTGGGAGGCCCTGAAATGGGCGGCGACGCGCAAGGGCATCCTGTCGCTGAACCCCACCCTGGTCTACTGCTTCTGGCATTCCGACGAGGCGGCGGCGAATTCCGACATCCAGATGACGTTCACGCCGGCAAGCTATGCCGAGGGCGTGCAGGGCCAGCTGGAGCGCGAGCCGGCGATGACGATGGCGGCCTGGCAGCAGCGGCCGGAGAGCCGGGGCCATGTGCGGCTGCGCTCGGCCAGCCCGTTCGAGCAGCCGGAGATCCAGCCCAACTACCTGGCCGAGGCCGGCGACCGCCGCGTGCTGCTGGCGGCGATGAAGCTCGCGCGCCGGCTGCTCGCCTCCGACGCGCTGAAGCCGTACTACGACCGGGAGGACGTGCCGGGGCCGGAGGTGCGCACCGATGAC
>JBGAIK010000062.1:0-21903 GCA_044225615.1 Acetobacteraceae bacterium | reverse complement strand
CAGGACGCGGCGATGGCGGCGGCGGCGGCCGCCTGGGTTATCGGCTGATGATGGACTGCGCGATCCCGGGCGGCGTCGCGGTCGATCTGGCACCCGGTGGCGGCGCGGCGATCGAGGCGCTGGCGGCGGCCACGCCTGGCCGCGCTGCCGGACCTCCACGCGCTGGCCGCGGCCGTGGCCCCGCGCATCGCCGGCCTGCGGCTGGCGCGGCATGCGGTGCGCCGGCATCTCGACGCGCTGGCGCGCCGCCGACCTCCCCGGACTGCTGGAGGCGCTGCCCGAGGGCCCGCTCGCCGCCTCGCTGCCGATCCAGTCGGGCGAGGCGATCGGCAGCGTCGACGGGCCGCACGGGCTCGCCTGGCACTGGCTGCGCCTGGAGGGCAGATCGCCGCCGCCTTCCTCTGCGATCGGGCTGGCCAGGCCTGGCCGCGCGCGCGCTCGCGGCGCTGGCCGGGCCGACCGGGAGGATGCCGGGATCATCCTGGCCGCCTGCGGCTGCTCCGCCGCGGGGGTGGACCTGTGATCGGCGCCCTGCTGCGCACCCTGCAGGCCGCGCTGGCGCGCCTGACCCTGGCCGCGCCGCGGCTGATCCGGCGCTGGCGGCGGCGCTGGCCGAGCGGCTGCGCGCGGCGGGCGGCGGCCGCCCGGCCCGGCCTTGCGCTGTTCCATGTCGATTGCGGCAGCTGCAACGGCTGCGAGCTGGAGCTGCGGCTGCTGGCCTCGACCCCGCACGCGCCGGCGCTGGCGCTGGCGGCGAGCCCGCGCGGCGCCGACGCGCTGCTGGTCACCGGGCCGGTCGCGCAGCAACATGCGGGCGCCGCTGGGGCTCGCCTGGGGATGCCGCGGCGGACCCGAAATACGTGGTCGCGATCGGCGATTGCGCGGTCGATGGCGGCGTGTTCAAGGGCAACTACGCGGTGGCCGGCGGCGTGGGCGGCCCGCTGCCGGTGGATCGGCGATCCGCGGCAGCCCGCCGACCCCGGCGAGCAGATCCTGGCCGGGCTCAGGACGCTGGCGGCAACGGGAAAGGTATAGGCGATGGGGTCACGGACGGCGCGCTGCGGGTGCGGCCAGCTCGCGATCGAATGCGTGGGCGAGCCGGCGAAGGTCTCGCTGTGCCACTGCCTGGAATGCCAGCGCCGCACCGGCAGCGTCTTCGGCATCGGCGCGTTCTGGCCGATCGCGGCCACGACGGTGGCGGGCAGATCGCGCGTCTGGCGCCGGCTGGGCGACAGGGAAGCAGCTGGCGCTGCATTTCTGCGCCACCTGCGGCACCACCGTGTTCTGGTATCCGGACCGGCTGCCGGACCAGGTCGGCGTGGCGGTGGGCGCCTTCGCCGATCCGGGCTTCCCGGCCCCCACGCAGTCCGTCTACGCCCAGCACCGCCACCCATGGGTGCAGACGCCGTAGCATGGGTGCAGACGCCGTAGGCGGCTACCCCAGCAGGAACCACACCCAGAAGCCGGCCATCTCGGGCATGGTCTGGCGGCGCAGGCCGGGCATGCGCAGCACGGCGAGGCGCTTCAGCGGGCCGCCTTTGAGAGCCCGGTCGAGCATCTCCACCTGGCCGCGCGCCTCCGCGTTCATCAGATGCGGCTGGGCGAGCAGGGCGGCGACGTGCTGGCGCAGCACGTTCATGAACACGGCCGGTCCCCGCCGGGCGGCGGCGACGGCGCGGCGCGGCATCGAGCGGGGGGCGCCGACCATGTTCGCCGTGTGCTGGCGATAGAGCACCGTCGGCTCGTCGTCGTGCAGCAGCGCGCCGCCGGCGGCGGTCACCACCAGGTAGCACCACCAGTCGTGCAGGCTGGCGCCCGGCGGCGTGCTGCCCGCCACCAGCGCCACGGCGCGCTGGTTCAGCAGCACCGTGCAGCCGGTGGTGACGTTCTGGGTGAGCGCCGCCGGAAAGCCGGCCGGCCGGCGCAGCGGGCCGGAGATGCCGATGCGGCGCAGCGCCTCGTCCACCAGGATCTGGCGGGCGCAGTAGATCGCCGGCACCTCGTTGGCGATGCCGCGCAGCGCGTCCACCCCGCGGGCCAGCTTCTCGGGCAGCCAGACGTCGTCCTGGTCGGCGAAGGCGACCATGTCGCCCTCGGCCAGCTGCTCGGCGACGGCGGCGAGCAGGGTGAGGAAGCTCGCGGTCGGGCGCAGCCGTGCGTCGGTGCCCTGGATCTGCACAACGCGGCCCTGTCCGGCGGTGCGGGCGAATTCCTCGAGGATCGCAACGGTCGTGTCGCTGGAGCCGTCGTCGCGCCAGTACAGCGTCCATTCCTCGAAAGTCTGCGCCAGCAGGCTCTCCAGCTGCGCCGGCAGGTACCGCTCCCCGTTGTAGGTGGAGAGCAGGATCGCCACACGGGATTCGGGCAGGCGCTGCAGCATGGACCACACCTTACACGTGTGTGGGATTCGCGGATGCCCCTTTAGGGTGCGCCATACAGAATATTGATGGTGCGTTGCAATCCGTTACGCCATTGCGGCAAAGCGATGCCGAAGACGCGGCCCAGCCGGGCGCAGTCGAGCCGGCTGTCGGCCGGGCGGCGGGCGGCGGTGGGGTACTCGGCGGTCGTGATCGGCAGCACCTCGGGGGGTGTCAGCCCATGCTTCGCGGCTTCGGCGAAGGTCGCCTCGGCCAGCCCGTGCCAGGTGGTCTCGCCGCTGCCGGCGGCGTGGGTGACGCCGCGATAGCGGTCGTGCCAGCCGCTGGCCAGGATGCTGTCGGCGATGCGCAGGATGGCGGCGGCGAGGTCCTGGGCGGCGGTGGGGCAGCCGCGCTGGTCGGCGACGACGCGCAGCTGCGGGCGGGTGGCGGCCAGCGCCAGCATGGTGCGGACGAAGTTCCTGCCCTCCGCCGCGTAGACCCAGGACGTGCGCAGGATGATCGCCCGCGCGCCGGTGGCCAGCACCGCGTTCTCGCCCACCAGCTTGGAGGCGCCGTAGACGCCGGTCGGGTTGACCGGGTCGGTCTCCAGATAGGGCGCGCCCTTGGCGCCGTCGAAGACGTAGTCGGTGCTGACATGGATCAGCGGAATGCCGGCCCGCGCGCAGTGCTCGGCGATGATGCGGGGCGCGTGGCAGTTGGCGCGCCAGGCGGCGTCGGCATCGGTCTCGGCCTTGTCCACCGCGGTATGGGCGGCGGCATTGACGACCAGGTCCGGCGCCGCCGCCGCCAGCAGGTCGGGCAGCGTGTCCAGCCGGTCGAAATCCCAGTCGGGCCGGCCGACCACGCGCAGGTCGCGGCGCCCGGCCAGCGCGCCGAGCGACCGGGCGAGCTGGCCGCTGCCGCCGGTGACGAGGATGCCGCCCATCAGTACCAGGGCTCGCAGTCGGCCAGGCGCGGCAGCACGGCGTCCTTCTCGGAGACCAGCACCTCGCTGGGCAGGACCGGCCAGGGCAAGGCGAGGTCGGGGTCGTTCCAGATCACGCCGCGCTCGGCGGCGCGGTCGTAGTAGCCGCCGGTCACCTTGTACATCACCTCGGTGTCGGCCTCGAGCGTGACGAAGCCGTGCAGGAAGCCCGGCGGCACCCAGAGCTGGCACCAGTTCTCGGCGCTGAGCACGGCGGCGACGTGCTGGCCGTAGCTGGGGGAGGCGCGGCGGGCGTCCACCGCCACGTCCCAGATCGCGCCCTTGAGCACGCGCACCAGCTTGCCCTGGACCGACCCGCCGATCTGGCAGTGGAGCCCGCGCAGGGTGCCGCGCTTCTCCGACAGCGAGTGGTTGTCCTGGATGAAATGGCCGGCGACGCCGGCATCGGAAAAGCGGGCCTCGTTCCAGGTCTCGGAGAAGAAGCCGCGCTTGTCGCCGAAGCGCTGGGGGGTGAGCAGGATGATCTCGGGAATGGCGAGGCGCTCGGCACGGAACGGCGGCACGGCCATCAGGCGTGCTCCCCGTCGGCCAGCGCCGCGAGCACCCGGCCGAGCTCGGTCTTGCCGAGGCCGCGCGCCTCGCGGCGCAGCGCGTCGGCGTCGATCCAGCCCATGCGGAAGGCGACCTCCTCGGGGCAGCCGACCAGCATGCCCTGGCGCGACTGGATGGTCTGCACGAAGGTCGCCGCCTGCAACAGGCTGTCGGGGGTGCCGGCGTCGAGCCAGGCGCAGCCGCGGCCGAGCTTCTCCACGTTGAGCTGGCCCTGCTCCATGTACATGCGGTTGAGGTCGGTGATCTCGAGCTCGCCGCGGGCCGACGGCTTCACCGCGGCTGCCAGCTCGGTCACCCGCGCGTCGTAGAAATACAGGCCGATCACCGCCCAGTTCGATTGCGGCGCGGCCGGCTTCTCGACGATGTCGAGTGCCCGGCCGTCGGCGTCCATCGTCACCACGCCGTAGCGCTCGGGGTCGCGCACCTGGTAGGCAAAGACGGTCGCCCCCTCCTGCCGGCGGGCGGCGGATTGCAGCATGCGCGACAGGTGGTCGCCGAAGATCAGGTTGTCGCCGAGGGCGAGCGCGCAGGGCTCGCCGCCCAGCCAGTCGCGGCCGATATGGAAGGCCTGGGCGAGGCCGTCGGGGCTCGGCTGCTCGGCATAGGTGAAGCGGCAGCCGAGCCGGGCGCCGTCGCCCAGCAGGCGGCGGAACTGCGGCAGGTCGGCGGGGGTGGAGATCACCAGGATGTCCTGGATGCCGGCCAGCATCAGCACGGTCAGCGGGTAGTAGACCATCGGCTTGTCGTAGACCGGCAGCAGCTGCTTGGAGGCCGCCAGCGTCATCGGATGCAGGCGCGTGCCGGAGCCGCCGGCGAGGAGGATGCCCTTCATCGCCGGATCAGGCCGCGCTCTTGACCGTGCCGAGCCGCTGGCCGGCATAGCGGGCGCGCACGCCCTCCCACCAGGCGCGGTTGGCGAGATACCAGTCCACCGTCCGCCCCAGCCCGGTCTCGAAATCGTTGGGCGCCTTCCAGGCCAGCGCCGCCTCGGCCCGCGACGGGTCGATCTCGTAGCGGAAATCGTGGCCCGGCCGGTCGGTGACGAAGGTGACCAGCCGGCTGCGCGGCCCGGCCGGGTCGGGCAGCCGCGCGTCGAGCGCCGCACAGATCGCGTGCACCACCTGCAGGTTGGTGCGCGGCTGGCGGGCGCCGATGGCGTAGGTGGCGCCCACCGCGCCCTGCTCCACCACCCGCACCAGCGCCTCGGCATGGTCGTCCACGAACAGCCAGTCGCGCATGTTGCTGCCGTCGCCATAGACCGGGAGCGGCTTGCCCTCCAGCGCGTTCAGCGTCACCAGCGGGATCAGCTTCTCGGGGAATTGCCAGGGGCCGTAGTTGTTGACCGTGTTGGAGACCAGGGTGGGCAGCCCGTAGGTGTGGTGCCAGGCGCGCACCAGATGGTCGGAGGCGGCCTTGCTGGCCGAGTACGGGCTGCGCGGATCGTAGGGCGTGGTCTCGGTGAAGGGCGGATCGCCATGGTCGAGGGCGCCGAACACCTCGTCGGTGGAGATGTGGTGGAAGCGGAACGCGGCCTTGCGGCCGGCCGGCAGCCCCGCCCAGTACTCGCGCGCGGCATCGAGCAGCGTGTAGGTGCCGACCACGTTGGTCTGCACGAAGGCGCCCGGCCCGTCGATCGAGCGGTCGACATGGCTTTCGGCGGCGAGATGCATGATCGCGTCGGGCTGGTGGGTGGCCAGGATCTGCCGCATCGCCCCGTGGTCGCAGATGTCCGCGCGCACCAGCGTATGGCGCTGGCTGGCGCGCCCGGCCTCCAGCGCCTCCTCGGAGGCGGCATAGGTCATCTTGTCGACATTCACGACGGTGTGATCCGTCGCCCGGATGATGTGCCGGATGACCGCCGAGCCGATGAATCCACAGCCGCCGGTCAATAGAATCCGCATGTTCGCCCGATCCTCGCCCATCCAGGAGGGCGGCAAAATGGCAGCCCGGCAGCGCCGCCGCAATCCTTGTCTCCATTCTGTACGCATGTCATCAAATTGGCGCAAAATGGCGGGGGAACGATGCTGCCAGGGATCAGCGAGGAGTCTGAGACGCGGCTCGCCGGCTTCCTGCGGCCGGACATCACCGACCTCACCGCCGATACCCTGGCGCGCCGCCAGTACGAGGTGCTGGAGCGCAAGGACGCGGCGGCGATCGGCATCGAGCTGTTCGGCGACGGCGAGCCGCTGCTGCTGGCCACCGATCCGGCGCGCCATGTCGGCGCGGTGCACATCCAGTCCCTCGGCCCGGACAACGTGGTGGCGATCGACAACGCGACCTGGACCGGCCGCTGCGAGGCGTCGCTGCGCATCCTCGGCGGCGACTGCGTGGTGCTGCTCGATCTGATCGGCGACGGCTTCGTGCGCATCCCCACCCTGCTGATGCGCTCCCACCGCCAGCTGCTGTTCTGGGGCGCGGGGTCGAGCGCGGTGGACGTGTCGCTGGAGATGGAAGGCGAGGGTGCCAGCATCGTCGTCGGCGACGACGCGCTGATCTCCAACGGCGTGTGGATCCGCAACTACGACATGCACGCGATCCACGACCTCGCGACCGGCGCGCCGATCAACTGGCCGCCCTGCGACACGGTGCTGGAGCGCCATGCCCGGCTTCGCCAGGACGCGTTGCTGCTCAACTGCGCGCGGGTCGGCATGGGCAGCATCGTCGGCGCTCCGGATCGCTGGTGAAGGGCTTCGTGCTGCGCCACCTCCGTGGCCACCGGGGCGCCGGCCCGTGATCCGCGAGGGGGTGAGCTGGCCGCAGCGCCCAGGGCATGACCGCGGCGGAGCGCGTCGCCATCGGGCTGCCCGCGCAGCCGGGCCGACGCGCCGCCCCGTCGCATTTCGCGTGAGCAACGGCTTGCGGCCACCGGGCGCGAGACCCTATAGGGTGCGGGCGACCGCCTTGCTCGAACGCCTGAGACGAGGTTCATGGATTATCTTCCGCATATCGACCAGTTCCTGCGCGCGCTGCGCATCAACCGCGAGCGCCTGAGCAGCAAGTCGAAGGTCGCGATCGACGCCAAGCTGCTGCGCATGCTGCTGCAATCGCTGGCCGGGGCGGCGGCGTTCTCCGAGGAGTTCTACCTGCGCAACAACCCCGACATCGCCGAGGCCCATGCCCGCGGCGAGATCGAGAACCTGCACGCGCATTTCGTCGAGATGGGCTTCTTCGAGGGCCGCTCCGGCTCCGCGCCGCCGGTCGACGAGGCCTGGTACACCACCACCTATGCCGACGTCGCCGAGGCGATCCGCCGCGGCGACGTGGCGTCCGGCACCGAGCACTACCTGCGCTCCGGCTGCGCCGAGGGGCGGGTTCCGAACCCCGCGGCCAAGCCGATGATCGACGCCTGGGCCGTCGTCCTGCGCGACGATCTGGCGCGCGTCTGAGGCCGGCGGTGTCGGGGGTGCAGCTCACGCGCGCGGCCGTCATGCACGCGCACCGGCTGCTCTGCGGCCCGTTCATCACCGACGAGCAGTTCCAGCGCGCCCTCGGCGCCGGCCGCGCCGACCTGACCGCGGTGATGCGCTACCTGCAGGTGCCGCTCGCCGAGCGGCCCAACATCTCGCCCTATTTCGACCGTGCCTTCTACCTGGCGATCCATCAGGATCTCCCGCCCGGCACCGATCCGCTGCTGCATTTCATCGAGGCCGGATGCGCCGCGCTGCGCGCGCCGCATCCGCTGGTGGACCTGCGCTTCATCGCCGGCGTGGACCCGCTGATCCTGGGGGCCACCCCCGACGTGGCCGCGCTGATCGAGCTGCTGGACTACGACCTCGCGGCGCCGAGCCCGTATTTCGACCCCGAGGAATACCGCGCCAGGCTGGGGGCGACCGCGCCCGAGACGGGCATGCTGCGGCATTTCCTGGCCGAGGGGCTGGCCGCCGGCCGGCTCGCCAATCCCTGGCTCGATCCCGCCTGGTATGCCGCGCGCAACCCCGACGTGCCGGCCGATCCGTATCTCGCCCTGCGCCATTTCATCGTGCTGGGCGATCTGGAGGGCCGCGCGTCCGGGCCGCGCTTCGACGGCGCGCTGTACCGCGCCCGCTACCCGGACGTGGCCGAGGCCGGGCTGCCGCCGCTGTGGCACTGGCTGCTGTTCGGCCAGGCCGAGGGCCGCCAGCTGCCGGCCGACCGCAAGGTGGCGCCGCCGCCGGGCGCCGCGGCGCCGGTGGGCGAGGCGCTGCCGGTCGACGCCGCCGCCGTCGTGGCCGCCCATCACGCGGCGGTGGCCGCGATCGACCGCGCCCGCCAGCGCCGGCGCGACGAGACGCGGCCGCGCCCGCCCGCCCTGGCCCGCACCACCGACGTTGCGGCCGGCATCGCCGCGCTGCGCTTTCCCGCCCCGCGCCGCCCGAAGCTGTCGATCCTGGTGCCGGTCTATAACGAGATCGACTACACGGTGGACTGCCTGCGCTCGGTGATGGAGACGGCGGACGGGATCGACTACGAGCTGGTGCTGGCCGACGACTGCTCGACCGACCCCAACGCCCTGCTGCTGGCCGGCATTCCCGGCCTGGTGCACTGCCGCACGGCGGCGAACACGGGCTTCATCCGCAACTGCAATGCCGCCTTCGCCGCCTGCCGCGGCGACTACGTGCTGCTGCTCAACAACGACGCCCAGCTGCTGCCCGGCGCGCTGGCGCGCATGGTGGCGGCCCTCGACGAGGACGCGGCCATCGGCGCCGTCGGCCCCAAGATCATCTACCCCAACGGCCGCCTGCAGGAAGCCGGCTGCTACCTGCGCCCGAACGGCGAGAGCGGCATGGTCGGGCTGTTCGCCAGCCCCGACGAGCCCGGCTACTGCCACGACCGCGACGTCGCCTACTGCTCGGGCGCGGCGCTGATGTTCCGCCGCAGGCTCGCCGTGCCCACCCTGTTCGACGAGGCCTACCTGCCGGCCTATTGCGAGGATGCCGATCTCTGCCTGCGCCTGCTCAACGACGGCCACCGCGTGCGCTACCTGCACGAGGCGGTCGTGGTCCACCACCTGAGCGTCTCCACCAACCGCCAGTCGGCGGCGCGCAAGATGCGCACCATCGTCGCCAACCAGCAGCGCCTGGTGGAGCGCTGGGGGCCGCTGATCCGCAGGCTGGACCGGGTGCGGGTGCTGGCCTTCTACCTGCCGCAGTTCCACCCGACGCCGGAGAACGACCTGTGGTGGGGCCCAGGCTTCACCGAATGGACCAACGTGGCCAAGGCCCGGCCGAGCTTCGAGGGCCACTACCAGCCGCATCTGCCGGCCGATCTCGGCTGGTACGACCTGCGCGAGCCCGACGCGCTGCGCCGCCAGGCGGCGCTGGCCGCGCGCTACGGCATCGAGGGCTTCTGCGTCTACTACTACAATTTCGGCAGCCGGCGCGTGCTGCACCGCCCGCTGGAGACGGTGCGCGCCAACAAGGACATCCCGTTCAGCTGGTGCCTGTGCTGGGCCAACGAGAACTGGACCCGCCACTGGGATGGCGGCGACCGCCAGATGCTCATGGAGCAGAGCTACGATGCGGCCACGCTCGACAGCATCGTCGCCGACGCCGTCGCCCATGCCATGGACGACCGCTACATCCGCGTCGACGGCAAGCCGCTGTTCCTGGTCTACCGCCCGCTCAAGCTGCCCGACCCCAAGGGCTTCGCCGCCGCCTGCCGGGCCGCCTTCGCCGCCGCCGGCTTCCCGGGCGTGCATCTCGCCTATGTCGAGAGCATGGAGGCGGTGGAGGCCGCGGTGCGGCCGGCCGATCTCGGCTTCGATGCGGCCGTGGAGTTCCCGCCGCACGGGCTCGCCGTGCCCTCGGAGAGCGCCGCCGAGGTGATCAAGGAGGGCTGGACCGGCTACCGCTACGACTATTCCGAGACCGCCGCCGCCTTCACCAGCCGCGAGACCGTGCCCTATCCGCGCTACCCCGCCGTCTTCCCCTCCTGGGACAACACCGCCCGCCAGCCGCTGTTCGGCACCAGCTTCGACGGCGCCACCCCCGAGGCGTTCCGCGCCTATGCCGAGGAGAAGCTGGAGGAGGTGCGGCGCTTCCACATGGGCGAATCCCGCCTGCTGTTCGTCAACGCCTGGAACGAATGGGCCGAGGGCGCGCATCTGGAGCCCGACAGCGGCCACGGCCACCGCTGGCTGGAGGCGCTGCGCGACGCGGTCGCGGCGAAGCGCTGGTCATGAGCGCGCGGCTCGACGACCTGCCGATCACCATCATCGGCCATCCCTGGGCGCCGATCGGCATGGGCGAGCAGCTGCGCTCGCACGTCCAGGCGTTCAACGCCGTGCACCTGCACCACCGGGTGTTCGACATCTTCCGCTACGCCCAGCGCGCCGATCCCGCGCACGACGCGCTGCTGGCCGCGCTCGAGGTGCCGGAGCCGCCCGAGGGCATCCGCATCTTCCACGTCAACGGCGACGAGGTCGATCGCGTCGTCGAGGCGTTCGAGGCCCGCGGCGGCACGTTCGCCGACGGCTACAACATCGTGGTGCCCGCCTGGGAGCTGCCGGCCTATCCGAAGGAGTGGGCGGCGAACCTGAAACGGTTCGACGAGGTCTGGGCGCTGTCGCAGTTCATCGCCGACAGCCTGGCCACCGCCGGCATCCAGGCCCCGCTGATCGGCCAGGCGATCGAGTTCCCGCCCGGCCCGATGCTGCCGCGCCGCTTCTTCGGCATCCGCGAATCCGCCTTCGTGCTGCTGCTGTTCTTCGACCTCTCCTCCTACGCCACGCGCAAGAACCCGAACGCGGTGCTGGAGCTGTTCGAGCGCCTGCGCGCCGAGGACCGGTTCCGCGACCTGCAGCTGGTGCTCAAGGTGAAGAACGGCGAGCGCGGCGCCGAGGATTGGGCCGCGACGGTGGCCGACGACCCGCAGGTCAAGGTGATCGCAACCCCGCTCGACACCATGGGCGTGCGCAGCCTGGTCAATGCCTGCGACGTGTTCGTCTCGCTGCACCGCGCGGAGGGGTTCGGGCGCGGCCTGGGCGAGGCGATGTCGCTGGGCCGCCTCGCGCTCGGCACGTACTGGTCCGGCAACGTGGACTTCATGACGCCGGAGAATTCGCTGCCGGTGCGCCACGAGCTGCTGCGGCTGCGGCGCGACGAATATCCGCACTGGCGCAACCAGTCCTGGGCGGAGGCCGACGTGGAGCATGCCGCCGAGCTGCTGCGCCCGCTGCTCGACGATCCGGCGCGCGGCCGCGTGCTGGCCGAGCGCGGCCGCGCCGACGTGCTGCGCACCCACGGCAACCGCGCCGTCGGGCTGCGCGCTGGTTCAGCTGCGGGAGATCGCCGCCGGCATGAGCTGACGACTATGCCCGCGCCGTGGCGAGGTCGAAGGCCACGGCGGCGAGCACGAGCGCCCCGCCGGCGATTGCGGCGCCGGGCGGCACCTCGCCGAACGCGGCCCAGACCAGCAGCGGTCCCAGCGGGATCTCGACATTGCCGATCAGCGCGGCGCGGGTCGGCGGCACCAGGCGCGAGCCCAGGGTGAGCAGCATCAGCCCCAGGCCGAACTGCGACATGCCGAACAGCGCCAGGCGGCCGAGCTCCGGCAGGTCCACCGACAGCGGATTGGCGGCCGGCAAGGCGAGTGCGGCGCTGGCGAAGGCTGACAGTGCGGCGGCCGGCAGCATGTCGGTGTCGCGGTTGGCGCGGATGATCACCATCATGGCGGCGATCAGCAGCGTCATCGCCAACGCCAGCAGGTCGCCCGCGAGGCGGCCGTCATCCGCGGCCCCGCCGACCATCCAGGCCACGCCGGCCAGCGCCGCCAGGCTCGCCAGCAGCCGCGTCCAGCGCTCGCGCTCGCCCAGAACCAGCGCGCCGAGCGCCGCGGTGGCGAAGGGTGCGGCGGCGTTGATCAGCGTGACGTCGGCGACGCTGGTGCGGCGCAGCGCGTTGATGAAGCACACCGTCGCCACCGCCGAGCAGGCCGCCACCGCGGCGCCGGCGACGCGGATGCGGGCAAACGGGGCGAATCCCTGCCGCATCACGACGAAGGCGGCAATGAACAGCCCGCCGAACACGCCGCGCCAGAACAGCACCGTCCAGGCATCCGCCGCGACCAGCCGGGTGAAATACCCTGCCGAGGCGAAGGCCGCCGCCGATGCCAGCACCAGCAGGTTGCCCCGCCACGTCGCGCCGTCCATGTCCTGCTCCCATGCCGCGGCAGCAGCCTATTCGCCCTATGCTGACAGCGTTGTGGCAGGAGCCCGCATGACACGCCGCGCCGACCGGCTGTTCGAAGTGATCCAGGAACTGCGCGGCCGCGAGCGGCCGGTGACCGCCGCGGCCCTGGCGGCGGCGCTGGAGGTGAGCCTGCGCACCGTCTACCGTGACATCGCGACCCTGCAGGCCCGCCGCGTCCCGATCGAGGGGGCGCCCGGCCTCGGCTACGTGCTGCGCCGCGGCTTCGACCTGCCGCCGCTGATGCTGACCGAGGACGAGGCGGACGCGGTCGCCACCGGCCTGCGCCTGCTGCGGCGCATCCGCGACCCCAGGCTGCATGCGGCGGCGGCGCGCGTGCTGGCCAAGCTCGCCGCCGTGGTGCCGGAGGGGCTCAGGGCCCAGCTTGCCACCCCGGCGCTCTACGTTTCGGAGGGCAGCGCCGAGACCCCGCGGGGCATCGATCCCGGCGCGCTGCGGACGGCGATCCGGGAACGGCGCAAGCTGCGGATCGCCTATGCCGATGCCGATGGCGCTGCGTCCACCCGCGTGATCTGGCCGATCGCCATGGCCTACTACGTGGACGCGACCCTCCTCGCCGCCTGGTGCGAGCTGCGGCAGGACTTCCGGCATTTCCGGCTGGAGCGCATCGCGGCGGCCGAATTCCTCGACGCGCGCTACCCGGCGGACCGGCGCCTGGTGGCGGACTGGCTGGCGCTGGGCAAGGACCGGCCCGGTGGACAGCCCCGCGCCGCCCTGTGACGATGGCGGCGAAGGAGACCGCATGCAGATCCAGCAGACCACCCTGCCCACCGGCCTCGCCGTGGTCACCGCCGCCCTGCCCGGTTTCGAATCCGCCGCCATCCTCGTCGTCATCCGCGCCGGCTCGCGCGACGAGGCGCCGGCGCAGTCGGGCGTCGCCCATTTCCTCGAGCACATGGCCTTCAAGGGCACCGCCAGCCGCAGCGCGCTCGACATCGCCGTCGAGATCGAATGCCTGGGTGCGAGCATCAACGCCTTCACCTCGCAGGAGCTCACCGCCTACCACATCACCGGGCTGCGCCACGCGGTGCCGGATGCGCTCGCCATCCTCGGCGACGTGCTGACCCGCTCGCGCTTCGATCCCGGCGACGTGGCGCTGGAATCGAACGTCATCGCCCAGGAGATCGCGCGCAAGAACGACGATCCCGGCGCGTTGTGCGGCGAGGGGTTCATCGCCACCGCCTACCCGGACCAGCCGATGGGCCGCCCGGTGCTCGGCGATCCGGGTTTCGTCGCCGCGGCGACGCGCGACGACCTGCTCGGCTTCGTCGCCCGCCACTACGCCACGGCGCGGATGGTGGTGGTGGCCACCGGCGGGGTCGATCACCTGCACGTCACGGACCTCGCGGCGCGGCATTTCGACACGCTGCCGGTCGGGCTCGGCCACGGCGAGCGCAACCCGCCGGCCTATCGCGGTGGGCTGCACCGCACCGATCGCGCCGATTTCCGGCAGGTGAACCTGGCCCTCGGCTTCCCTTCGGTCGCGGTCGACGCGCCCGGCTATCTCGCCCACAAGATGCTGTCGCTGGCGCTCGGGCACGGCATGTCCTCGCCGCTGTTCCAGGAGGTGCGGCAGAAGCGCGGGCTGGTCTACGGCGTCGGCGCCGGGTCGAGCCATGGCAGCGATTCCGGGCTTTTGGCCATCCAGGCCGGCATGACGCCGGAGAACCTCGCGCCGTTCCTGGAGGTGGCCTGCGCCGAGGCGATGCGCACCACGCGGGCGATCGCGCCGCGCGACTTCGCCCGGGCGCGCAACCTGCTGCTGTCGGAGCTGGCCAGCGTGAAGGAGCGGCCGTTCCAGCTTGGCATGTATCTCGCCGGCCAGTTCTTCCGCCATGGCACGGCGACCGGCCCGGACATCGACCTCGACGCGGTGCGGTCGGTTGCGATCGAGGACCTGACGCGGGCGGCGGCCGAGATCTTCGCCGCCCCGCCGACCCTCTCGCTGGTCGGGCCGCTCGACGAGGCCGACCACCTGGCGACGGTGACGGCCGCGCTGGGATGAGCTTCCGCGCCGCGTGCGCCCTGGCGCTGCTGCTCGCCGCCCCGCTGCTGCTGGTGGATGTGCCGCCGCTGCTCGACTATCCGAATCACCTGGCGCGGCTGTTCCTGCTGGCGCAGGGCGCGGATGATCCGGTAATGGCGCCGATGTTCGCCGTGCACTGGGCGATCATTCCCAACCTCGCCATCGACCTGATCGGGCCGCCCTTGCTGCGCGTGCTGCCGGTCCATCTCGCCGGGCGGCTGGTCGCGGCCCTTGCCCTGCTGCTGCCGGTGCTGGGCGTGCTCGCATACAGCCGCGCGGTCTTCGGCCGGGTGCAGCCCTGGGCCGGCTGCGCCGGGCTGGTGGCGTTCAATGCCGGGTTCCTGCTCGGCTTCCTGAACTTCACGCTCGGCCTCGGCGCGGCGCTGCTGGCGGCCGCGGGCTGGATCGCGTTTCGCGACCGGCGGCCCGCGGCGACGGTGACCCTGGCCATGCTCGCGATGGGCGGCCTGTTCTTCTGCCACCTGATGGCGGTGCTGTTCGCGCTGGTGCTGATCGGCGCCCATGAGCTGGTGCAGGCCTGGCAGGACCGCGCCTTCCTGCGCCGCCTGCGCGCGCTGTTGCCGCTGGTCGCGGTGCCGGCCGCGCTCTATCGCGCCTCGGCGCTGGGCGGACGGGCGGCGGGCATCGAATACCTGCCGCCGGGGGCGAAGCTCGCGCAGCTGATGTGGCCGTTCACCACCTACTCGCTGCCGCTCGACCTGCTCGCGGCCGGCGCGGTGCTGCTGGTCCTGGTGCTGACCCGGCCGCGCCTGCCGCCGGCGACCGGCATCGCGCTGGCCGCGCTCGGCGCGCTCTATCTCGTGGCACCCTACGCGTTCAAGGGCACCCAGTCGCTCGACACGCGCTTCACGCTGATGCTGGCGCTGTTGGCTTTCGCCGGGCTCGCGCCGCGCCTGAAGCGGCCGGCGATGGCGGCGCTGGCCGCGCTGGTCGTGGCCCGCGTCGGGCTGGTCGCGCTCGCCTGGCACGGCCATGCCGCGGCGCTGGCGGAACTCCGCGCCGCGCTCGCGCCGCTGCAACCAGGCGATCGCGTGCTGGTCGCCTCGGTCGCGCCGGGGGAAGCGCCCGAGTGGTGGGCACGGGAGGCGCCGCTGGCCCGGCGCCTGTCCAACGGCATCCGCACCGACACCCATCTGCCGGCGCTGGCGCTGATCGAGCGCCGCGCCTTCTGGCCGCTGCTGTTCGACGAGCCGAGCCAGCAGCCGGTGCTGTGGACGCCGCCCTGGCAGAAGCTGGCCGACCAGGCCGGCGGGCTGATCGACCATCTCGCCCTGCGCCCGGCGCAGGGCTGCGGCTATTCCCACCTGCTGCTGCTGGATGCCGCGGCCGACCCGTTCTTCACGATGGGCACGCGGCTGGCCGCGACGCCGACCGCTGCCCTGTTCCGCCTGGCGCCGTGCTGAGGGCTAGCGCAGCAGCGCGGACATCGCCCCGATCGCGCCGACCCAGCCGACCACGCCCTCCATGGTTTCCGCCCTGAACGCCACCGTGCGCGGCGACACCCGTTCCGCCACCGGGATGCCGGCGGCGAGGTCGGCCAGGGTGACGCTGGAAAGATCGAGCTCCAGCCGGTAGGGGCCGGGGATGACGTAGGGCGTGCAGGCGCCGATGTTGCGCACCGCGCTGGCCGCGGACTCCCGGATCAGCCTGTGCGCGCTGGCCGGCGACAGGGCGCGGGCGGCGCGCTGGCTGAGCGCGGTCTTGACCCGGGCCATGATGGCGCCGGGGAACAGGCCCAGGCACTGCGCCTCCAGCCGGTCGTCGCCGGTCAGCAGCGCCACCGGCACGCCCAGGCTGCCGGCATAGGCGCCGTACATGGTGGCCTCGGCGCAGTCGATGCCGTTCACCCTTATGCCGAGGAAGGCGAAGCCGTTCACCGTGTGCGACAGCACGCCGTGCTGGCCGGCGCCGCTGTGATAGCCGGTGAAGAACACCGCGTCGAAGCCGGCATCGAGCCCGGCGCACATGTAGGTCGGCTTGGGCCGGCCCAGGATCAGCTCGGCGCGCGGGTCGAGCAGGTCGGGCAGCAGGTTGATCATCGGGCCGTGGCTGTCGTTCACCACCACCTCGGTGGCACCGCCCTCGAAGGCGCCGGCGATGGCGGCGTTGACCTCCTCGGTCATCAGCCGGCGGGCACGCTCGTATTCCGGGTTGCCGGGCTGGCCCTGCAGCGTGGTGACCACGCCGGCCACCCCTTCGATGTCGGCGGAGATGAAGATCTTCACGGCGGGTCCTCCAATGCGTAACGCAGCCCCGGGCGGTGGTGGCCGGCGCGGCCGGTCATGGTGTCGGCGCTGGCGAGCGCGTCAAGCACCGCCTCGTGCGTTGCCTCGGCCATGGCGGCGAAGGCGAGGTCGATGCGGTTCTCGTTCAGCATGCCGATGTCGACGCGGTCCTCGCGCGAATCGTGGTCGAAGCGGTTGGCGGTGGTGAAGCCGATGGCGAGGTCGCCGCTGCCGTTGCCCCAGAACGAGCCGGCCCAGGCCAGCCCCGCCCCGGCGCGGCGGAGGATGCGGTTCAGCTGGCGATGGTCCACCGGCAGGTCGGTCGCGACCACGACGATGACGGAGCCGCGCTCCGGCGCCTCGGCCATGCGCGGATCCACGCGGCGGCCGTCGGGCAGGCGCAGGTCGCCGGCGCGGCCGAAATTGGCCAGCACCAGCACGCCCAGATGGTGCTGCGCGCCGTCCACCGGCAGCAGGCGGGAGGCGGAGCCGATGCCGCCCTTGAAGCCGAAGCTGCTCATGCCGGTGCCGGCGCCGACGGCGCCGAGCTCAAAATCCTCGTCGGCGGCATCGAGGGCGGCGAAGGCGTGGTCCTCGGTGATGGCGAGGGCCTGGATGTCGGACAGATGGCCGTCGTTGCACTCGGCGACCACCGGGTTCACGGTGGAGGTGCGGCGGCCGATATCCGGGTTCAGCGCGATCGCGCGGCGGATCAGCGCGGTCGCACAGGTGCCGACCGAGAGCGTGTTGGTCAGCAGGATCGGCGTCTCGAGCTGGCCCAGCTCCTCGACCTGCATCAGGCCCACCGACTTGCCGAAGCCGTTCAGCACATGGGCGGCGGCCAGCGGCTTGTCGCGGAAGACGTTGCCGTCATGCGGCAGGATGGCGGTGACCCCGGTGCGCAGGTCGCCCTGGATCAGCGTGTGGTGGCCGACGCGCACGCCCGGCACGTCGGTGATGCGGTTGCCCGGGCCGGGCGGCAGCCGGCCGCAGGCGAGCCCGAGGTCGCGGGCGCGTGGCATGGTCGAGGGCTCCTCCAGTTGCCGGCACCGTGACGAGATTCGCGCCGATGGGGAAGCCCTACCCCCGGGACAGCCGGTCCACGAAGTCGATGCCGATCCTCACCGCGCCGTGCTCCACAAGGTTGTTGTGGTCCGCCCCCGGCAGCCTGACATACCGCTTGACCGCGACCGGGGCCGCGGCCACCAGGCGCAGCCCCATCTCGGGCGGGATCAGCGCGTCGTCCGCGCCATGGATCACGAGCAGCGGCATGGCGAGGTCGGCGATCCGGGTCAGCGACTCGAACCGGTCCTTCAGCAGCAGGTTCACCGGCACGAACGGATAGGATCGGCGCGCCATCTCGGCCATGGTGGTGAACGGCGCCTCCAGCACCAGCGCCTTCGCCGGATGCGCCTGGGCCAGCCGCACCGCCACCGCGGTGCCGAGCGATTCGCCCCAGATCACGATCCGGCCGGGCGGAATGCCGAGCGCCCTCAGCGCGGCGTAGCCGGCCTCGGCATCCAGCGTCAGGCCCTGCTCGCTCGGGCGGCCGGGATTGGCCCCGAAGCCGCGCCACTCCACCAGCAGCGCGCCCCAGCCGGCGGCGGCGAATTGGCCGACGCGCGGCGCCCGGCTGGCCAGGTCGCCGGCATTGCCGTGCAGGAACAGCGCCACCGGCCGCCCCTCCGCCGGCGGGCGGTACCAGGCCAGCAGCGAAAGCCCGTCGGCGGTGGCGAGCTGCCGCTCCTCCACCCCGCGCAGCCCGGTTGCCGCCAGGTCGGGCCGGGCGGCGCGTCCGTGATATATGAACCTGCGCTGCAGCAGGTAGAGCCCGATGCACAGCGCGAGCCAGGAGATCGCCAGAATCGCGGCGGCCGCCGCCGCGTAACGGAGCGCTGGAAACGCCATCGGGCCGGCAGCCTTCGGTTGCGCACCGATCGATGGCACCCGGGCGCGGCCGGCGCAAGCCGGCAGGCGGCCGGTTCGGCGCCGTGCCGGCGATGCACTGCAATAAAAATGTCGCTTTCGTTGCATGCAACCGCATGGCTTCCGGCGGCGATCCGCACCAGACTGTTCCGGCTGCCCGGCGTCTGCGATCGCACAACCCCGAAGGGGATCGGCCATGGCCAAGACCATCAGCGCGAACACCGGCGGGGTGACCCTGTCTTCCGCCAACCCCGCTGACAATCCGCTCCTGATCCTCGCCGGCGTCACCGTCACCGGCGGGTCGAACGGCGTTTCCGCCGATGCCAGCCGGCGCTGGAACATCACCAACGACGGCACCGTCACCGGCAGTGCCGGCATCCACTTCGCCGGCCAGGGGATACTGGCCAATGACGGCTCGATCGGCGGCGGCACCTACGGCGTCAAGGCCGCCGCCGCCGCCACGATCACCAATCGCGGCGGCATTGCCGGCGCCTATGGCTTCGGCATCTACCTGTCGGGCGGCGGAAAGATCTCCAACCTGGGCAGCGCCGCCCAGATCCAAGGCGCCTTCAGGGGTGTCGTGGCCAACGGCGCCGCCGCCACCCTGACCAACCAGGGCACCGTGTCGGGGACGAGCTCCTACGCCGTCGATTTCGCGGCCGGCGGCACGGTCACCAACAGCAACGCCGCGGCGCGCGTGACCGGCGGCATCCACATCACCGGCGGCCTCGGGGCCGTCACCAACCGGGGCACGGTCAGCGCCGCCGGCAATGCCATCAATCTCGGCGCGGGGGGCACCGTCGCGAACAGCGCCGCCGCCGCCCGCATTGCCGGGCAGACCCATGGCGTGGCGATCAGTGGCGGCGCCGGCACGATCGAGAACAAGGGCACCATCTCCGCCTCGCAGTTCGACGGCGTGCTCCTCGCCAGCGGCGGCGCGGTGACCAATCTCGGCACCGCGTCGCATATCATCGGCCAGGCCATCGGCATCTTCACCGCCGGCGCCGCCACGACCGTTTCCAACCAGGGCACCATCGTCGGCACCAACTCGTACGGCATCTATCTCGGCGCCGGCGGCATGGTGACCAACGCGAACGCGGCATCCCTCATCTCCGGCGCGACCAAGGGAATCGTCTTCGTCGGTGCCACCGGTGCCGGCACGGTGATCAACCGCGGCACCGTCGCGGGCACGACCGCGGTGCAGTTCGGCAGCGGCGGCGGCAACCTGCTGGAGATGTTTCCCGGCGCCGTCTTTGCCGGGGCGGTCAATGGCGGTGGCGGCGCCGGCGACACGCTGGAGCTCGGCTCGGCCGCGTCCTCGGGCACCATCTCCGGCCTCGGCGGCCAGTTCGCCGGTTTCGAGCAGATCACCGCCGAAACCGGTGCCACCTGGCAGCTGGCCGGCACCAATACCCTCGCCAGCGGCGTCGGGCTGCGCATCCAGGACGGCGCGGTGGTGAAGGTCACCGGCACGTTGACCGCGCCCGGTGACCTGACCATAGCCGGATCAGGCACGCTGGCCGCGGTGAACGGCACCATCGAGATCGGCACCAGCGGCGCCGGGGCGCGCAACCAGATCCTGGTCGCTTCCGGCCATACCCTGTCCACGCGCGGGGTGCTCTCCGCCAACCAGCTGAAGGTCGAGGCCGGCGCGCATGTCGTCGGCGCCGGCACCGTCTCCTCGCGCGCATCGAATGCCGGAACCATCGAATCGAAGGGCGGCACGCTGACGATCGGCGGCAACCTCTCCGGTGCCGGCACGCTGCTGGCCAACAACGGCTCGCGGCTGGCGCTCGAAGGCACCGCCAACACCGCCGGCAGCGTGACCAACCGCGGCAATATCAGCCTGGGCGCGGGCGACACGCTGCAGGTCACCGGCGCGGTCGATCCGGCCGGCAGCGGATTGTTCATCCTGGACGACGCGTCGCTGCTGCGGCTGGCCGCGGACACCGGCACGAGCCACCGCATCCAGTTCCTCGGGGCGGGCGGGGCCACCCTCGCGGTGGACAGCGTGGGGCTGTTCGGCACCAATGTCGGGCTCGGCAGCTACGATGGCCCGCTGCTGCAGGATTTCGGGGGCGCCGGCGACGCGATCGACCTGCGCGACCTGGTCTTCGCGGGCGCCACGATCGACGGCTACACGCTGCAGGGCGGCGTCGGCCTGCTGCAGCTGCACAGCGGCGCCACGCTGGCCACCCTGTCGTTCGACAACGCCTCGCTCACCGGCAGCGGCTTCCAGCTCGCCAATGACGGCAGCGGGCATGTGACGCTGACGCATGTCTGATCCGCCGGCTTGACCGCGCCTTCGCCCGGCGGGAGGGTCGTGGCGCATGGCGGGGGAGAGAGCATGCGCATCCGGGACGTGGGCTTCACCGTGCTGCGCCATGCGCTGGCGAAGCGCTATGGCGACGCGCAGGGCATCAAGACGCACCGCACGACGCTGCTCGTGCGCATCGACACCCAGGATGGGCCGACCGGGTGGGGCGACATCTCCAACACCCGCAACGACGTCAATGTGGGGCATCTGCGCGAGGCGCGCGCGATGCTGCTGGGTGCCGACGCGCTGGCGGCCGGGCCGCTGGTGCGCAGGCTGGGAATTTTCGGCACGCGGATAGCCGCGGGGATCGACGTGGCGCTGGCCGATATCCGCGGCAAGGCGGCGGGGATGAACCTTGCCACGCTGCTCGGCGGCGCGCATCGGGCGGCGCAGCCCTGCTATGCCTCGCTGCAGAACGCCAACGAGGACGCCGATGTCGTGGGCGCCGCGGTGGCCGAGGCGCAGACGGCGATGCGGCTCGGCTTCCGCCACCTCAAGATGAAGGTGGGCTGGCACGATCCGGATACCGACGCGCGCTGGGTGAACGCGGTGCTGGCGGCCCTGCCGGCGACGGCGACGCTCGCCATCGACGCCAACCGGGTGCTGGACCTGGCGTCGGCCGAGCGGCTGATCCGCGGCATTGCCCACCCCGACCGCATCTCGTGGTTCGAGGAGCCGCTGAGCAACCGTTACCCCGAAGCCTATCGCGAGCTGCGCAGCCGGATCGGGATCCCGGTCGCGGGGGCGGAATCGATGCTGCTGCCGATGATCGAGCAGGTGATCGCCGGGCGGATGATGGACATCGTGCAGCCCGACCTGATCGGCCATGGCGGGTTCGGCGCCATGCTGCACATGCTGGCGCTGTGCGACATGCACGGCGTGCGCCTGGTGCCGCACTGCTTCGACGGGCAGATCCTGCGGGTCGCCACGCTGCACCTGCTGGCCAGCCGACCGGACTGGGAGGAGAAGCACGGGCCCTATGCGGCCGCGCCACTGGAAGTGGACATCTCGCCCAACCCGGTGCGCGACGAACTGTTCGGCGGGCGGCTGCGGCCGGATGCGGCGGGGCTGATGCCGGTGCCGACCGCGCCCGGGCTGGGGCTCGCGGTCAACGAGGACTACGTGCGCAGCCAGGGGCGGGCGGTGCCGATGGGCTAGGCGGCCGCCTGCGGCGAGGTGCGCCGGAGCTCGGCGATGGCGGCGCTGATCGCTTCCCAGCGGGCGAGGCCGGCGCTGTCGCCGGCGGCGCGGGCCTCGGCGATGCGCTCGCCGGCCACTGCCTGG
>JBGAIK010000378.1:0-2620 GCA_044225615.1 Acetobacteraceae bacterium | reverse complement strand
GGGCACGGGCGCCGGCCCGGCGATGGCGAGCTTCGCCGCCGCCGGATCCGGCACCGGCCGGCGCAGCGTTATCCGCGCGCCGGGGTCGTTCTCCCACACCAGCACGGTCTTGCCGTTGCCGGCCGGCGGCGCGTCCGCCGCCGTGGCGGCCGAGGCCGCAACCGTGGTGGGGACCAGTTCGACCAGCGCCCCGAGCGGCCCGGTCATGCCCAGCACCATCGCACCGGCCGGCGCCACGCCGAGGGAAGTGCCGTCGGGCGTGGCAAATCCGGCCGAGGTGCCGTCATGCCCGACAAAGCCGGCGGAGGTGCCGTCGAAGGTGGCAAACCCGGCCGAGGTGCCGTCGGGGGTGGCAAACTGCACCTGGGTGCCGCGCGGCGGCACGAAGCCGAACAGCGTGGTGCCGGGCGGGATGAACAGTCCGCTCGCCCGGCTGCCGCCGGGTTCGCGCTTTGCCTTGAGCGTCATCTGTGCGTCCTCCGATCGCGCGGGTTACAAGACCGACGGGAAGTCGGCGCAGAACTTGCCGATGGCGCCTGCGCTGATCTCCGGATCGCGCAGCATGCCGCCGCGGCCATCCGGCCGTTCCCGCCAGGTCAGGCTGTACTCCTCGGCGATCGGTTCGAAGCCGAAAGCCACCGGCCGGTCGAACAGATCCACCATCTCCACGCCCACCGCGGTGGCGCGCGCGAAGGAGCCCGCGATGCCGGTGCCGGTCGCGCTGGTCACCGCCTTCTGCAGGTCGGCGATCTGCTGCCGCAGGGCGTCGATCTGCGCCTGCGATGCGGCCTGCGGGCCTCCCGGCGCGACGCCGCCGGCCGGGGCGGGCGCGGGCAGGGTCGGGGAGGTAGGCGGCGTGACGCCGGCGGGGAAATGGTTGGTGAAGGCCGCGCTCAGCGCCGCCGCGACCGCCGAGCTGTCATTGTAGATGTAGCGGATGCCGCGCAGGTAGTAGATCTTGCGCGGGATCACCAGCTGCGGCTTGAACCGCGTGTCGAGCCCCTTGCCGAGCCACTGGGCATAGGCGGCATTGAACGCGCGTGCGGCGAAGGCCTCGCGGTTGGCCGAACCGAACACGCCGCCGCTGCCGGAGCAGGCCCGCGCGATCACGTTGCCGAACGTGTCGAGCGGCAGCTCCGCCATCTCGATGCCCACCGCCTCGACGGTCAGATACTGGCTCTTGGTGAAGCCCAGCGCGGCGAAGAAGCTGGCGAAGGCCTGCGGCACCGCGCCGGCTAGCCCGCCCTGGTCGAGCGCCGACAGCGTGTATTTCGGCAGCCCCGCCAGCTCCAGCGTTTCCTTGTCGGGCTGCCGGTAGAAGGTCACGCCGGTGGCGGAACCGAACAGCGCGGCCGCCATGTCGGCGGGCGATTTCTCGTGGCGCGGCACCTGCGCCATGCGCGCCCGTCGCGCTTCATCCATCGCCGGAACGAGCTGCTCGCTCAGCAGCATGCTCGAGGGTATGTCGGGCCGGTCGTTGGCGGCCGGATTGACCCCCGAGCCGTCGGTCAGCCAGAGCTGGCCGATGCGCATCGTCTCGCGCAGCGGATATACCGGCGTGACGCCCAGCTTGCGGACGTTGCGCGTGTAGTCGTTCTTCACGTCGGTGATGCTCGGCAGGCCGCAGCCGGCCAGGGCGAGGGCTGTGCCTAGGGCCAGGCGGCGGCACGTGGCCGCACCGCGCTGGCGAGGACGATCGTTGGACATTGTTCGCCACTCCCACGGGGTTCATGCCTGCCGGCGCGCGCGACGACCGCACGCGGACCTGGAGGCGGACCCTTGCTACGAGCGGGTGCGTGAGCCGGGCGTGGCTCGCGCCTCACGCCCGGCTCACGCCCGGGCGATGGCGTCCACGACCATCATTTCCGACAGGAAGGCGTCGACATAGGCGACGGAGATCGCGCCGTATCCGCGTGCCGGCAATTCGCGGACCGCAAAGGGCTGGACCGAAGGGATCTCGGTGGCCCAGCCGATGCCCCAGCTGTTGCGCAGAACGAACCAGCCGCCGCCGGCCGCGCGCGCATCGGCGACGACGCCGCATACCAGCACGGCATGCCCGTCCGGCTTCGGACCGGAGGCAGGGTCCCAGCCATCGGCAGGGTCCGCCACGAGGCCGTACCGCATCGCCTGGGGCACGTTCCAGTTGCTGTCCCCCGCGATCGGGTCGGGCTCGGCGTATACCGGGATCGCGATCGCGACAGGCCGCCCGCCGTTCAGCTCGGCCAGCACGGCCGCCGCCCGGCCGGTGGCCGCGCCGCCGGCGAAATCCTCGCTGCGCACGACGAACCGCCGCTGCGCCGCCGCCGCCGCGGCCGCCTGCGGCACGGCCATCAGGTCGCCATCGAGCCCGGCATCCGCGGGCAGCGGATCGTAGGGACAAACGGTCTCGTCGCACACGCCCTGCACGCGCAGCACCTCGGCCGCCTCGCGCAGCCAGCTGCGGTCGCTGGGCGCCTTCGCTGCCCGCTGCTGCGTCTTGATCGTCGCGTGGACGAACTGCTCCGACAGGTCGGGCGGGGGGCCGTCGGCAGTGGAGAGCGCATATTCGGCGCAGGCGACCGCCGCGTGCGCCACGCAGGTGCCGCGGCCCAGTTGGTTGCGCACGCCCCAGCCCGGCGGC
>JBGAIK010000061.1:0-21302 GCA_044225615.1 Acetobacteraceae bacterium | reverse complement strand
CCGGGCTGTGCACCAGCCCTTCGGCGAGCCCCGGCGTGGCGGCCACCAGCGCCGCCACCGCATCGGTGCCCGCCAGGGCCGGCCCGCGGAAATCCGCGTGCCAGCACAGCCGCATCACACCGCCCCCCGCGCGTTCAGATAGGTCGCATACAGGCTCGTCGTCCCGCAGATGAACAGCCGGTTCCGCTTCGCCCCGCCGAAGCAGCAATTCGCCACCACCTCGGGAATGCGGACGATCCCGATCAGCGTGCCGTCCGGCGCGTAGCAGCGCACGCCATCGCCGCTGCTGGTCCAGATGTTGCCGTTGGTGTCCACCCGCAGCCCGTCGAACATGCCCACCTGGCTTTCGGCGAACACCGCGCCACCCGAGAGCTTCGCGCCGTCAACGTCGAAGACGCGGATATGGCGGGGGAAATGCTCGCCATGCGAGTAGCCGGTGTCGACGATGTAGAGCTTCCTCTCGTCGGGCGAGAAGGCCAGCCCGTTCGGCTTGGCGAAATCCGTCGCCACCGCCTCGATCCCGCCGGCCGGGTCGATCCGGTAGACATGGCAGGCCCCGATCTCGGACGACGCCGCATCGCCCTCGTAGTCGGAATCGATGCCGTAGGACGGATCGGTGAACCAGATGCTGCCGTCCGACTTCACCACCGCGTCGTTCGGCGAGTTGAGCCGCTTGCCCTGCCAGCGGTCGGCCAGGATCGTCACGCTCCCGTCATGCTCGGTGCGGCTGACGCAGCGCGTGCGGTGATGGCAGGTCACCAACCGCCCCTCGCGATCGGTCGTATTGCCGTTGGAATTGTCCGACGGCTGCCGGAACACCGAGACCGACCCGTCGGTCTCGTCGAAGCGCATCATCCGGTTGTTGGGAATGTCCGACCACACCAGGTAGCGCCCGGCCGGAAACCACGCCGGCCCCTCGGCCCAACGGCAGCCGGTGTAGAGCTTCTCCACATGCACGTTGCCCATGGCGAGTGCCCGGAAGCGCGGATCGAGCACGGTGAAATCATCGGTGAGCATGCGGTTTCCCCCTGGGTCGTGGCGCATTCTGCGCGACGAAGCCGCAGGGGCGTCAAGTCCTGGGGCTGATCGCCCGCAGGCCGGGGAAATGGCTGCGGCGCCGCAGGTCGCGCGTGATCAGCGTCTGGCCGGTGGCAGCGGCATGGGCGCCGATCAGGAAGTCGGGCATGATCGTGGCGCGTGGCCCACCGCGCCGGCGATAGGCGGCGAAGACGCGGGAGGCGAGGAACAACGCCGAACGTGGCGGTTCCTCGAACGCAAGCTCGAATTCATCGAGCATGTCTTCCACATCATCGATGCTGTCGAAATTGACCGCGATCTCGGCATAGATGATCGGATTGACCGCAAGCCCGCCTTGCCCGGCGGCGGTCACGAGCGCCGCTTGCGACCACGCCCCCCAGTCCGGATCGTCGTTCAGCACATCAAGCAGGACGCTGCTGTCGACAAGGAAGCGCGTCACTCGTCAGGTTCGCCGCGAGTCAACGCCAGAATCTCGTCCGTGGTCATCCTGCCACGCAACAGTCCGCGCATCCGCTCGAAACGGTTGGGATCGGACGGAGGGCGGACATCGCTACGTGTACCGACCACGGCCCGGCGGACAGGATCGTAGCGCCAGTCCAGTTCCATCCCGGCCTCGATGCCGGCGGCCAGGCGGACCTCGCGTGGGATGGTGACCTGGCCCTTTGACGTGATGCGCGTGCCCATGGCTACCTCCAGTAATACCAGAGTAATACCATTTGGGGCGCCGTCCCGCAATTTCCATCACATCAGCCCGGCCGCCTACCGCGCGGCATAGACATCGCCCGAATTGGCTTCGTGCGGCAGCCCGGCCAGCCACGCCGCCATCGCCGCCCCCGTCAGCGGCCCCGCATGCGCGAACCGCATGCTCTCCCCCAGGCACGCGTTGAACCACCCGAACCCCAGCGCCCCGAGCAACGCCAGGCATTCCAGCGCCACGCCGCGCTGGATCGTCGTGAACTCGAACGACAGGGCAGGGGGCGCGAACGACAATCCGCGCAGCGCCTCCGCCTCGAACCCCTCCACGTCGATCTTGATGAAATCCGGCCGCCCATGGCGGGCGGCCAGCGCATCGAGCGTCGTCACCGGCAGGTCGAGCGCCGTGTCCCAGTCCTGCCCCTCCCACCCGGCCGCCCCATCGGCCGCGGCGATGAAATCGGCGCTTGCGGTGGAAACCGTCGGGTTGCGGCTGTTGATGCGCAGCACCGCCCGGCCCGGCGCGGCGCCCACCAGCACCGGCTCGAGCATGGTGGCCGGGTCGCGCCCGAACAGGTGCCGCAGCAGCCGCAGCATGACCGGCTGCGGCTCGACTGCCACGACGCGGGCACCGAGGCGGCGGAAGCTCGCGGTGCGGTCGCCGGCATGGGCGCCGACATCGAAGGCGAGGCCGCCGGCCGGCACGAAGCGGGCGTAGAAGGCATCGAGCACCGCGCGCCGT
Source organism: Acetobacteraceae bacterium (assembly GCA_044225615.1). Lineage (GTDB taxonomy): Bacteria > Pseudomonadota > Alphaproteobacteria > Acetobacterales > Acetobacteraceae > CAIYPH01. The sequence continues at coordinate 18,829 of JBGAIK010000061.1, read as the reverse complement.
GCCGGGTCGTGATAGATGCGCAGCGAGCGGCCGGCGGCGCGGGCGCCGGGCTGCACGCTCATGCGAGGCGGGCGAACAGGCGCTCGGCCAGGGCCAGCACGACGAAGACCGATGCGAGCTGGATCAGGACGTCGAGCTCATGCAATCCGCTGATCTCCGCAAGCCAGGCCGAATACGTCCAGGCGGCCCAGGCCAGACCGGCGGCGACGGCGGTGAAGGCCGCGCCCCTCATGGCAGCATCGCCGTGCGCAGGTCGGGCGTGAAGACGAGGATGTCGCCACGCCGCTCCACCGTGCCGTCGAGCCGCACGCGCAGGCCGACATAGTCGTAGGCGCGGGCCGGCAGCGCGCCGTCGGGGCCGCCCATCAGCAGGAAGCTGGTGCCGTGGATCGGCGCGGTGGTCACGAAGACCGGCGGGATGCCGCCCTGGAGGCAGAAATTGGCGCAGGCGCGGTGCGCGATGCCGGTGCCGGGCTTCATGGCGCCGACATAGCACTGGCCGTCGCAGATCTCGCCGGTCAGGCGCCAGGTGCCGAGCTTTTCCGCCGGCGCGGCTGCGGCTGCACCTTCGGCGGGCTTGGGCGGCTCGCTCATCTGCAGCATGTCCATGCTGCCGCGGCGGAACAGCCAGCCCTTGGCCTCCACCACCTTGCCCTCCAGCGCCGGCGGCAGCTCCACCGGGTATTTGCCGACGACGCTGAGGATCACGACATGGCCGCCGGGATGCGCGGCGTCGGGCGCCATGTGCAGCAGGGCGTAGGGCCTGGACGTCACCACGCCGCGCAGCGTGCGCTCGCCCTCCGCGCCGCCGCCGCCGGCATCGTCCATGGTCGCGGGCAGCGCCAGCGCCAGCAGCAGCATCAGCGCGACGAAGCCGAGGCCGATGCGGGCCAGGAAGCCGCCCTGGCCGGTGGGCACGCGGTCGGCCCAGCCGATGAAGAAGTCGTCGTGCCGGCTCATGTGGCCTCCAGCGGCGCGACGCGGGTGCCGGCGGGTTGGGCTTGGGATCGAGCAGCACCCGGCCGGCCGACAGGCGCAGGTTGAACGTCGCGAGCTTCTCGGTGAACGGTGCCGGGGCGCAGCCATCCTCCAGCCGGTACTGGTAGCCGTGCCATGGGCAGGTGACGCAGCCGTCGAGGATGCGGCCCTCGCCGAGCGGGCCGTTCTGGTGCGCGCCCACAGTGCTGTTCGCGGCCCGCCGCCCGGCGGTGCGGGAGATGGCGGCCGACCGGCCGGCGCCGCGCGGCCCCCCGATGCCCCGCCCCTCGGCGATTGCCGCGGCCGGTCCCGCGTCGATCCAGCCCGCTTCCGCCGGCAGGGCCGCATCCTCGCCGCGGGCCTTCAGCCCGGCCGCGACGTGCAGCCCGCCGACCAGCGCCACGCTGGCGGCGGCGAGCATCGCCAGCGTCGGGTTGGCGGTGGATTGCAGCGCCCCCATGGCCAAATGCAGCACGACCAGCGCGTAGGCGAGATAGAGCCCCATATGCAGGCGTTTCCACACCGGGGGCGTGAGGAAGGCGAGCCAGAAATCATGGCTGGTGAAGGCCAAAGCGCACAGGATCAGCAGTCCGCCGATGCCGAACGGGATGAACGGGAACCCCCGCAGCTGGAAGAACGCGGTATCCGCCGTCAGCATGCCGACATAGGGCGAGGTCGCGGCGAAGGCGAAATACCAGCCGAGCACGTGCCAGGCATGGCCGAGCGCGACCACGCAGGTCAGTACCCCGAAATGGCGGCGGTTGTAGAGCAGCGGCAGGAACCGCCGGTCGAGCCGCGCCAGCGGGCCGATGCAGAGGATGAGGGTCATCAGCAGGAAGGCGCAGCTGCCGAAGGCGCGCATGATCAGCGTGCCGCCGTCCGCCGCCTCGAACGGCTGCAGATGCGGGCCGAGGCGCATGTAGGCGAGCAGGTAGATCACCACGCCGGCCGCCAGCACGGCGTCATATACCAGCTTGGTGCGGCTCCAGCCGACCGGGACGTATCTGACGCTCATGGCGCGGCCAGCCGCTCGGGGCGGGCTTCGGTGGGGCCGTTCTGCCGCAGGACGAGGCTGCCGAGCACCAGCAGCGGCAGCAGGACGGCGAGCGCGGTCCAGATGCGGCGATGGCCGGCGCGGAAGGATGCGTGCGGGCCCGCCGGCGCGGTCGCCCGCCACAGCACCAGCGGCCAGAGCAGCACGATGCCGGGCACCAGCAGCGGCCGGAACGCGTAGGCGCCGCGCGCCATCGGGTCGATCTGCTCGATCCGCCACAGCAGGAACCAGGCGGCCACGACCGCCCCGATCGCGCCATAGGCCTGTGCGGCGATGATGACGGCGCTGCCCATCAGAACTCCGTCCGGAACCCCCCTTCCGCCTTGCGCCGCGCGACGAACGCCGCCAGCTCCTCGCCGATCGCGGGGTCGAGCGGCGGCGCCTCGTACGCCGCCAGGCATTCCTTCCACATCCGGTTCGCCTTTTCCATCGCCGTCGCAGCGCCTGACTCGCGCCACGCCTCGAAGTTACGCCAGTCGGACAGGAAGGGCGCATGGAAAGCGTCGCGATAGCGCGCCTGCGTGTGCGCGGCACCGAAGAAATGCCCGCCCGGGCCGACCTCGGCAATCGCATCCAGCGCCAGCGTCGCGTCGTCCACCGGCGGCGGATCGAGAAAGGCCGCGACCATGCGCAGCAGCTCCACGTCCAGGATCACCTTCTCGAACGAGCAGACCAGCCCGCCCTCCATCCAGCCGGCCGCGTGCTTCAGCAGGTGGCAGCCGCCCATCACCGCTCCCCAGAGCGAGAACACGCTTTCATACGCCGCCTGCGCATCCAGCGCGTTGGCCGCGCAGGCGTTGGAGCTGCGATAGGGAATGCCGTAGCGCCGCGCGAGCTGCCCGCCGACCATCGCCGCCTGCATGTATTCGGGAGTGCCGAAGGCCGGCGCCCCCGACTTCATGTCCACGTTGCTGGTGAAGCCGCCATACATCACCGGCGCCCCGGGGCGGACCAATTGCGCCAGCGCGATCCCCGCCAGCGCCTCGGCGTTCTGCTGGGCGAGCGCGCCGGCGATGGTGACCGGGGCCATGGCGCCGGCCAGGGTGAACGGCGTCATCACCACGCACTGGTTGCGGCGGGCCATCTCGATGATGCCGTTGCACATCGGCCCGTCGAGCCGCAGCGGCGAGCTGGAATTGATGACCGTGAACAGCGACGGCTCCGCCTCCAGCCGCGCCTGCGAAATCCCCCGCCCGATCCGCGCGATTTCGATCCCGTCGAGTATCCGCTCCCGCCCGAGCGAATAGGCATGGAACGCTTTGTCGGTCAGCGTCACGAAATCCGCCAGGCAGTCGAGATGCCGCGTCGCCGGATGCAGGTCCACCGGCTCCACCGGATACCCGCCCGTCAGGTGCAGCGCGGTGAAGCTCTGTCCCAGCCGCACCAGATTGCGGAAATCCGCCTGGCTCCCCGCCCGCCGCCCCCCGTCCCCATCGCTGCAATTGGGCGCGCTCGCCATCAGCGGAAACGCCACCCAGTCGGCCCCGATGCGCACATGATGGTCCGGATTGCGCGCGTGCAGCGTGAACTCCCGCGGGCAGCCGGCAATCGCCTGCAACACCAGCCCTCGATCGAGCCGCACCCGCTCCCCGTCCACCCGCGCCCCGGCCCGCGCCAGCAGATCCCGCGCCTCGGCATCGAGGAAATCCATCCCGATCTCCTCCAGGATGGTCAGCGACGCGCCATGAAGCGCCTCCAGCGCATCGGCCGAGACGATATCGGTGGCCGCGAACCGCCGCCGCGGCTGCCGGAACGCAAGCTGCTCGAACGGAAAATCCCGCCGCTCCCGCCCGGCGCGACCACTGCGACCGCCACGACGGCCGGTGTCGCTCACCGGGTGTTCAGCAAGTGAAGTTGAACAACGAGGCAGCGAGGCAGCGAGAAGCAAGCATTCGAATACTTCCTTCCCGCTGCCTCGCTGCCTCTTCGTTCATCTGTCATTCGCGCCGCCGTCCCGCCCGTCGCCCTGAACGCACCACCGGCGCCGGCAACGCCACCGCCGCGGCCAAGTTCGGAAACCCCTCAACCGCGTTCGGAATCGCCATCGCGCTCACGAAATGCTCCTGGAACCGCGGCTCCAGCGCCGTCTCGATCTTCTCCACAAGCCGCACCAGCGCCTCAACCTCCGCCCGATGGCCCCGGTTCAGCAGCGCCATCCGCGCCCCCGTCCCCGCCGAGTTCCCGATCGCCCCCACCCGATCCAGCGGGCAATCCGGAATCATCCCCAGCACCATGGCGTATTTCGGATCGATATAGCTGCCGAACGCGCCGGCCAGCTTGATCCGCTCCACCCGCTCGCAGCCGAAATGGTCCATCAGCAGCCGCGCCCCGGCATACAGCGCCCCCTTGGCCAGCTGGATCGCGCGGATATCCGCCTGCGTGATGGCGATCTCCACTTCGCCGCGCCACAGCACGAAATCGAAGGTCCGCCCGTTCTCCCGCATCCGGTCCGACGCCACCGCCACGATCGTCCCGTCGGCGGCGACCACGCCGGCAAGGAACAGCTCGGCCACCGCCTCGATGATGCCGGAACCGCAGATGCCGGTGATGCCGGTGGCCTGCACCGCCTCCGCGAACCCCGCCTCGTCCGACCAGGGATCGACGCCCAGCACCTTGATGCGCGGCTCGAACGTCGCCGGGTCGATGCGGACGCGCTCGATGGCGCCGGGGGCGGCGCGCTGGCCGGCGGAGATCTGCGCGCCCTCGAAGGCCGGGCCGGTCGGGGAGCTGGCGGCCAGCACGCGATGGCGGTTGCCGAGCAGGATCTCGGCATTGGTGCCGACATCGATGACCAGCGTGACCTCGTCATGGTGCTGCGGGCCGTCGGCCAGCGCCACGGCGGCGGCATCGGCGCCGACATGCCCGGCGATGCAGGGCGGGATGTAGACGCGGGCACCCGGATGCAGCCCGAGCCCGAGCTCGCGCGCCGGCAGCCGCAGCGCCCCCGAGACGGCAAGCGCGAACGGCGCCAGGCCGAGCGCGGTGGGGTCGATGCCGAGGAACAGGTGGTGCATCACCGGATTGCCGACGAACACGGCCTCCAGGATGTCGGTCCCGGCGATGCCGACCTGCCCCGCCAGCCGCGACACCAGCGTCGCGATCGCGCCGCGCACCGCATCGGTCAGCGCCGCCCGTCCGTCGGGGTTCATCATCAGGTAGCTCACCCGGCTCATCAGATCCTCGCCGAAGCGGATCTGCGGGTTGGAGGTGCCGGCGGAGGCCACGGCGCGGCCGGTGGCGAGGTCCACCAGATGGCCGGCGATGGTGGTGGAGCCGATGTCGAAGGCGAGGCCGAACAGCGGGGCCGCTTCGCCCGGCCACAGCCCGGTCACCACCGGCAGCCCGGCATCCTCGTGCACGGAGGCGGTGATAGTGCCGGTACGGATCGCCTGCTGGACCTGCGCCAGCATCGGCGGGTCGACCGTGAGGCCGCGATAGCCGTGCGCCGCCTCGATCGCCGCCACCAGCCGGTCGGCGTCGCCGAGCGGGCGCTCCATGTCGGGCGGCGGCAGCTGGACGGTGACGAGGCGGGTGGCGGTGTCGCGGGCGATTCGCCGGGTCTCGGCGCGCTTGCGCACCACCTGGCGGTTGACCGCGAACTCGGCCGGCACGTCGACGACGAGGTCGCCCAGGATGCGGGCGGCGCAGGACAGGCGCCGTCCGGGGCGGACCCGCCAGCGCGCGTCGGCCTCGCCGGGCGGCGTGAGATGCTGGGCGCGGCTGGTCACGCCGTGCTTGTCGAACACGCCCTCCGCCACCTCGATCTGGCAGCGGCCGCAGATGCCGCGCCCGCCGCAGACGCTCTCCACATACACGCCCAGGCTGCGGGCGGCGTCGAGCAGCGGCGTGCCCGGCGCGAACCGACCGCGCCGCCCGCTCGGCATGAAGACGACGAGATGCAAGTCCATCAGCCCACGCCGCCGCCGCGCACCAGCGCCGCCAGCCGCTCCGGCCCATAGGCGGCATCGATCGCCGCCCGCGCCGCATCCGCCTCGGCGGCCATATCGTCCCCGCACGGCTCGGGCGCGCCGCGCCGCCACTCGGCCAGATAGGCGTCGCTGTCCTTCAGCCCCGCCTGCATCGCCGCCGCGTCCACCGCCAGCATGAACCGCGCCGGCAGCTCCCGCTTCTCGCTCGCACGCCCCTGCCGCACCAGCACCTGGGCCGGGATGTCGCGCCAGTAGAGGATCACCTTCTGCGCCATGGCGGACCGCACGAAACCTCTCTAAATGTGACCCGACGAACCATACCGGCCGGCCGAGGGAGTTGGCGAGTGGCGATCATCGAGGCGTTGCTGAACCAACGCGGCTGGCTGCTGGCCGATGGCGCCACCGGCACCAATTTGTTCGACCGCGGCCTGACCTCGGGCGAGGCCCCCGAGCTCTGGAACGCCGACCGCCCGGACGAGATCACCCGCCTGCACCGCAACTTCGCCGATGCCGGCGCCGACATCATCCTCACCAACAGCTTCGGCGGCACCTCCCGCCGCCTGCGCCTGCACAACGCGCAGGATCGCGTCCATGAGCTCAACGAACGCGCCGCCGCCCTCGCCCGCGCCGTCGCCGACACATCCGGCCGCAAGATGCTCGTCGGCGGCTCCGTCGGCCCCACCGGCGACCTCTTCGCCCCCCTCGGCGAACTCACCGAGGCCGAAGCCATCGACGTCTTCGCCGAGCAGATCGCCGGCCTCAAAGCCGGCGGCGCCGACGTCATCTGGATCGAGACCATGTCCGCGCTCGAGGAAATGCGCGCCGCCGCCACCGCCGCCGCCCGCCACGGCATGGAATTCGTCGTCACCGCCAGCTTCGACACCGCCGGCAGCACCATGATGGGCGTCTCCCCCGCCGCCATGGCCACCGCCGCCCTCGGCTTCTCCCCGGCCCCCCACGGCGTCGGCTGCAACTGCGGCGTCGGCGCCTCCGACCTCGTCTGCTCGGTCCTCTCCATGACCGAGGCCGAGCCCGACGCCCTCGTCATCGCCAAGGCCAATTGCGGCGTGCCGCAAGTGCGCGGCGACGCGGTGGTCTATTCCGGCACCCCCGAGCTGATGGCCGACTACGCCCGCCTCGCCCGCGACGCCGGTGCGGCCATCATCGGCGGCTGCTGCGGCACCTCGCCCGCCCACCTCGCCGCCATGCGCGACGCGCTCGACCGCCACACGAAGCGCGCCCGCCCGGAACGCGAGGCGGTGATCGCCGCCCTCGGCCCGCTGGTCTCGCCGCCTTCCGCCGCCACCGCGCCCCGCCGCCCCAACCGCCGCCGTGCCTCGTAAGGAACCAGCATGTCCGACGCCGAGATCAACCTGTCAGAGCTTTCCGACGAAGACCTCGTCGCGCAAATGCACGACGACCTCTATGACGGCCTGAAGGACGAGATCGTCGAAGGCGTCAACATCCTGCTCGCCCGCAACTGGACCCCCTACCGCACGCTGACCGAGGCCCTCGTCGAAGGCATGCGCATCGTCGGCGAGGATTTCCGCGACGGCATCCTGTTCGTCCCCGAGGTCCTGCTCTCCGCCAATGCGATGAAGGCCGGCATGGCCATCCTGCGCCCGCTGCTGGCCGAGACCGGCGCGCCGAAGATCGGCAAGATGGTGGTGGGCACCGTGAAGGGCGACATCCACGACATCGGCAAGAACCTGGTCGGCATGATGCTCGAAGGCGCGGGGTTCGAGGTGATCGACCTCGGCGTTAATACTAGCGTCGAACGCTTCCTGGCCGCGATCGACGAGCACAAGCCCGAGATACTGGGCATGTCCGCCCTGCTGACCACCACGATGCCCTACATGAAGGTCGTCATCCAGGCGCTGAAGGACAAGGGCATCCGCGACGAGCTGGTCGTCCTCGTCGGCGGCGCTCCCCTCAACGAGGAATTCGCCATGTCCGTCGGCGCCGACGCCTATTGCCGCGACGCCGCCGTCGCGGTGGAAACCGCCCAGGGCTTCATGAAACGCCGCAACAACCAGGCCGGCCTCGCCGCGCCACGTCCCGTGTGAAGGGAAATGATGCTCCCTCTCCCGCGTGCGGGCTTGGGCTGCGAAGCAGATCAAGGTCGGGGTGAGGGCAGTGCCACCAGCACATCGCCAACCCTGATCCTCGCCTGCGGCGCCCTCGCCCGCGAGATCGGCGCCATCATCGCCGCCAACCGCCTCACCCACCTGACCCTGCACTGCCTCCCCGCCATCCTGCACAACCGCCCCGAACGCATCGCCCCCGCCGTCCGCGACGCGATCGCCAAGTTCCGCCCCACCCACCCCCGCATATACGTTGCCTACGCCGAGTGCGGCACCGCCGGCGCCCTCGACCGCGTCCTCGCGGAAGAAGGCATCCAACGCCTCCCCGGCGCCCACTGCTACGCCTTCTTCACCGGCATCGACGCCTTCGCGGCGCAGGGCGACGACGACATGCGCAGCTTCTACCTGACCGACTTCCTCGCCCGCCAGTTCGAATCCCTCGTCATCGAACCCCTTGGCCTCGACCGCCACCCCGAGCTGCGGGACATGTATTTCGGCAACTACGAACGCGTGGTCTACCTCGCCCAGACGCAGGATCCGGCCCTCGACCGCGCCGCCGAGGCCGCCGCCGCAAGGCTGGGCCTCGCCTACGAACGCCGGCAGACCGGCTATGGCGATCTGGCTCCCGCACTGACCGCGCTGTAGAACCGCGCCATGCGGCTCGTCGTGTCAGGCAGCGCCGGCCATCTCGGCGAGGCGCTGATGCGCCTGCTGCGCGCGCAGGGGCGCGACGCGACCGGGCTCGACATTCTCGCCTCCCCCTTCACCGACGCCGTCGGCCCCGTCACCGACCGCGCCTTCGTCGCCGACGTCCTGCGCGGCGCGGGCGCCGTGATCCATGCCGCGACCCTGCACAAGCCCCATGTCGCGACCCACACGCGCCAGGACTTCATTGACACCAACATCACCGGCACGCTGACCCTGCTGGAGGAAGCCACGGCGAACCGCCTCTCCGCCTTCGTCTTCACCAGCACCACCAGCGTCTTCGGCGCCGCGCTCTCCCCGGAAGGCGACGCGCCGGCGGCCTGGATCGACGAGGATGTCCGCCCGGTGCCGAAGAACATCTACGGCGTGACCAAGGCGGCGGCCGAAGACCTGTGCCAGCTGTTCCATTTCCGCGCCGGCCTGCCCTGCATCGTGCTGCGCACCGCGCGCTTCTTCCCCGAGGCCGACGACGATGCCGCGACCCGCGCCGCCTATGGCGACGCCAACGCCAAGGTGAACGAGTTCCTGTTCCGCCGCGTGGACATCGAGGATGCGGCCGAGGCGCATCTGCTGGCGCTCGCCCGCGCGCCGGCACTCGGTTTCGGCCGCTATGTGGTCAGCGCCACCACGCCGTTCAGCCGCGACCAGGTCGCGGCGTTGCGGGCGGATGCGCCGGGCGTGCTGGCCGGGATCGTCCCGGCGCAGCCTGCCGCCTATGCGCGGCTGGGCTGGCGGATGTTTCCGGCCATCGACCGCGTCTACGACAACGCGCGCGCCCGGGCCGCGCTCGGCTGGACGCCGCGCTTCGATTTCGCCCGGGTCATGGCGCAGGCACTGGCGGGCGAAGCGCTGGGCAGCCGCCTCGCGGCGGCGGTCGGATGCAAGTTCTACCACGGCGCGGCCTTCGCCGAAGGACCCTATCCGGTGGAGCGCTGACGGCCCGCCGAGGCGTCAGCGGGACTTCGCGGCAACCCCCAACTGCCCCCGGACATGGGCCGCAAGCTCCTGGAAATACGCCTCCGCCCATCCGGACCAGCGGTTCCACACCGGCGGCGCCAGCGACGGGATGACATAGACCGCCGGCGTGAAGCCGCCATCCAGCGCCGAGACCCGGGCCCACGCCACCGCGCCGCCCTCCTCCGGCAACGGCGGCAGCTCCGCGCCGAGCAGCAGCCCCAGCCGCTGCCGCGTGCCGCTGCCATGCACGATCAGCACCGGCGGCCGGACGATGTCGAGCAGCGTCATGAACAGCGCCGTGCCCTCCGCCGCGCCTGCGGGCTGCCCCGGGTCGGAGCCCATCGGCGAGGCATAGCAGACGACGTTGGTGTCGAGCGTCTCGGCAATGCCGAGCACCTCGGTCAGGCGCTCGACATTGGGCCGTGCGCGCGACGGCCCGCGCTCGCCCGTGATGCGGTCGTAGAGCGAGCGGCAGGTCTCGCCGTTCCGGTTGAACAGGGCGTCGGCGAAGATGCCATGCTGGTTGCCCGGCATCATGCCCGTGGCCTGGTTCAGCCCGACGATGAACACCCGGGCCCGTTCGGGCCGGGTCATGTCCGTCATCCAGGGGCGCGGGAACTGGCCGTTCCGCGCCTGGGTCATCTCCTCGACCATCCGCTCAAGACGCTGGCGCTTGTTCATCGGCCTGCTCCGCAACTTCGGTCATGATCGCATCGAGCAGCCGCGCCGGGAAATGGGGCGGAATGCCGGTGCCAATGACCACGATCCGTGTCTCCCGGCCACCCGCCGGCCAGCCCGCGAGGAACTCCACCGGCGCCACCACGTGCTGCACGGCATGCAGCACCGCCGGCCGGTCCGGCGCCTCGGCGAGGTCGGCGATGCCCTTCAGCCGCAGCAGCTTGGCCCCGCACTGCTCGGCCAAGGCCTGCACCAGCAGGGTCAGCGCCAGCGCCGGCACCGGCGTGGTGCGGCGGATCACGCAGGCGGCGATGCCGGGCGTGTGGGCTGGCCGCGCGGGGGCGTCGGGCGGCATCGGCGGCGGCGCGAACAGGGTCGCGGCGGCCGGCATCCCGGCCGACGGCCGCGCCTGGCTCAGCGCGCCGAGTGCGGCCAGCAGTGCCGCGGTGGCCGCGGCGAGGTCGGTCTTGGTGAGCAGCAGGTGGTCGGCGAACGCCACCTGCCGCCGCGCCTCGGGGTGGGCGGCCAGCGTGGCCGCGCCGAGCAGGCTGTCCACCAGGGTCAGCACGCCGCCCAGCGCGAAGCGGCCGGCGAGGGCCGCGTCGGTCATCAGCGCGTGCAGGATCGGCGCCGGGTCGGCCAGGCCCGAGGTCTCGATCAGCACGCGGGCGAAGGCGATCTCGCCGGTCGCGCGGCGGCGGTCGAGGTCGAGCAGCGTGGCCACCAGGTCGGTCCGCACCGCGCAGCACAGGCAGCCGGTGGACAGGGCCAGCAGCGTCTCGTCGCCCACCGCCATCAGCGTGTGGTCGAGCGCGATCTCGCCGAACTCGTTGACGATCACCGCCGTGCCCGCGTAGGCGGGGTCGCGCAGCAGGCGGGCGATCAGCGTCGTCTTGCCGCTGCCGAGGAACCCCGTGACGATTGCGACAGGTGTAGGCATGCCCGACCATATCATCCGCGACGCCGCCGCGCTCCAGGCGCTCTATGGCGAGCCGGGCGACGCCTCGGTGATGAAGGAGGTGCCCACGCTGCACCCCCACTACCAGGCGATGATCCGTGCGGCCCCGTTCTGCGCGCTGGCGACCGTCGGCGCGATGGTGGACGTAACCCCCCGCGGCGACGCGCCGGGCTTCGTGGAGATCGCCGACGAGCGCACGCTGCTGCTGCCCGACCGGCGCGGCAACAACCGCATCGACAGCCTGCGCAACGTGCTGGCCGATCCGCGGGTGGCGCTATTGTTCCTGATCCCCGGCGTCGGCGAGACGCTGCGGGTGAATGGCCGCGCCGAGATCAGCGTCGATCCGGCGCTGCTCGCGCGCTTCGCCGTCGACGGCAAGCTGCCGCGCTCGGTGCTGGTCGTCCACGTCCTGACCGTGTTCTTCCAGTGCTCGCGCGCCGTGGTCCGCGCCGAACTGTGGAACCCGGACCGGCGCATCGCCCGCAGCGACCTGCCCAGCACCGGAACGATCCTCAAGGACCTGTCGGCGGCAAAGGTCGGCGGCGCGGAGTACGACGCCGCGCTGGCCGCGCGGGTGCAGGCGACGCTGTACTGAGCGCTCCGCCGGCCGGGTCACACCGGCATGGCGCGCTTCTGGTGGGCGCGCCCGACCTTGGCGGTCTCCGGGTTGTGGCCGGCGATCACGCGCACGCCCTCGTCGATGCGGGCTGCGATGTTGGCGGGCTTGCAGGATTCGGGGAAGGCGACGCTGCTGGCCGCGACCGCGGTGGCCGGCGTGGACGCCCCGCCCGAGCGCGCGGCCGTCCGCCGCGCCGACGGGCGCGCGCTGACCGCCCGCATCGCCGTCGCCCCGATATGCCGAGCCGTACCGGCAGGTGGCCACCGAACGGTTCGACTACGGGCAGACGATCGCCATGCTTCCGGTCAACGACGATCCGGTGCACGGCCACCGGTCGAGGCGCGCGGCAGGCCGGGACCCGCGCGGCCCGGCCGGCGGTCAGAAGAAATGCACGTCGCCGGGCAGGGGGATGACCGGGTTCAGGCGGAGCAGCGTGGCGGGGCCGCCGCCGGCGGGGGTGATCTGCCAGGTGACGGCGGAGAGCGGGGTGAACGACGCGCCGTTGGCCGGCAGGCCGAAGCCTTCGAGCCGGAGCTGGTCGACGCCCGGCATGAAGTCGTCGATCCTGTCGCCTTGGGCGTCGCCGGCGCGCAGCACGAAGACGTCGGCGTCGCCGCCGCCATGCAGCAGGTCCGCACCGGGGCCGCCCTCCAGCGTGTCGTTGCCCATGCCGCCGCGCAGCGTGTCCGCGCCCTGGCCGCCGACGATACGGTTGCTTGCGGCATTGCCCCAGCCGGTGGCGGGCGCCGTGGTCTGCATGATCAGGGATTCGACGTTCGCGGGCAGCGCGGTGAAGCGCAGCAGGGAGACGATCGTGTCGCTGCCGCCGCCGGGCGCCTCGATCACCGCATCGCCGGCATTGTCGACGAAATAGGTGTCGGCGCCGGCGCGGCCGGCGAGCGTGTCGGCGCCGGTGGCGCCGGCGCCGGGCTCGTCCAGCGTGTCGTTGCCGGCGCCGCCGGCCAGGCTGTCACTGCCGGTGCCGCCGACCAGGCGGTCGTCGCCGCCGCCGCCCAGGACGGTGTCGTTGCCCGCGCCGGCGCGCAGCTCGTTGGCGACGGTATTGCCGGTCAGCGCGTTGTCGAGCGCGTTGCCCCAGCCGGATGTGGCGGTGGTGCCGAGGGTGAGGTTCTCGACATTCTCGGGCAGCGCGTAGAAGCCGGCCAGCAGGAAGACCGTGTCATTGCCGGCATCCGGCGCCTCGATCACCGTGTCCTGCGCGATGTTGATGATGTACGAGTCGTCGCCGGCGCCGCCTTCCATGCGGTCGGCGCCGCTGCCGCCGTCCAGGCTGTCGTCGCCGCGCCCGCCGAGCAGCGTGTCGCGGCCGTCGCCGCCCTGCAGCGTGTCGCTGTCTTGCGTGCCGTCGCCGTCCTGCGGGTAGCCGGTGATGAGGTCGGCGCCGCCTTCGCCGGCGAGCAGGTCGGGCAGCGGCGTGCCATGGATCGTGTCGGCCTGGGGGCGGCCGACAACCAGCGCGTGGACGGTGACGGTGATGGTGCCGAGCGGGTAGCCGGTGCCGTTGAAATCGCCGGTCGGCGCGATGGTGAAGGTCTCGCCGTGGATGCCGGGAGTGCCGGGGGTGAAGGCCAGCGCTTCGGAGAGGGCGTGGACGTCGCCGGCGGCGATGCCGGAGGCGGTGGTGTCGGCGGGGTTGGCGAAGCCCGGCGCGGCGGTGAAGCTGAAGGCGCCGCCGAGTGGGTCGGCGAGGCCGGCGGCGGCGTTGCGCAGGCCGAGCCGGGCGGAGACCGGGCCGCTGTTCAGGGTCAGGGTGCCGAGGTCGAGCACGTAGGCGGTGCCGCTGCCGGTGAGGGTGAAGGGGCCGCCGAGCAGCACCGGCTGGGCCACGGCGTAGTTCACCGCGGTGCCGATGAGATGAAGCGCCGTGTCGCCGAGGGCGAGCGGGGCGAGGGCATCGATGCCGGCACCGTCGGAGGTCGCGGCCAGCGTGGCGGCGACGTCGAACGTGCCGCTCGTGCCCGGATCGAGGAGGAAGCCGAGATCGGCGGCGGCGCCGGCGGCAAGCCGGGCCAGGCCGCCCGAGAGCGTTGCGGTGCCCGATGCGGACAGGGCTAGGGTGAGGCCTTCCGAGAAGCTGCCCGCGGGGGCGGCGTTGGCGACGGCGATGCTGCCGCCGAAGGCGCCGACGTGGCGCGTGCCGAGATCGATGGTGGTGGCGGCGAGGGCGAGGGTGGCGGCGCTGTAGACGGTGCCGAAGGCGGCAATCTGCGCCGTGCCGGGCGGGCCGCCGGCCGCGTCGGTGAGGGTGACGGCGACGCTGCCGGACTTGACGCCGACGCTGCCGGTGTCGAGCCCGACCCTGAGCGTGCCGATGTCCATGCCGCCTGGCGCGAGGCCGGAGATGGCGCCCGCGGCGGTGAGGCCAGCCGAGACATCGAGCGTGGCGCCGAGCACGTGGCCGGAGCCGGGGGCCGACAGGTTGTTGAGGCGCAGGGCCATCGCCGCGGCGTCGCCGAGCCGGGCCTGACCGAGGGAAAGCGGGCCGGGGGACAGGTCGTAGGTGGCGCCGGAGGCGAGCGTGGCGCCACCGGAGGCGGGCAGCGCGCCGATATAGGGGTGTTCGCGCTGGATGCCGTTCTCGACGGTGAGGTAGCTCCCGAACACCGTGCCGTCGGCCATCACGCCGCCGATGCTGCTGATGCGGACGTTGTTGACGATGACCGTGCCGGGACCGTCGATGAGCACGCAGACGAGGCCGGCCTGGGTCTGCAGGAACCCGCGGTAGGACGCGACGCCGTCGCTGTAGACGAAGCCGCTGTAGAAGCCGATGCCGGGGCCGCGGTCGGGGAAGGCGATCAGGCCGGCGACCTGTCCGGCCGCGTTGATGGCCTTGGGCGTTGCCAGGTCGATGCCGGGATAGCCGAACGCGCTGTAGGTGCCGTCATGGTAGATGTAGACGCCGCCCGTGCTGCGGCCGTCGAAATATGCGCCGAGCACGGTCCCGTTCGCGGTGAGATCGACGAAGGAGCTGCTGACCGCACCGGGGGCGTCGAGCGTCTGATAGACGCCGTCCTGCAACAGGAAGGTATGGGTGACGAAGGGGCTGCCGGCGGCGACGAAGCTGCCGGCAATCTGCCCCGCATCGTTGATGCGAACGCTGTCGACATACGTCGCGCCGGGCGGGGCGACGGTTTCGACCATTCCGCCATGGCGGACGAAGCCCAGGACGGTGCCGTGGCGCGAGTACCAGCCCGTGATGTCGCCGGCGGCGTTGATGTCGTAGATCGTCGTCCAGTCGGCGCCGGGGACGTCGAAAGACGCGACGCCCGCGGTGGTGAGGTCATAGATGAAGCCGTGCCTGATGCCGGCCGCATCGGCATAGCCGCCGACGAACTGGCCCGCCGTGTTCGCGCCGAGAATATAGGCGGAACCCGCACCCGGGATGTCGATGGTGATCAGCGGCCGGGTCAGGAGTGTATCGGTCATGCCCCGCGCTAGCACGCGCGGGGTGGGGCTGTCGTTCCCGGTTCCGTTCAAATCTAGATCATTCCCCGTCCGCGCGGGCGCGGACGCCGCGTGTCACACCGGCATGGCGCGCTTCTGGTGGGCGCGCCCGACCTTGGCGGTCTCCGGGTTGTGGCCGGCGATCACGCGCACGCCCTCGTCGATGCGGGCCGCGATGTTGGCGGGCTTGCAGGATTCGAGGAAGGCGACGCCATGCCTGAGGCAGGCGGCGAGGATGCGGTCGCGGGCGGCCTGCATCTCGGGCGGGTAGGGGTCGTTGCGGACCTCCGGCGAGCCGAGCGAGAGGCTGAGATCGCCCGGGCCAATTTCGGCGAAGGCGAGGCCGGGGGTGGCGATGATGGCCTCGCAGTTGGCCACGCCCTCGGGGCTTTCGAGCTTGACGCCGAGGATCAGCTCGCCGTCGGGGTTGAGCGGCCAGGGGTCGGCGCGGGCGAAATACTCCATGGGGGAGATGCCCCAGATCGGCGCGGCGGTGGTTTCCGAGCCGCGCCCGCGGGTGCCGATGCCGAGCTTGTGCTTCGCCGGCCGGCCGCGGACCATGCCGTCCATGCGCTGCAGCGGCGTGGGCAGCGCCGGGTCCACCGCCAGCAGGTTGTGCGGGTAGCGGCACGATTCGACGAAGGCGCGCACGGCGTCGGCGGTCTCGGCCTGGCAGAGCAGGATGCCGTGGACGCCGCGGCCGAGGATCTGGCGGAACTGCCAGGCGTTCTGGCGGACGTTCATCTCGTCGGTGCCGTTGACCGGGGCCTCGACGATCACGGCCGGCGTGCGATGGCCGGAGCGGGTGGTGCCGGCCTCGACCATGCCGCGCATGTAGTTCTCGAGGCCGGTCATGTCGAAACAGCCGTGCTCCATGCCGACATTGATGTAGTCGGCCCAGGTCGCGGCGTCGGCCATGCCCTGCTCGCGGGTAAGCACGTGGCCGGAATGGGGGCCGTCGTAATAGATCGCCTGGCCTTCGCGGAGCAGTTCGACGAGGCGATTGATGCGGGCCATGGCGGGTCTCCTCCGGGCTTCGTTGCGGGAAGCCTATTCAGGTCGGCGAGACTTGGCCAGGGGCGCTGGCGGGTTCTGCCCAGCCGGCAATGCGAAGGCAGTCGGCGAGTGCGGCCGACAGGGTTGGACCGAACCAGGTGACCTGCTGCCGCGCCACCCGCGACAGGCGCACCGGGTCCACGGCCGCTATCTCGGCGAGGTAGGAGCGTGCGTCCGCGATCCGTCCCAGGCGCACGAGGCACACCGCAATGCCAAGGCGGGCGAAGTAGTGGTCCGGCCGCGTGACCAGGACAGCGCGGTGCGCCTGCTCGGCTTCGGCGAAGCGATGCTCCAGGAACAATGCGTAGGCAATCTGGCTTTCGACGATGAAACGCGTTGGCGCCTGAGGATCGAGCCGCAGGGCCTGTTCAAGGCTGGCGCGTCCCTCGGCGGGGCGGTCGCTGACGTTGAAGAGCAGGCCGCGCATGCGATGGAAGTAGACGGAGCCTGCGTTAGCGGCGGCCTCGGCGCGGCGGAGGGCGGCACTGCTGGCTTCGCGGTCACCCGCCATGAGGCTCAGCAGGGCGACGGCCGCGAGCGAATCGGCGTCATTCGGGTTGAGCGCAAGCGCGCGGCGCGCGTAGTCGAGCGAGCGGGCGACGCCCTCGTCGAAGGGAATGACCGCATAGATGTTGGTCAGGTTGTCGGTCGTGCGGGCGAGAGCGAGCAGGGGCAGGGCGAACGCGGGGTCCTGCTGGTGGGCGCGCTCGAAAAAGCCGATGGCGGTCCGGGTTTCCTCAGCGCCGCCCCTGGCCCAGTGCCACATGCCGCGCTGATAGGATTCCCAGGCGGAGAGGTTGGCTGTGGGCCTGCTGGCAGCGCGTTCACGCTCGGCCCCGTCGAGGGCGATGCCGACGGCCAGTGTGACGGCGGCGGTGATCTCGTCCTGCAGGGCGAGGAGGTCCGCGCCAGCGCGGTCGTAGCGTTCGGACCAGACGGCGGTGCCGGCGACGGCGTCGTTGAGGCGGACGGTGAGGCGCCATGCGTCGCCGGCGCGGCGGAGGGAGCCGTCGAGCACGTAGCGGACGCCAAGGTCACGGCCGATGGCGCGGATGTCGGCGTCGCGGTCGCGGTAGGCGAAGCTGGAGGCGCGGGCGATGACGAAGAGGCGGTGGTCGCGGGACAGCTCGGTCAGGATGTCCTCTGCGATGCCGTCGGCGACGAAGGCATGGTCGGGATCGCCGGAGAGATTGGCGAAGGGCAGCACGGCGATGGAGGGGCGGTCGGGCAGCGGGGGCGAGGCGTCGGTTGGCGGTGAAGCTGTGGTCGGCGGCACAGTGGCGAGGCGATAGCCGCGGCCCGGGACGGTGGCGATCCAGCCGTCGCCGAGGGCCTTGCGCAGGGCGGAGATCTGAACCTGGAGGTTGTTCTCCTCGACCACGAGGCCGGGCCAGACGGTGGCGAGCAGCGTGTCCTTGGAGAGGGTCTCGCCGTTGGCGTCGAGCAGGGCGAGGAGGGTGTCGAAGGCGCGGCGGCCGAGGGGGATTGGCTTGTCGTCGCGCAGCAGGCGGCCACCGGCGCGGTCGAGCCGGTAGGGGCCGAAGCCGGTCGGAGGTTCAGGTGCTGTCATTCGGGGATGCCGGCGAGGCGCATGGCGGCGATGACGCGATCGATGTAGGGCGTGCGGAAGGGGGCGGCACGCTGACGCATGGTCTGCAGCGTCTCCGGACGGTCGGCGAGGTGGGCGCGGGCTACCTCGCGGGCTTCGTCGAGGCGTCCGGCGTCGACCAGGGCAAGGATGAGGTTGGGGCGTCCGAACGGCGCACCGACGCCTGCGGCCATGACGCGCTGGAAGAGCGCGATGGCCTCGTCGGATCGGCCTGTCTCGTTCATGGCAATGGCCAAGCCGAAATTGATCCTCCGCAGGGTGGGGCCGAGCGGGCTCAGCCGCCTCGCACGTGTCAGATCGTCGAGCCCGGCCTGCCAGTCGAGATCAAATAGCTTTGTCCAGCCGAAGGAAATCAGGACTGTCGGGGAATCGGGGCTGAGGACCGCCGCACGATCCAGCGCCGCCCGGCCGGCGGCGGCGTCGCGGGTGAAGTAGGTGTATGCCTCCGCCGCGTGGCAGATCGTGACGGGATCGTCGCCCGCGGCATTGAGGGCTTCGCGAGCATAGGCGAGGGCGCGATCGCCATCGGGCGTAGCGCGATGATGCGAATCGAAGAACAGCGCCATCGTGGACCCGCAGCGCGCCGCAAGGGCGCGAGCGAGAACGAAGCCTGGATCGAGCGACATGGCCTGGTGGAGCAGCCGCCATGCTTCCGAGACGCTTTCGCTGGTGAAGCGGTAATAGCTGGACAAGGCGCGAAGATAGAGATCGTAGGCGTTGACGCTTCCGGTCGGCTT
>JBGAIK010000060.1:0-23997 GCA_044225615.1 Acetobacteraceae bacterium | reverse complement strand
TGGCGCGGACCGATCCGCGGCGGCGGGGCATGATCGGCGGCGGGGTGTTCACCGGCGTCGGCCTCGGCGCCATCGCCTCCGGCACGCTGGTGCCGTTGCTGCTGGCGCGGGGGCTGGGCATGGCGTGGGCCGGCATCGGGCTGCTGTGCCTGGCGCTGACCGCGCTGGCCTGGACCCGCTGGCCGCCGCCGCCGCCCGCGCGGCCGGCCGCGCCGGGGGTGCGATGGGAGCGGGACACGCTGCTGTTCATCCTGCAGTACGGGCTGTGCGCGGTGGGGCTGGTGCCGCACATGGTGTTCCTGGCCGATTTCGTGGCGCGGGGGCTCGGGCTCGGCATCGCGGCGGGCGCGCAGGCCTGGGTGGCCTATGGCGTGGGCGCCGCGGCGGGGCCGCTGGCGGCCGGCTGGATCGCCGACCGGATCGGCTTCGCCCGGGCCATGCGCTGGGCGCTGCCGGTGCAGGCGGGTGCGGTGGCACTGCCGCTGGTCTCCCACGGCACTGCGGCGGTCATGGTCTCGGCCGTGGTCGCCGGGGCGTTCACGCCGGGCATCGTCTCGTTCGCGCTGGGCCGGGCGCAGGATTTCTCGGCCGGCGACGCGGAGCGGCACCGGGCGATCTGGAGCGCGGCCACGGTGTCTCGGCAGGCTCCAGGCGATCGCAGGGCCTATGGGTCGCCTTCGTTCCTTCGCGCGCACCGGCGGCGGCTATGGCCTGCTGCTCGCGGCCGCGGCGGCGCTGCTGGCGATCCTGCTGGATGCAGCCGTACTGGGCACGACCGCCGGGCGCGCCGGGCGATGACGGATGATCGCGCGCCGCACGCTCCTCGCCGCCCCCCTGCTGATCGCCGCCGGGCCGACCCAGGGCCCGCAGGCCACGGCCAGCTTTGCCGCCTTCATCAAGGGCGCGAAGGCCGATGCGGGCCGCGCCGGCATCCGCGCGGCGACGCTGGAGCGGGCCTTCAAGGGGTGCAGATCAACCAGAAGGTGATCGAGCTCGACCGCCGCCAGCCCGAATTCACCCTGACCTGGGCGTACCGGCAGAAGGTGATCTCGGACGCCCGCATCGCCCGCGGCCGCGAACATTACGCCTGCCACCGCGCCCTGATCGCCGAGATGCAGGCGCGCTTCGGCCTGGCACCCGGGCCGATCATGGGCATCTGGGGGCTGGAATCCGGCTACGGCCAGTTCACCGGCGGCTTCAACGTGATCGAGGCGCTGGCGACGCTGGCCTGGGAGGGGCGGCGGGCGGCGTTCTTCCGCGGCCAGCTGATGGACGCGCTGAAGATCATCGAGGCCGGGGACATCACGCCCGATCGCATGTCGGGCAGCTATGCCGGGGCGATGGGGCAGCCGCACTTCATGCCCGACAGCTACCTGAAGTTCGCGGTCGATTTCCCGGGCACCGGCAAGCGCGACATCTGGGGCGATATCGGCGATATTTTCGGCTCGATCGCCAACTACCTGGCCAGGTCGGGATGGACCGACCGGCTGCCCTGGGGCCAACCGATCCGCCTGCCGCCGGGCTTCAACCCCCGCGCTGGGCGGGCGCGACAACCCGCAAGTCGGCGCTGGCCGAATGGGGGTGGCGCCGGCATCCGCGCGGCGCGCCGCCGGAGACGATGGCGGCGGTGATCCTGCCGGGCGGGGCGGGGGGCGAGGCGTTCCTGGCCTGCCATCCCAATTTCCTCGCCATCCGGCGCTACAACCCGTCCGACTTCTACGCGCTCGCCGTGGGCCTGATCGGCGACGCCGTGGTCGGCGACATGAGGCGGCGGGGCCTGCTGGTCGCGCTGCCTGGGCGGCCTCGCCGGTTGCGGCTTCGGCGGCGGCCAACCCGCGCTACGTGCTGGGCGAGCCGCACAGGCCGGGCGGGGTGGGCGCTATCCGCGCCGAGAACTTCACCCTGGTCGAGACCGGCATGGCCATCTAGGTCAGCGTCGGCGGCAACACCGCCAACGGCGAGGCCTTCGACGGCGGCGCGCTGGCGGCCAGCCACCGACGCTGCAGCTTCCGGCGCTGGCCCGGATCACCAACCTGGAGAACGGCCGCCAGGTCCTGGTGCGGATCAACGACCGCGGCCCCGCCGACCCCGCGCGGCCGTCGGCGTCACCCGCCGACCGCCCAGCTGCTGGGCGCGGCCGATCCCGGCGGCGTTCCGGGTGCGGGTGCAGGTGCAGGAGGCGGAGCCGGCGGATGGTGGCCGGGCTGCGCCAGGACGGGCCGACGCTGGCGGTGGCGAGCGCGCCGGCGGGCGGCGTGCAGGCCGAGACGCTGGCGCCGCCGCCGGGGGCGGCCCAGTCCGCCAGCGCAGCGCCGCCCGCGGCCCCCGTCGTCGCCAGCGCCGGCGCCGCGGCGCCGGGCGGCGACGCGCTGCGCCTGGCCGAGCAGGTCTGGGCGCGCCGCGGCCGGGCCAGCTCTCGCCATCGAATGCGGCGGCTTCACCCGCGCCGATGCGGCACGCGTGATCATGCGCGCCCGCCTTCGCCGGCTTCGGCGCGCGCATGCCACCGACCACAACGCGCCGCGGGACCGCGCGTTCACCGTGCGTATCGGCCCCTTCCTGACCCTGCCGGCCGCCGAGGCGGCGCTGCGCCGGGTCCTGCCGGCCGCGCGCCGGACGGCCGGATCATCGTCGAATAGGCCGTGACCGCCGGCCCGGGCTGGGGTAGGTCGATCGCGAGGAGACACGCTGTGCTCACCCGTCGACCGCCGCCACCTGCTGTCCGCCGCCATCGCGCTCGCCACGCGCCGGCGCCCTGGCGCCGCGCCACCCGCCGGCCAAGCCGCCGCCCAGCGCCCGCCGCGCCGGCGGCGGCGGACCGATGCCCGCCGGCAGCGCGCCGGCCACACGCGCCGCTCGGCCCGCTCGACACGGCCGCCAAGTTCGCCATCATCCTCGACCACAACACCGGCGCCACGCTGCTGGACAAGGACGCCGACGTCGCGATGACGCCGTCCTCGATGACCAAGCTGATGACCGCCTACATCGTCTACGGAATGCTGCGGGCGGGGCGGCTGAAGCTGGACCAGGAGCTGCCGGTCAGCGAGCGCGCCTGGCGGATGGGGGTCGAAGATGTTCGTCCAGGTCGGCGCCGCGGTGAAGGTGGAGGACCCGATCCGCGGCATGATCATCCAGTCGGGCAACGATGCCTGCATCGTGCTGGCGGAGGGCACGGCGGGGTCGGAGGAGCAGTTCGTCGAGCTGATGAACGCCAAGGCGCGCGAGATCGGCCTGAGCACACGGGTTCCGCAACACCACCGGCTGGCCCGACCCGGAGCACCGGATGAGTGCCCGGGACATCGCGGTGCTGGCGCGGCGGCTGATCGCCGACTTCCCCGAATACTATCGCTACGACGCGGAGAAATCCTTCAAGTTCAACAATATCGAGCAGGAAAACCGCAACACGCTGGTGCAGAAGGGGATCGCCGACGGGCTCAAGACCGGGCATACCGACGATGGCGGCTACGGCATGGTGGTGAGCGCCCAGCGCCAGGGGCGGCGGACGATCGTGGTGGTCAACGGCCTGGAGACGATGCGCGCGCGCCGAGGAGAGCGAGCGGCTGCTGGAGTGGACGTTCCGCGAGTTCGAGGACGTGACGCTGTTCACCGCCGGCGACACGATCGAGCAGGCGCCGGTGTGGCTGGGGACGGCGGCGAGCGTGCTGCTGGTGGGCGGACGCGACGTGGTGGTGACGATGCCGCGGGGCTGGCGCAACCGCGCGAGGATCACGGTGGAATACACGAGGCCGATCCCGGCGCCGGTGACGCGCGGGATGACGCTGGGGCGGCTTGCGGTGACCGGGGCCGGGGTGCCGGACCTGAGCCTGCCGCTGCTGGCCGGCGCCGACGTGCCGCGGCTGGGCCTGCCGGGGCGGGCGACGGCCGTGCTGACGCGCATGGTGTTCGGCAGCTGACGCCGGGGCGCTTCATCACCCTGGAAGGCGGCGAGGGCGGCGGCAAGTCGACGCAGGCGCGGCTGCTGGCCGAGGCGCTGGCGCTGCGGGGGCTGCCGGTGCTGCGCACGCGCGAGCCCGGGGGGGCGCCGGGGGCGGAGCTGCTGCGGGACCTGCTGCTGAACGGACCGGTCGCCTGGTCGCCGCCGGCCGAGGCGATGCTGCATTTCGCGGCGCGGGCCGAGCACGCGGCGCGGACGATCCGCCCGGCGCTGGCGGCCGGGATCTGGGTGGTGTGCGACCGGTTCGCCGATTCCACGATGGTCTACCAGGGCTACGGCCAGGACGCGGACCGGGGCATGATCGCGGCGCTGGCGGGGCTGCTGGGGCTGGTGCCCGACCTGACGCTGGTGCTGGACGTTCCGGTGGAGGTGTCGGTGGCGCGGCTGGCGGGCAGGGGAGGGGGCGCGGACCGCTACGAGAGCCTGGGGGAAGGGTTCTTCGCGCGGGTGCGGGGCGGGGGCTTCCGCGCGGTGGCGGCGGGGGCGCCGGAACGCTGCGTGGTGGTTGACGGCGGCGGGGGTGGCGGCGGTGGCGGCTTCCGCGTGCTGGCAGCGGTGGATGTGGGATGAGCATTCCCCGCGCGCGCACGCTGCGGCGTGATGCAACGGAGCCGGAGCAGGATGGCTCGGGCGGCGGTTGCGCATGGCACGGCCCCTCCCACAAGGGGAGGGGGGAAGGAAGGGGCGGCTTGTGGGTATGCGTATGCGCCGCGAGCCTACACCGCCGGAGCGGAAGCTGTGGAACGTCGACGGACGGGAGTGCGATGGGTGTTTGCGCGGCAGGGCTATCGGGAACTGCTGCGCATTTGCGAACAACGATGTGATGGGCAATCTCGACGGCGTTACCCATGCCGATCCTGCATCCGTCACGCGTGGAGTGGATGCGCACGCAGGGCATCGCCACCAAGGGGTTCGGCAACAACGAGGTGATCTGCAACCTTGGGGGAGATGCACACCGGGCTGACGGCGGTAGAAGCGCGCGCAGATGTCGGCCCCCTTCCGCGCGCGAATCCGCACCTGATCGGCCATGAAGCAACGGAAAGGACGCTTGCCGAGGCGATCCGGGGGCGCGGCTGCAGCATCATGCCTGGCTGATCAGCGGGCCGGGCGGACCGGCAAGGCGACGCTCGCCTTCCGCTTTGCCCGCCGGCTGCTGGCGGGGGCGCCGGAGGGGACGCTGGAATTGCCGGAGAGCCACCCGGTGTTCCGCCGGGTCGCGGCGGCGAGCCATGCCGACCTGCTGACGGTCGAGCGCACGCTGAACGACCGCGGCAGGCTGCGCGCCGAGATCGTGGTCGACGACGTCCGCCGCATCGCCGGCTTCATGCACCTGACCCCGGCCGAGGGCGGCTGGCGGGTGGTGGTGGTGGACGGGGCCGAGGATTTGAACCGCAGCGCCGCCAACGCGCTGCTGAAGGTGCTGGAGGAGCCGCCGGCGCGGGCCGTGCTGCTGCTGACCTGCTCCGCGCCGGAAGGCTGCTGCCGACGATCCGCAGCCGCTGCCGCCGGCTGCGGCTGGACCGCTGGGCGAGGCCGCGATGGCCCGGCTGCTCGCGCTACCGGCCGGGTCTCGCCAGGCGACGACGCGGCGGATCGTGGGGCTGGCCGAGGGCTCGATCGGGCGCGCCCTGGCGCTCGCGGCGGGCGACGGGGTGGCGGTGGCCGGGACTGGTCGATCAGGTGCTGGCGGATCGGTGCCGGACCTGCCGATGCTGCGGGCGCACGAGGTGGCCGATCGGCTGGGGCGCGAGGAGAGCGCGTTTTCCACCTTCATGGACCTGCTGCGGGCCGGGGTGGCGGCGGCGGTGCGGGACGCGGCGCGGGGGCGGGCCGATCCGGACCAGGCGCGGCTGCTCGGCGCGCGCCCCCTTGATGCCTGGGTCGACGTGTGGCACGCGCTGACGCGGCTGCAGGACGAGACCGAGGGCGCACGGCTGGACAAGCGCCAGGCGCTTGTCGCCGGTTTCGGCTGGCTGGCCGGCAAGACCCCAGGAATGCCATGAAACCGAGATTCTACGTCACGACGCCGATCTACTACGTCAACGACGTGCCGCATATCGGCCACGCCTACACCACGCTCGCCTGCGACGTGCTGGCGCGGTGGAAGCGGCTGGACGGCTACGACGTGTTCTTCCTGACCGGCACCGACGAGCACGGCCAGAAGGTGGAGAAGGCCGCCGCCGACGCCGGCATGGCGGCACAGGATTTCACCGACAAGGTGAGCGTGGCGTTCCGCGACATGGTGCGGATCATGGGCATTTCCAACGACGACTTCATCCGCACCACGGAGGACCGCCACAAGGCGGCCAGCGCCGAAATCTGGAAGCGGCTGGAGGCGGCCGGCGACATCTACCTCGGCGGCTACGAGGGCTGGTACGCGGTGCGCGACGAGGCCTTCTACGACGAGGACGAGCTGCGCACGCTGCCGGACGGCAGGAAGGTGGCGCCGAGCGGCGCGCCGGTGGAGTGGGTGGTGGAGCCGAGCTATTTCTTCCGGCTCGGCGCCTGGCAGCAGCGGCTGCTCGATTTCTACGCGGCGCATCCCGATTTCATCGCGCCCGAGGCGCGGCGCAACGAGGTGCTGAGCTTCGTGCGCGGCGGGCTGCGCGATTTGTCGATCAGCCGGGCCAGCTTCGCCTGGGGCGTGAAGGTGCCGGGCGACCCCAAGCACGTGATGTATGTGTGGCTCGACGCGCTGACCAACTATGTGACGGCGACGGGCTGGCCGGGGGAGGGGCCACGGCGCGATTTCTGGCCGGCGGACCTGCACATGGTCGGGAAGGATATCCTGCGCTTTCACGCGGTGTACTGGCCGGCCTTCCTGATGTCGGCCGGGCTGCCGGTGACGAAGCGAGTGTTCGCCCATGGGTGGTGGACGATCGAGGGCGAGAAGATGTCCAAGTCGCTGGGCAACGTGATCGCGCCGGCGGAGCTGGTGAACAGCTACGGGCTGGACCCGGTGCGATTCTTTCTGCTGCGCGAGGTGCCTTTCGGCAATGACGGCAATTTCAGCCGCAAGGCGCTGATTTCGCGGCTGAACGTGGAGCTGGCCAACGACCTGGGCAACCTGGCGCAGCGGAGCCTGAGCCTGATCGCGCGCAATTGCGGGGGCGCGCTGCCGGCGCGGGGCGCGGCGACCGAGGAGGATGCGGCGCTGCTGGCGGCGGCGGCGGCGCTGCCGGCGACGCTGCGCGGGATGATGGACCGGCAGGCCTTCCACGAGGCGCTGGAAGAGGTGTGGAAGGTGATCCGCGCCGGCAACGGCTATATCGACCGGCAGGCGCCCTGGGCGCTGCGCAAGACCGACCCGGCGCGCATGGAGGCCGTGCTGCGGGTGCTGGCCGACGTGCTGCGGGTGGTGGCCACCGTGCTGCAGCCGGTGATGCCGGACAGCATGGGGCGGATGCTGGACCAGCTGGGCGTGCCGGCGGCGGCGCGGATGTTGGCCGATCTTGCGGTGGCGCTGCCCGACGGGACGGCGCTGCCGGCGCCGCAGGGCGTGTTTCCGCGATTTGTTGAAGAGGCTTCGTAAGCGCCTGATGTTGATAGATTCGCATTGCCATCTGGACTATTTCCAGGGGGAGGACCGTGCCGGCGTGCTGGCGCGTGCCGCGGCGGCGGGCGTGGGCGAGATGGTGACCATCGGCACGCGGCTGACGCAGTCGGACGTGGTGCGGGGCATTGCCGAGGCCTATCCGAACGTGTGGTGCACGGTGGGCATCCATCCGCACAACGCCGGCGAGCTGCCGGTGCCGGCGCCGGAGGCGATCGCAGCGGAGGCGGATCATCCGAAGGTGATCGGGATCGGCGAGTCCGGGCTCGACTATTTCTACGACAAGGCGCCGCGCGACGTGCAGCAGGCGAGCTTCCGGGCGCATATCCGCGCCGCGCGGCTGGCCGGGCTGCCGCTGGCGATCCATGCGCGCGATGCCGATGCCGACATCATCGCCATCCTGCGCGAGGAGCATGCGGAGGGGCCGTATGACTTCCTGCTGCACTGCTTCAGCTCGACCCGGGCGCTGGCCGAGGCGGCGCTGGCGCTGGGCGGCCATGTCAGCTTCTCCGGCATCCTGACTTTCCCGAAGTCGCAGGAAATCAGGGATATCGCGCGCGACGTTCCGCGCGAGCGGCTGCTGGTGGAGACGGATGCGCCGTACCTGGCGCCGGTGCCGTTCCGGGGCAAGCGCAACGAGCCGGGCTACGTGCCGCACACCGCCAGGGTGCTGACCGAAGTGCATGGCATGACGCCGGACGAGGTCGCCGAACTGACCACCGCGAATTTCCGGCGGTTGTTCAAGAAAGCCGCCTGATGCGGGTGACGCTGCTCGGCACCGGCGGTTCGGCGGGGGTGCCGATGATCGGCGGTGCCGACGGGCGGGGCGACTGGGGGATGTGCGATCCGGCCGAGCGGCGCAACCGGCGGCGGCGGGCGGCGATCGCCATCGACGGCGGGGCAGGGGAGGTGCTGCTGGTCGACACGCCGCCCGATCTGCGCGAGCAGTTGCTGGAGTGCGGGATCGCGCGGGTGGGGGCGGTGCTGTTCACCCATGCGCATGCCGACCACATCACCGGGCTGGACGACGTGCGGCTGCTGAACCGGGTGATCGGCAGGCCGCTCGATGCGTTCGGCACCGAGGCGACGCTGGCGGAGCTCGACCAGCGCTTCAACTACGCCTTCCGGCCGTGGCAGCCGCCCAATTTCTTCCGGCCGGTGCTGGTGCCGCGGGTTGTCTCACCGGATGGGATGATCGTGGCGGCGGGATTGTCGGTGCGCTTGTTCGACCAGGACCATGGGTTCACCCGGTCGCTGGGGCTGCGCGTGGGCGGATTCGGCTATTCGACCGACGTGGTCGATCTGGATGCGGCGGCGTTCGCGGCGTTGGCGGGCGTGGACACCTGGGTGGTCGGCTGTTTCCAGCGCGCCGAGCACCGGACGCATGCCTGGCTGGGCCGGGTGCTGGACTGGGTGGCATTGCTGCGGCCACGGCGGACGGTGCTGACGCATATGGGCACCGACATGGACTGGGCCTGGCTGCAGGCGAACCTGCCGGCGGGCGTGGAGCCCGGCTTCGACGGCCAGGTGCTGCAAGTCCCATGCGAGCCGACGAGCGTTTCGAATATTATGGACTGAACGCCCGCGCCTTCGCGCGCGCGTTCTTTCCATAATATATCTTCTGCGACTTTCCGATGCCCGCTATCAGGGCGTCTTGCGGAAGATCACGGTCAGGTTGTTGGCGGGCATTTCGGTGACCGCCGGCGGCGCGAGGCCCGCCCCCGCGGCCAGTGCGGCGACCGCTTCCAGGTCGCGCACGCCCCAGGCCGGGTTGCGGGCGCGGAGGTCGGCATCGAATGCGGCGTTGCTCGGCGCGGTGTGGGCGCCGTTGCGGCGGAACGGGCCGTAGAGGACGAGGAGCCCACCCTGCCCCAGCGCGGCGCCGGCGCCGCGGACGAGGCCCTCGGCGGCGGCCCACGGGGCGATGTGGATCATGTTGAAGCACAGCACCGCGGCGAGACTGCCGGGCCATGCACTGTCCGTGGCGTCGAGCGCGAGCGCCTTGCGGACGTTGGGCAGGCCTGCGCACCAGGCGTCGATGCTGGCGCGGCGCGACGGATCGGGGTCGCTGGGCTGGAAGGTCAGGCCCGGCAGCGCGGCGGCGAAATGCGCGGTGTGCTCGCCGGTGCCGCTGGCGACCTCCAGCACCGTGCCGGCGGCGGGCAGCACGCCGCGCAGCACGGCCAGGATCGGGTCGCGGTTGCGCGCGGCGGCCGGCGCGACCTGCCGCGCGCTGCCGCTCACGCCGGCGGTTGCCAGATCGCCGGGGCGAGACGGTAGGACCCTGCCCCGTCACGGGCGATGAAGCCGGTGGCCGGGAACGGCGCGTGGTAGAAGGCAACCTGCATCTGCTCGGTGGCGGCGAGGTCGAGCATGCGGTGGCGGGTGGTGCGCGCGACCTCGCCATCCATGTCGAAGATCGCCTGCCAGTCGGGGCGGCGGACGAAGATGTTGGTGTTGTTGGTGAGGTCCGACATCATCATGAAGCGCGAAGTGCCTGACTGCACGGCAAAGACGGTGTGTCCGGGCGTGTGGCCGGGCGCGGCGACGGAGGTGATGCCGGGCAGGATCTCCTTGTCCCAGGCGTAACGCGTGACGTCCTTGGCGATGGGGCCGAAGACGCGGCGGACGTTCTGGAAGGCGGGCTTCATGCCGTCCGGTGCGGCGGCCATCTTCGCGTCGTCCATCCAGAACGCCCATTCGGTCTCGCTGACCAGGATCTCGGCGTTGGGGAAGACGCCGGTGCCGTCCTTGCGGCGCAGGCCGTTGATGTGGTCGCCGTGGAAATGGCTGATCGCGACGGCATCCACGTTGGCGGGATCGAAACCGGCGGCGCGGAAATTGGCCATCCAGGTGCCGCTGGTCGGCGCCCCCAGGTCGCCGTTGCCGGAATCCAGCATGATCAGCTTCTTGCCGGTGTTCACGACCAGGGTGGTGAAGGGAATGGTGATGCGGTCCTGGGCCATGAACGACTCGCCGAGCACCTTGCGCAGCTCCTCGAGCGAGGCATTGCGGATGAAGCCCTCGAGCGGGCGGTGGGCCGCGCCGTCGTTGATGGCAGTGATCTCGTATTCGCCGACCTTGTAGCGGTAGAAGCCCGGCGCCTGCGTGCCGGCGAGCGGCTGGGCGGCGCGGGTGGCGGCCGGCATGGCGACGGCGGCGAGGCCGGCTGCCAGGGCGGCGCGGCGTGTGATGGTCATGGCGGGTCCCCTCCCCTGCTGATGCCCGAAGACGTGCAGCATCGCATATTCATTCCTGCGGATGGCAGCCGAATCGGCAAGGCCGCCGCGACAGGGAGCGCCGCCCGTGGAAGCCGAAGCCGAGCTGAAGCGCCTGCTGGCCATCATGGCGGCGCTGCGCGACCCGCAGACGGGCTGCCCGTGGGACCAGCTTCAGGGTTTCGACAGCATCGCGCCGTACACGATCGAGGAGGCCTACGAGGTGGCCGACGCGATCGCGCGGCGGGATTTCGCGGCGCTGCCGGACGAGCTGGGGGACCTGCTGTTCCAGGTGGTCTATCACGCGCAGATGGCGGCGGAGGAAGGGCGGTTCGGGTTTGCCGAGGTGGCGCGGGCGATCGCCGACAAGATGGTGCGGCGGCATCCGCATGTGTTCGGCGACGCGGCGGCGCGCGACGCGGCGGCGCAGACGGCGGCCTGGGAGGCGCAGAAGCGCGGCGAGCGGGCGGCGCGGGCGGAGACGGGCACGCTGGCGGGCATCCCGGTGGGGCTGCCGGCCCTCACCCGGGCGCTGAAGCTGACGGCGCGGGCGGCACGGGTGGGGTTCGACTGGCCGGATGCCGAGGCGGTGCTGGCGAAGCTGGACGAGGAGACGGCCGAGTTGCGGGCCGAGATCGGGGGCGACAGGGCACGGCTGGCCGACGAGATGGGCGACATGCTGTTCGTGCTGGCGAACCTGGCGCGCAAGCTGGAGCTCGACCCGGAGGCGTGCCTGCGGCAGGCGAACATGAAGTTCGCGCGGCGGTTCGGGGCGGTGGAGGCGTCGCTGGCGGCGCAGGGGAAGACGCCGGGGGAGGCTTCGTTGGCGGAGATGGAAGGGTTGTGGCAGGCGGTGAAGCGGCGGGAGGGTTGAGCGGCGTCACCAACCCTCCCCCCGCCCCCCTCCCGGAAGGCCGGGAGGGGGAGAAGGAAGTCAGCCGAGGAGGCCGTGCCTGAGGGCTTGCCAGCTGGCCTGGTCGGGGGCAGATGAGGCCGCCGGTGGTGATGGTGGGGCGGTAGGGGGTGCCGTCGAACAGGGCGGAATGGCCGCCGGCCTCGCGGTGGAGGAGCCAGCCGGGGGCGTGGTCCCAGGGCATCAGCTTGCCGTAGAGCAGGAAATGGCAGTGACCGGCCGCGGCGATGCGGTATTCGTGGGCGGCGCAGCGATAGCCGTAGCTGGCCGCGACGCGGTGCAGGTTGGCGCCGACGATGCTGCGCTGCGGCTCGGGCAGGAAGCGCCAGCTGGCGGCGCCGGACATCTCGGCCAGGGGGACCGGGGCGGCGACCTTCAAGGCGGCGCGGCTGCCATCCGGTTCCGTGGTCCAGGCCCCCTCCCCGCGCAGCGCCATCGCGTCGGTGCCGATCACCGGGTCGTGGATGACGGCGCCGACCACCTCGCCGCGGACGATGGCCGCGGCCATGCAGCCGAACAGCGGCATGCCCCAGGCGAAGTTGGCGGTGCCGTCCACCGGGTCGACCACGAAGGCGAGATCGGCGCCACCGAGCGCGCCGAGCAGGGCGGGATTGGCGGCGGTGGCCTCCTCGCCGACCACGGCGCAGCCGGGGAAGGCGGTGTGGAGGGCGGCGGTGATGCGGCGCTCGGCGGCTTCGTCGGCCTCGGTGACGAGGTCGAGCGGGCCGGCCTTCTCGCGGATGTCGGCGGCACCCAGGCGGCGGAAGCGCGGCATGATCTCGGCCGCGGCGGCGTCGCGCAGGATGCCGGCGAGGGCATCGAGCCCGGCCATCGTGAATTTCGTTGTCATGCCAGGTCCCAGAAGTGGTGGCCGATGCGCGATCGACAGGATCGGGGCGGGTGCTACCCTCCCCCGGCCCCTCCCACAAGGGGAGGGAGAAGAAAGATCGCACCGATGGCGCTGGTCAGACCCTTTCGAAGCGTGCCCGGTCGGCCGGCAGCAGGCGGACGGTGAGGCGGATCGCGTCCTCGGCGTCCTCGCGGCCGATCACCTCGCCGTGCTGGTAGAGCCAGGCGAGGCGGGCGCCGTCGCCGGGCGGGATGTCGTATTCGGCGACGTCCATGCCGGCGGCGATGCGCGCGTCGATGGCCGATTTCAGCGCCTCGATGCCCTCGCCGGTGATGGCGGAGACGGGCACCGCCTCGCCCCGGGCGGGGACCTCGGCCACGCCGCCGAGCAGGTCGGCCTTGTTCAGCACCTCGATGCAGCGGGACGGCCAGTCGGGTCGAGCGTGCCTTCCTTGACCATCCCGTCGAGCACGGCGATCACGTCGGCGCGCGCTGGGCCGCGGTGTCGGGATGGGCGATGTCGCGGACATGCAGGATGACGTCGGCCTCGGCGACCTCCTCGAGCGTGGCGCGGAAGGCGGCGACGAGTTCCGTGGGCAGCTCGCTGATGAAGCCGACCGTGTCGGAGAGGATGGTCTGGCGGCCGGAGGGCAGGCGCAGGCCGCGGGTGCGGCGGACCTGGTCGAGCTCCTTCCTGAGGCGTACGATGCGGTCGCCGATCATGCGGCGGTCGGCCTCGATCTGGGTCTCGCCGGGGCCGCCGAGGAAGCCGAAGCCGCCGCGCTGGCGCTCCAGGTGGGTCCAGGAGCGGACCAGGCGGGAGCGCTGGTATTCGAGATGGGCGAGCTCGACCTGGAGCGCGCCCTCCCGGGTGGCGGCGCGCTCGCCGAAGATGTCCAGGATCAGGCCGGTGCGGTCGATCACCTTGCAGCCCCAGGCCTTTTCCAGGTTGCGCTGCTGGACCGGGGAGAGCTGGGCATCGACCACGGCGACGTCGACCCTGGCCGCCTTGACGGCCTCGGCCTGGGACGCGGTCTGGCCTTCGCCCAGCAGTGTGGCCGGGCGGCGGGCGCGCAGCGGCAGGATGGCGGTGTGGACCACCACCAGCCCGATCGAGGCGGTCAGGCCGACCGCCTCGGCGAGGCGGGCCTCGGCGGCGCGGCCCGGCTCCTGGCGGTCCGGCCGCTCCCAGGGCAGGATGACGGCGGACCGGACGGGGCCGTCGCGCGGGTCGTCAACCACCCCCGGCGGCTGCCGTCTCGCGCGACCCGATGGTCAGGGTGGTGGCGGAGACCTCGGGCTTGGGACCGTCGAAGAGCTGGATCGGCGCGCCCGGCATGACCGTGCTGATGGCGTGCTTGTAGACGAGCTGGGTGTGCCCGTCGCGGCGCAGCAGCACGGAAAAATTGTCGAACCAGGTGATGATGCCTTGCAGCTTCACGCCGTTCACCAGGAAGACGGTCACGGGGGTCTTGTTCTTGCGCACGTGGTTCAGGAACACGTCCTGAACGTTCTGCGACTTCTCGTTGGCCACGACATGATCCTTCTTGTCGTTGAAAACACACACACAAAGTTGGCGGCGAACCGCTTGGCCGACGGTCACTCGCCCGGGGTGAACCCCCGGAGCCGTGCCGCCAGCGCCAGGCCATCCTGGCAATGCAAGTGCGGTGCCGCGCCCGTTTCTTCAAGCCGGGCGATCCCGCCATCGTGCGCGGCATCGCCCACCAGGACCGCCGTGCAGCCCGCCGCGCGGGCGGCCTGCATGTCGGATCCGGTGTCGCCCACATACCACACGTCGGGGCCGGGATTCACCCGGATGATTCCGAGCGCATGCCAGATCGGCGCGGGGTGGGGCTTGTCGGCGGCGGCGTCGCCCGCGCCGACCACGGCGCCGAAGCGGGACAGCCAGCCGAGATGGGCGACCTCTCGGCGGAGCAGCGCGCCCTCCTTGTTGGAAACGATGGCCATGGGCCATGCGGACGCGGCTGCGAGCGCCGCCCCGGTGCCCGGAAGCAGGGCGAGATGGTCGAGATGGCAGGCAAGCATGGCCTCGCGCAGGCGGTCGGCGGCGCGGCGCCAGCCGGGGCCGAACATGGCGGGAAAGGTGTCGCGCACCGAGCCGCGGATGCGGGCGCGGGCCTCGGCCAGCGTCCAGGGCGCCATGCCGTGCTCGGCCAGCACGACATTGAGCCCGGCGGCGATGCCGGCCCAGGCGTCGATCAGCGTGTTGTCCCAGTCCCAGACGATGGCCCGCGGCGGGGGCACCGATTCTTCCTTGCCCGGCATGGGCGAACTGCTAGCACGATGGCGCGACGGGTCCAGAGGGGGCGGCGATGAGCATCGACATGGAAGTGCTGCGGAGCTGGATCGGCAAGCAGGAGACGGTGCAGGACGTGGCGGCGGAATTCCCGGCCAGGGCGCTGGCGGCGACGCTGGACCGCGACGAGCCGGCGGCGCAGCCCGGGGATGCGCTGCCGGGGCTGTGGCACTGGCTGTATTTCCTGCCCCATGCGCGGCAGTCGGCGCTGGGGCCGGACGGCCACCCGCTGCGGGGCGGGTTCCTGCCGCCGGTGACGCTGCCGCGGCGGATGTGGGCGGGGGGGCGGCTGACCTTCCTGCGGCCGCTGCGGCTGGGCGAGGCGATCAGCCGGACCTCGCAGATCGTGGACGTGGCGCTGAAGGAAGGCCGGGCCGGGCGGCTGGTGTTCGTGCTGGTGCGCCACCAGGTGTCCGGGCCGGATGGGCTGGCGCTGACCGAGGAGCACGACATCGTCTATCGCGAGGCCCCGGCCCCGGGCGAGGCCGGGCCGGCGGCCCGCCCTGCCCCGCCCAACCCGGCCTGGCGGCGGGACATCGTGCCCGACGACGTGCTGCTGTTCCGCTACTCGGCGCTGACCTTCAACGGGCACCGCATCCACTACGACCGGCGCTACGTGACCGAGGTGGAGGGCTATCCCGGGCTGATCGTGCATGGGCCGCTGCTGGCGACGCTGCTGGTGGACCTGGTGCGGCGGCATTCGCCGGCGCGGCTGCAGGCGTTCCGCTTCCGCGCCGTGCGGCCGGTGTTCGACACCGGGGCTTTCGCGGTGTGCGGCCAGCCCGGCGAGGGCGGCACGGTGGCGCTGTGGGTGCAGGATGCGGACGGGATGCTGTGCATGGAGGCCGAGGCGCAGCTGGAGTGATGCGGCGGCCGGATAGCTGACCTGCGTTATGGGTCAGCATTCTTGACTGATCTGCCGGCCGGGCCGAATGTTGCGTCGCAGCATATGCTGCACCGCATCAGGAGCCTATCATGGCAACCACCTTCGACGGCATCTCCGGCCTCGCCTCCACCTCGCTGCGCGCCCGCCTGCGCCACGGCGTCGAGGCGGTCCTCGCCTGGCGCGCCGAGCGGCGGCGGCAGACGCAGATCCTGCGCGAGCTGTCGCAGTTCGAGGAGCGCGACCTGCGCGACCTCGCCATCAGCCGCTATGACTTCGCCGCCATCGCGCGGGGCAATTTCCGGCGCTGAGCCGCGCGGGGCGGAGGAACGCCCGACCACCCTCGCCCACCCTGGTCTGCTCTTCGCAGCCCAAGCCCACAAGGGGAGAGGGTAAGAAGGATCGCTACCCGCGCTCGTCGGTGTTGACGCCGAGCTGCTTGAGCTTGCGATGCAGCGCGCTGCGCTCCATGCCGACGAAGCTCGCGGTGCGGCTGATATTGCCGGCGAAGCGGAGCAGCTGGGCCTGGAGATACTGCGTCTCGAACAGGTCGCGCGCCTCGCGCAGCGGCAGGGCCATGATGTCGGCGCCGGGATCGGCCAGCAGCGCCGGGGCGGCGGCGGCGAATTCCGGCGGCAGCATGTCCGCGCGGATCGCCTCGCCCGGGCCGCCCGGCGCCATGATGACGAGCCAGTCCATCAGGTTGCGCAACTGGCGCACGTTGCCTGGCCAGTCATGCGCCTGCAGCGCGGCCAGCGTGTCGGCCGAGAGCACCCGCACCGGCAGGTTCGCGGCCTCCGCCGAGCGCTGGAGGAAGTGGCGGGCGAGGGTCGGCACGTCCTCGCGCCGCTCGCGCAAGGGCGGCACCCGGAGCGGCACCACGGCGAGGCGGTAGAACAGGTCCTCGCGGAAGCGGCCGGCGCCGATCTCGGCCTGGAGATCGCGGTTGGAGGTGGCGACGACGCGGATGTCCACCTTCACCCGCGCACCGCCGCCGAGCCGCTCGAAGGATTGCTCCTGCAGCGCGCGGACGATCTTGCCCTGGGTCTCCAGCGGCATGTCGGAGACCTCGTCGAGCAGCAGGGTGCCGCCATGGGCGCGTTCCAGCACGCCGGCGCGGCGTGGCTGACTGGCCGCGTCGGCGCCGGCCTCGACGCCGAACAGCTCCTCCTCGAAGCGGTTGGGGTTGAGGATGGCGCAGTTGAGGGCGACGAACGGGGCGTCGGCGCGGCGCGAGCGGGCGTGGATCATGCGCGCCACGACCTCCTTTCCGCGCCGGCCGGGCCGGTGATCATGACCCGCGAGCCGGTTGGGGCGACGCGCTCGACCGCGCCGCGCAGCGCGGCGACGGCGGGGCTGTCGCCGGTCAGCTCGGTCTCCGGCCCGGCGCGCAGGCGCAGCTCGGCGTTCTCGCGGGCGAGCGCGGCGGCCTGCAGGGCGCGGCGGACCACCAGCAGCAGCCGGTCGGACTGGAACGGCTTCTCCAGGAAGTCGTAGGCGCCGTGCTGGATGGCGGTGACCGCCATCTCGATCGTGCCGTGGCCGGAGATCATCACCACCGGCACCTGCGGCTCCTCGGCGTGCAGCGCCTGGAGGATGCCGAGCCCGTCGAGCTTGCTGCCCTGGAGCCAGACGTCGAGCACCACGAGGGCCGGGCGGCGGGCGCGGAAGGCGGCGATGGCGGTGTCGGAATCGCCGGCCTGGCGGGCCTCGTAGCCCTCGTCCTCCAGGATGCCGGCGACCAGCATGCGGATGTCGGGCTCGTCGTCGACGATCAGGATGTCGAAGGCCATCAGCCTTCCCCCAGCGGCAGCGCGAGCATGGCCACCGCCCCGGCGCCCGGCCAGTCGGGCCGCGGCGCGCGGTCGGCGAGCAGGACGCGCCCGCCATGGTCCTCCATGATCTTCTTCACGATAGCCAGGCCAAGGCCGGTTCCCTTCGGCTTGTGCGTCACATAGGGCTCGGTGAGCCGTGCGCGATCCTGCGCCGGCAGCCCGAGTCCGTCATCGGCAACAGTAATCACCACCTCGCCAGCCTGTTCCACGACGATGACCTCGATGCGGCCGGGACCGGGCGGGCGCATGGCGATGGTGTCGGCGGCGTTCTGCAGCAGGTTGGTCAGCGCCTGGCCGAGCAGCCGGCGGTCGCAGCGGGCGACCGGGCCGCGCTCGGGGATCGCGGTGTGCCAGGCGAACTCGGGATGGGCGCTGCGCTGGAGCACCAGCGATTCGCGGACGATGCGGCCGATATCCTCGGGGCGGATCACCGGCTGGGGCATGCGGGCGAAGGAGGAGAACTCGTCCACCATGCGGCCGATATCGCCGACATGGCGGACGATGGTGTCCACCAGCTGGCTGAAGGTCTCGGGATCGGATTCGATCTCGCGGGCGAAGCGGCGCTTGAGCCGCTCGGCCGAGAGCTGGATCGGGGTGAGCGGGTTCTTGATCTCGTGGGCGATGCGCCGGGCGACGTCGGACCAGGCGGCCTTGCGCTGGGCCGATTGCAGCTCGGTGATGTCGTCGAAGGTGGCGACGAAGCCGAAGCTGCGGCCCGACGCGGTGTCGGCGCCGATGCGCACCAGCAGGGTGCGGCGGTCGGCGGCGGGGCCGATCTGGATCTCGGCGGTGCGCGGGCGCCCCCCCTGCCCCGCCTCGGCCCTGGCCTCGGCGAGCAGGGCGGCGAATTCGGGCACCACCTCGCCGAGGTCGCGCCCGATCTCGGCCAGCAGGTCGCGGCCGAGCAGGGCGCTGGCGGCCCGGTTGGGCAGCTCGATCGCGCCGTCGGGATCGAGGCCGATGACGCCGGCGGAGACGCCGGACAACACCGCCTCGGTGAAGCGCCGTCGCTCGTCGAGCTGGCTGTAGGCGTCCATCAGCTCGGTGCGCTGGGCGCCGAGCTGCCCGGTCATGCGGTTGAAGGCCCGCGCGAGCCCGGCCAGCTCGTCGCCGCTGGCGATCTCGGGCACGCGCACCGCGAGGTCGCCCGAGCGGACGCGCTCGGCCGCCGCGATCAGGCCGCCGACCGGGCGGGCGATCTGGTTGGCCATGACCAGGCCGATCAGGATGGCGGCGGCCAGCACCAGCAGGGCGACGAGGGCGAAGATGAAGGCGAAGGTGATCTGCAGGCCGGAGCGGTTCTCGTCGAGCCGCGCGTACTGGGCCGCGGCCTCCTCGGTGCGGCGCATGTAGCCGAGGATGCGGGCATCGACGGGGCGGCTGATCTCCAGCATCAGCGCCGGCGTGGAATCGAGCAGGACGATTGCGCGTACCCGGTTGGCGTCGTCGCTGGCCAGCAGCGCCACGTCGCCGGCCCGCGCGAGGTCGAGCGCCCAGCTGGGCGGCATCTGCATCGGCACGCCGGGCAGCAGGCCGGAGGAGGCGCGGATCTGGCCGGCGTTGGGCTCGAAGATCACCGCCTCGGCCGGCCGCGCAGCGCGAAATTGGCTGGCCAGCGCGCTGGCGAAGCTGTCGGGGTTGCCGACCAGGTAGCGGCCGGCGCGGGCGACGTCGTTGGCCATCGACAGGGCGTCGATGCGGATGTTGGAGCGGTGCTCGTCGAGATAGCCGCGGGCGACGTTGAGGCTCTCCTCCAGCGCCGAGCGCACCGGGTCGGCGAACCATGACTGGATGCCGAGGTTGAAGAAGATGGTGGAGAAGACGGCGACGACGATGGTCGGCGTGAGCGCGACGCCGCTGAACAGCAGCACGAGGCGGACATGCAGCCTGGCGCCGGCCGAGCCGCGCCTGCGTTCCACCCACATCCGCGTCAGCCGGCCGGCCACCACCGCGCCCAGCAGCAGCAGCGAGACCAGGTTGGACAGCACCAGCACCAGCACGAGGTTGGCGGTGGGCGGCTGGCGGGTGAGCAGGACGAAGGTGACGATGCCGAGGCCGAGCGCGAAGGCGGCGAGCCCCACGGTGGCGGCCTTGCCGAGGACGAGGTTGGCGACCCGCCCGAGCAGGCTGGCGCGGCGGGGCGGCTCGGTCGCGCTCATGGCGGACGGGTCAGGTGAGGCCCCGGATGACCGGGATCTCGAGGTCGCGGATCTTCTTGCGCAGCGTGTTGCGGTTGAGCCCGAGCATGGCGGCGGCCTTGATCTGGTTGCCGCGGGTGGCCGAGAGCGTCATCTGGATCAGCGGCCGTTCGACCTCGGCCAGCACCCGGTCGTAGATGTCCGACGGGCCGATGCCGTCGCCATGGGCGGCGAGGAACTGGCGGATATGGCGCTCCACCGCGCGGGCCAGCGGCTCGGGCCCGGCGGCGGCGGGGGCGTGGGCCGCCTCGGCGGCGGGCTCGGCGACGGTGAGCTCGGCACGCACCGTCTCGGCCGAAATCTGCTCGTCGGGGCAGAGGGCGGCGAGGCGGCGCATGAGGTTCTCGAGCTCGCGCACGTTGCCCGGCCAGCGGTAG
The DNA here is from genome assembly GCA_044225615.1 of Acetobacteraceae bacterium. Classification (GTDB taxonomy): domain Bacteria; phylum Pseudomonadota; class Alphaproteobacteria; order Acetobacterales; family Acetobacteraceae; genus CAIYPH01. Next base: position 3,899 of record JBGAIK010000060.1, on the reverse strand, counting down.
AGGGCGAGCGCATCGACCGCGCCGTGGTCGAGCGTCTTGGCGGGCAGGCCGTCGGCCTGGGCGCGGTCCAGGAAGTGGCGGGCGAGGTCGCCGATGTCCTCGGCGCGTTCGCGCAGGGGCGGCAGGCGGATGGGGACCACGTTCAGGCGGTAGAACAGGTCCTCGCGGAACTGGCCCTGGCGGATGGCGGCGCGCAGGTCGCGGTGGGTGGCGGCGACGATGCGGACATTGGCGCGGATCGGCTGGCGGCCGCCGACGGTGGTGAACTCGCCCTCCTGCAGCACGCGCAGCAGGCGGGTCTGCGCCTCGGGCGGCATGTCGCCGATCTCGTCGAGGAACAGGGTGCCGCCGGCGGCCTGCTCGAAGCGGCCCTGGTTGCGGGCGGTGGCCCCGGTGAAGGCGCCGCGCTCGTGGCCGAACAGCTCGCTCTCGATCAGCTCGCGCGGGATGGCGGCCATGTTGATGGGCACGAACGGGCCGGCGCGGCGGCGGCCGTAGTCGTGCAGGGCGCGGGCGACGAGCTCCTTGCCGGTGCCGCTCTCGCCGTTGATCATCACGGTGAGGTCGGCCGTGGTGAGCCTTGCGATGGTTCGATAGATTTCCTGCATCGCCGGGCTGCGGCCGATCAGCGGCAGGCGCTCGTCGGCGTCGCGGGCGGCGGGCTGGACGGCCGGCGCCTCGGGCAGCGGGGCGGCGAGCGCGCGGCCGACCACGGCGAGGAGTTCCTTCAGGTCGAAGGGCTTGGGCAGGTATTCGAAGGCGCCGCGCTGGGCCGCCTTGACCGCGGTCATCAGCGTGGACTGCGCCGACATCACCACCACCCGCAGCTCGGGGCGGACGCGGCGGATGCGGGGCAGCAGGTCGAGCCCGTTCTCGTCGGGCATGACGACGTCGGTGATCACGAGGTCGCCCTCGCCATCCTCGACCCAGCGCCACAGCGTGGCGGCGTTGGAGGTGGAGCGCACCTGGTAGCCGGACCGGCCGAGCGCCTGGGTCAGCACGGTGCGGATGGAGCGGTCGTCGTCGGCGACGAGGACGGTGGGCGGGGTCATGGTCGGGCCTGTTCAGCTGGCATCATCGATCAGGACGGGCAGGTGGAGGCGGAACTCGGTGCGGCCGGGCCGCGAGTCGACCTCGATGAGCCCGCCATGGTCGGCGACGATCTTGGCCACCAGTGCAAGGCCGAGACCGCTGCCGGAGGGGCGCGAGGTGACGAAGGGCTCGAACAGGTTGGCGCGGATGTCATCGGCGATGCCGGGGCCGTTGTCGCGCACGGTGACGACGAGCGGCAGCTCCATGCGCCGGTCGGAGCCGGGGACGGCGAGGCGGACGCCGTGCTGGAAGGCGGTCAGCAGCGTGATCTCGCCCTGGGCGGCCTGCTCCGGCGGCAGGTCGGTGACCGCCTCGGCGGCGTTCTTGACGAGGTTCAGGATCACCTGGACGAGCTGGTCGCGGTTGCCGAGCACCGGCGGCAGCGAGGGGTCGTAGATCTCGTTGAAGCGGATGGCGGCCGCGAAGCCGCTCTGGGCGAGGCGGCGGACATGCTCGAGCACGCGATGGATGTTGACCGCGCCGCGGTGGAACGGCTTCTCGCCGAACACCTCCATGCGCTCGACCAGGGCCTTGATGCGGTCGGCCTCGTCGCGGATCAGCACGGTCAGCTCGCGGTCGGGCTCGGCGACCGAGGCCTCCAGCAGCTGGGCGGCGCCACGGATGCCGGAGAGCGGGTTCTTGACCTCGTGCGCCAGGATCGCCGCCATGCCGGTGACGCTGCGGGCCGCGCTGCGGAAGCTGAGCTGGCGGTCGAGCGCGCGGGCGGCGGAGGCATCCTGGAAGGTGAGCAGGACGGCGCCGGCCTCCTCCGGCAGGGGGGTGCCCTGGACGGTGATGCCCTGCTTGCGCAGGCGTGGGCCGTCGAGCGCCATGTCGTAGTCGGCGACGGTGACGTCGTGGCGGCGGACCTGGTCGATCAGCAGGAACAGCGGGCTGTCGAGCGGGACGAACTCGCCGAGCTTCTGGCCGCGCGCCTGGGCCTCGGAAATGCCGAGGAACTGCTCGGCGGCGTGGTTGAGGGCGCGGAAGCGGTTCTCGGCGTCGAGCAGCGCCACCGGCACCGGCATGGCGGAGAGCAGGGCGGCCGGATCGGGCGGGCGGGCGGTGTCGCGGCGCCCGATCAGGCCCAGCGCGGCGCGGGTGACCGCGCTTCTCATGCCGCCTCGGCCAGCACGGCGTCGCGGCTCTGGGTGCGGGTCGCCCCCCGCGCGATCAGCGGATCGTAGAAGCGGTCGATCAGGGCGAGCGCGGCCGGCACCTCGGCCACGCGCATCATGGTGCTGCGGAACTCGGCCGAGCCGGGCAGGCCGCGCGAGTACCAGGCGACGTGCTTGCGGGCCATGCGCAGCCCCGGCTCGGTGCCGAAATGGGCCAGCATGCCCTCGTAGTGCATCAGCAGGATGCGCTTCTGGGCGGCGAGGTCGGGCTCGGGCACGCGCCGGCCGGTGGTGAGGTAGGTGGCGACCGCGGCCGGGAACCAGGGGCGGCCGTAGCAGCCGCGGCCGATCATGACGCCGTCGGCGCCGGAGCGGGCGAGCGCCTCGGCCGCGTCGTCCTCGGTGACGATGTCGCCGTTGGCGATGACCGGGAGCCTGGTTGCGTCCTTCACCTGGCGGATGAAGTCCCAGTCGGCGGTGCCGGTGTAGAATTGCTGGCGGGTGCGGCCGTGGATCGTGAGCATGCGGATGCCGGCCTGCTCGGCGATGCGGGCCAGGCGCGGGGCGTTGAGGCTCGCGTGGTCCCAGCCCATGCGCATCTTGAGGGTGACCGGGACGTCCACGGCGCGGGCGGTGGCTTCGAGCAGGCGGCCGGCCAGGACCTCGTCGCGCATCAGGGCGCTGCCGGCCGTCTGGCCGACGGCGACCTTCTTCACCGGGCAGCCGAAATTGATGTCGATGATGTCCGCACCGCGGCCGACCGAGATGCGCGCGGCCTCGGCCATCGCGTCCGGGTCGCAGCCGGCGAGCTGGATCGAGCTGGGGCGGCCGTCGAGCTCCGACATGCGCAGCGTGGCCTTGTTCTCGCGGATCATCGCCCAGGAGGCGATCATTTCCGAGACCACGAGGCCGGCGCCGAGGGCGCGGGCGAGGCGGCGGAACGGCAGGTCGGTGACGCCCGACATCGGCGCGAGGATGACCGGGACGTCGATGACGACGCCGCGGCCGAGGTCGATCGGGGCGAGGCCGGAGTGCCCCGCTGCGTGCTCATTGCGTGATGGAATGCCCATGATTTGGGCAAACTAGTGCGTGCCGCCGCGCCGCGCAACGCGGGAGAGCGCGTCGTGCAACGCGGGAGACCGCGTCGTGCAACGCGCCGCCGTCGCCCCGTTGACGTTGGCCGGCGGGGCGGCGAGTTTGCGCGGCATGACCGAGGGTTCCCGTATCGCGGCGGTGCTTGTCGCCGCCGGCACCGGCGTCCGCTACGGCGCGGCGGTGCCGAAGCAGTTCGTGCGCATCGGTGGGCGGACCGTGCTGCGGCATGCGGCGGAGGCGCTGCTGCGCGAGGGCGCGCTGCTGCAGCCGGTGGGCGATGCCGGGGCGATCGGCGACGCGCTGGCCGGGCTCGCCCACCTGCCGGTGGTGCCGGGCGGGGCGACGCGGCAGGCGAGCGTGCGGGCCGGGCTGGAGGCGCTGGCGGCGCATGCCCCGGATACCGTGCTGGTGCATGACGGGGCGCGGCCGTTCGTGCCGCCCGGGACGGTGGCGGCGCTGGTGGCGGCGCTGGAGACGCATCCCGGCGCGATCCCGGCGGTGCCGGTGGCCGATACGCTGAAGCGCGGCACCGGCGGGACGATCGCGGCCACCGTGTCGCGCGAGGGACTGTTCCGGGCGCAGACGCCGCAGGCT
>JBGAIK010000059.1:0-23029 GCA_044225615.1 Acetobacteraceae bacterium | reverse complement strand
AGGCCGCCGCCGCCATTCGCGAAACCGGCGGCGCGGCGGCGGCGCTGCGGCTCGACGTGACCGACCTTGCGGGCACCCGGGCGGCGTTGGACAGCCTGCCGGCCTTCGACGTGCTGGTGAACAATGCCGGCACCAACCGGCCGCGCGGCTTCCTGGAGGTGAGCGTCGAGGACTACGACGCGATCATGGGGCTGAACGTGCGTGCGGCCTTCTTCCTGGCGCAGGCGGTGGCGGCCGGCATGGTGGCGGCCGGGCGCGGCGGCAGCATCATCAACGTCTCCTCGCAGATGGGCCATGTCGGGGCGGCGCGGCGCAGCGTGTACTGCGCGTCGAAATGGGCGATGGAGGGCATGACCAAGGCGATGGCGGTCGAGCTCGGGCCGCACCGCATCCGCGTCAACACGCTGGGGCCGACCTTCATCGAGACGCCGATGACGCGGCCGTTCCTGGAGGATGCCGCGTTCCGGGACAGCGTGCTGGCCAAGATCAAGCTCGGCCGGCTGGGCCAGGTGGAGGACCTGACCGGGGCGATCGTGTTCCTGGCCAGCGACGCCGCCGCGCTGATGACCGGCAGCGCGCTGCTGGTGGATGGCGGGTGGACGGCCGACTGAAGCCGGGGAGGACAAAGTAATATGACAAGCCATAACATGCCGCTGACGCACGCAATGGCATAAACTGCGGTTCCCGCCCGTCCTACCGCCTGCCGTGCCGCCAACCCGCACCGATCCGGCCATGCTCGCAACCGATCCATCCGCCGCCGCCCAGACCGCCCCAGACAGCCAGCGCCGCGCGTCGCTGATCCGGTGGACGCATGGGCTGGTCAACCGGATCGTCATGACCATCGATGCCGTGGCGCTGCTGATCGCGACCCTGGTCTACTGGCTGGCCACCGCCGGCACGGGCCGGCCCTTCACCTGGCTGCAGGCCGGGGCGGTGGCGGTGATCATCGTCATCGGCGCGCAGGTGACGATGCGCTGGATGCACGCCTACCGGGTGGAACGCTACGGCAGGCTGCGCCGGTCGCTGACCGACATCTGCACCGCGACGCTGCTCGCCGACCTGCCGGCGCTGCTGATCGCGCTGGCCTTCCTGCCCAACCTGGAAGCCGATGACGACTGGCTGGTCGGCTGGGGCATCGCGACGCTGTGCGGCGTGATGCTGGGCCGGCTCGGCGCGCGGCTGCTGGTCTGGCACGTGCAGAACCGCGGGCTGCTGCGCCGGCGCGTGATCGTGGTGGGCAACGACGCCGCCGCCGAGGATATCGTGCGCCGCCTGCGCGACCCGAAGAACGCCGACAGTTATCAGCTGGTGGGCGTGATCGACCCGGCCACCAACCGGCTGAACCGCCTGGGAGCCGACGCCGCCGCGCCGCGCGGGGCGATCGACCTGACCCGCTACGCCCAGAACTATGCGGTGGACCTGGTGATCATCGCGCTGCCCTGGGAGCGCTCGAGCGAGATCTTCGCGCTGACCCGCCGGCTGCAATGGATCGCGGCCGACGTGGTGGTGCCCTTCGCCGCCGCCGGGCTGCGGCCGCAGTTCGCGCCGCCGATGGAGTTCACCGACGCGCCGGTGCTGCAGCTGATGGCCCGCCCCTTCAAGGGCACCCAGGGCCTGTTCAAGATCGTCGAGGACTACGTGGTGGCGATCTGCGGGCTGATCGCCGCCTCGCCCTTCATGCTGGGCGCCATCATCGCCATCAGGCTGGAGGGCTCCGGCCCCATCCTGTTCCGCCAGCCGCGCGTCGGCTTCAACAGCAAGACCTTCATGATGCTGAAGTTCCGCACCATGACGGTGGACCCGACGGATGACGGCTCGCGCGGGACCGACCGCAACAGCAGCCGCATCACCCCGGTTGGCCGCTTCCTGCGCCGCACCTCGATCGACGAGCTGCCGCAGCTGATCAACGTGCTGCGCGGCGAGATGTCGATCGTGGGGCCCCGCCCGCACGTGCCCAACATGCTGGTGGGCGAGGGCGTCTATTCCGAGGTGGTGCAGCAATATGCCGCGCGCCATCGCATCAAGCCCGGCATCACCGGCTGGGCCCAGATCAACGGCATGCGCGGCGGCATCAACTCGATGGAGAAGGCCGCCCGCGGCGCCGAGCTCGACCTGTACTACATCGCCAACTGGTCGCCCAAGCTCGACATCAAGATCATGCTCCGCACGCTGGTGACAGGGCTGATCGGACGCGACGTGTTCTGAGCCGGGCACGCGCGCTCGCCCTCGTCCTGGCCGCCCTGCTCTGCGGCGGCGCCGGCCTGCCGGAGCGGGTGCTGGCCGGGTATCATGACAGCTGGAACGAGCTGCCGGCGAGTTCCGCGGCGCAGACGCTGCTGGCGCGGCTGCCGGCGCATGTGAACGTGGTGATGCTGGCCTTCGCCAGGCCCGACCTGGCCTATCCGGGCGGGCTGGAGCTCGGGGGGACCGGGCTCGAATTCCGCATGCACGGGCGGGTGCTGAAGGCGGCGGTGGCGGCGCTGAAGGCGCGCAATCCGGGCACGGTGGTGCTGCTGAGCGTGGGTGGCGCGACCTATCGGCGCTGGAGCGCGCTGGACATGGGGGCGGTGGCGGCGCTGGTGCGCGACCTGGGCCTGGACGGCATGGATATCGACTATGAGCCGCGCAACCCGTTCTGTGCCGGCGTGGGCGGCCGGGTGAGCTGTGCGACGGATGCGCGGTGGGAGGCGATCCTGCGCGACAGCCGCGCGGCGCTGCCGCGGCCGATGATCCTGACGGCCTCGGTGTGGAGCGTCGGGGCCTTTGGCGAGGGGGCGTTCGCGGGGTCGCTGCCGCGCGCGCGCCATACCGGGTTCTCGCTGCCGATGCTGCGGTCCGCGCACGCCTCGGGGCTCGATCTGCTCATGATCAACGGCTACGACGCGGGGCCGAGCTTCGACCCGCTGGAATCGTTCCGGGCGTATCGGGCGGCGTGGCCGGGGAAGCTGGCATTGGGGGTGGCGGTGCGGCGCAGGGGCGGCAGCGGGCCGTTTCCGACGGCGGCACGGGCGGAGGCGCTGGCGCGCGAGGTCGCGCGCGATCCGCTGGGCGGGATGATGCTCTATCCGCTGCTGGCGATGCCGGACGGGGGCGGCCCGACGGCGAGCGGCCTGGCGGCGGCGATGTGCCGCGGGCTCGGCATGGCGGGCTGCAGCGCCGAGATTCCGTAGGACGCGCGCGCGAAAAACCAGGACAGGGCGATGACGGTCGTCAGCTCGCCGGGCGTGAACACCACCGAATAGACCACCGAGGTGGCGAGCAGGTAGACGATGTAGTCGGCGAAGGCCTGCGACAGCGGGTCGTCCGGCCTGGCCCAGCGCAGCGCGAGGCGCAGGCCGGCGAAATGGACGGCCAGCATCAGCGCGACGCCGATCGCGCCGTATTCGAACAGCACGCCGAGCCAGCCGATGTCGGTGAGGAAGAACATCGGGTTGTTGAACAGCCGGCCGAGGGTCACCTCGCCGAGACGCGTGGTGCCGCCGACGCCGAGGAGCCAGCGCAGCGGGTCGGCGCTGACATAGGCCCAGGCCTGGCCCACGGTGACCTCGCGCACCGCGAGCGAGTTGCCGAGGCCGCTGCGCAGGTCGGCGGCCCCCTGGGCGCGCAAGTAGAGCACCGCGAGCGCGACCGCGCCGAGCAGGCCGAGGGCGGCGAAGGCCGGCACCCGCCAGCGCCGCAGGCCGAGGCAGAAGCCGAAGGCGACCGCGAGCCCGACGCCGGCGATGGCGGTGCGCTGCTTGTAGATGGTCAGCATCAGGATGATGCAGAGGCCCATGGCGACCGGCTTCCAGGCGGCGAAGCGCAGCATCATCGAGCGGTTCAGGTAGAGGACGAGCAGGATGCCGAAGAACATCGGCATGTAGATGCGGTAGCCGCGCTCCACGTCGGTCATGAACAGCTTGGTCTCGAGATCGCCGCCGCCATAGGCGCTGGCCGGGACGGTGACCCACAGCGCCGCCATCAGGATGAAGGTGCCGGCGCCGAAGGCGAGGATGGCGCGGCGCAGGGTGGCGGGGTCGGGCCGCAGCAGCGCAAGCAGGCCGGCGGCGGAGAAGACGTAGGAGAACGACCAGACCTTGACCGTGGTGGCCATCGCGTCGGGGAAGCTGTTGCCGAGCTGGAGGATGCCGATGGCCGGGGTGACGGCGAGCAGCCAGAACAGGTTGGCCGCGTGCAGCGCCTTGTACGGCATGCGCAGCGCGGCCATGGCCCACAGCCCGACCGGCAGCAGCAGGAAGGGCCAGACCTTGGACAGCAGGTAGAGCGGCGGGATGTCGGTCATGTACTGGAAGCACTGCGCGAACATCGGCAGGGCGCAGGCGACCAGGAGGATCGGCCCGCCGGTCCCGGCTGTCCCGGCGGGCTCGGCGCGGGGCCGGGCAAGCGTGGCCCCGCGCGGCGGGGCCAGGATGCGCCCGCGCCCCCGGCGCAGCGACGGCGCGTCAGGCGGCGCGGCGGACATGGCTGCGGGAGGCTGCGGGCTGGCGGGCGATGCGCCGGGCGATGGCCAGCACGGGGAAGGATTCGACGAACAGGCGGCGGGCATGGCTGCGCGGGTTCTGCAGCAGGCGCCAGACCGATTCGGCGTGCAGCGCGCGGACGATCGCCGGCGCCCGGCGCACCACGCCGGTGGCGAAATGCAGCGAGCTGCCGATGCACAGCCCGATCCCGGTCGCGCCCCCGCGCAGCACGGCCTGGCGGGCGACGGTTTCCGATTGCGGGGCGCCGACGGCGAGGAAGACGTAGCGCGCGGGGTTGGCGACGATGAAATCGACGCAGCGCTCGATCTGCGCCGGGTCGCGGTAGAAGCCCATCGGCGGCTCGTGGCGGGCGATGCGGCGCAGGCCGAACATGGAGCGCAGGCGGCGCTCCACCTCGTCGCTGGCGCCGATCACGGTGATCGCGTCGTCGGGCGCGATGTGGCGGCGCAGCAGCAGGGCGGTGAGGTCGCTGCCGGGGGCGACGGGCATGGGGTCGTGGAACATGCGCGCGGCGAGCAGGCCGATGATCCGGCTGTCGTTCAGCACCATCCAGGCGCCGTCCTGTGCGGCGATGAACAGGCGGTTGCCGCGGTCGACATTGACGGTGTGCTGGGCGTTGGGGGTGCAGACATAGGCGAAGGGGGCGGCGGGGTCGCGGGCGACGACGGCGGCGGCGGCGTCCTCCAGCGTCATCGGGGTGAACGGCACGCCGAGGAACCAGCGGACGGGGAAGCCGGCGGCGGTCGGGGAACGCCGGCACGGCTAGAGCCTCCGGTAGATCCAGCCCGGCACGTAGAACCGCGGCCCTCGAAGGCGAAGCCGGCGAGGTTGCCGCCGGCCTCCAGGATCAGGTCGCGCAGGCGCTGGGCGATGGGCGCGCGGGTGCGGCCGGCGTGCAGCACCAGGAGGTTGGCATCCACCATGCTGGCGAGCCACAGCGCGATCGGGTGGCCGTGATCGGCGGGGGCCACGACCAGCACCATCTCGAACTGCTGCTTGAGCCGGTCGAGCGCCCAGGCGCGGGCGAGCTTGCGGCCGCGCTCGCCGAACAGGGCCTGGGGGCATCGATGCTGATCCAGAGATCCTCGATCTCAGTGGCGGTGACCGGGACCGGCGAGGGCGGGTCGAGCGAAGCGGCGACGCCGGACGGGCGGGCGCGCCCTCGCGCAGGTCCAGGATCAGGGTGCGCATGGCGAATTCGCGGGCGAACTCGGCGCCGAGCGCGCGCGCGACGTCGAGCTTGCGGTCGGCCGGGCCGGCCGGGGCGGTGATCTGCACCATCGACAGCGCGCGGCCGTCCACGCCCAGATGCAGCAGGTTGGAGGCGATCAGGCCGAAGCCGCGCGGGCATTGCGCCAGCCGCCGACGTCGACGTCGCCCAGGTTGTGCAGGGCGAGGTCGCGCTCGGCGTCCTCGGGCAGGATGTAGATCTGCCATCCATGCTGGCCATGGCGACGGCGGTGAAGCCGAGCATCAGGCCGAGGAAGGCGCCGCCGGCGAGGAAGCTGACGGCGAGGCTGCGGCCGCGCTGCGGCGCGGTGGGGGCTGGGCGACGCGGACGGCGGCATCGCGCGCGGTGGCGGCGTCCTCGCCGGCGAGCGCGCCGGGCTGGCGCAGCGCGAGCTGGCGGAACACGCCCTCGGCCACGTCGCGGTTCAGCTGCAGGGCGTGCAGCCGCGCATCGGCCTCGCGCAGCGCCTTGATCCGCTCGCTGGCGGTGGCGGACTGGGCTTCGAGCTCGACCAGCTGCTGGCCGAGCGCCTGGTTGGTCCTCGACCTGGAGCGAGGCGAGGCGGTTGTTCAGCACGTCCACCGCCGGGTTGCGGATCGTGCGCTCGGAGAAATAGAGGTTACGGCCGCTGGCGTTGATCTGCGCCCTGACGGTGGCGATCTTGCTGTCGAGCTCCTTGAGGCCGGGCCAGCGGTCGTTGTACTGGGCGACCATGTGGGTGCGCTCCTGCATCAGGCGCACCAGCGTGTTGCGGGCCTCGTCATTGCCGGTGTTGTTGGTGACTTCCTTGAAATCCAGCACGTTGGCGGGCTGGGTCGCGAGGTTGGCCTTGACCGCCACGATCTCGGTCTGGACGGCGACGCGGCGTTCCTTCACCTGGTTCTGGCGCTGGGCGATGCCGTCGAGCCGGTTGGTGGCGAGCACGATGTCCTGCGCCATGTCGAGCACGTCGTACTGGCGGCGGGTGGCGAGGATCTCGGCCTGGAGCTGGGCGAGCTGGGCGCTGTAGCGGCGGATCTCCTGGCCGAGGACGGAGCCGGTGTTGCTGGTATAGATGCTGCGGCGATGGGCGAGGTAGGCGGCGGAGACCTCCTGCACGGCGCGGATGGCGAGGTCCCGGTCGGGGTGGGAGAAGGCGATGCGGATGACGTTGCTGTTGCCCTGCGCCTCCACCTTGAGGTCGGAGCGGAAGCGCGGCCGCGCCGGTGCGGTCGGCGGACGAGCGGCGGCAGCAGCCGAGCAGGCGGGGCCGGGACAGCATGGGGTAGAGGCGGCCGGCGCCGATGGCGTCGATGGCGGCGCGCAGCACGTCGTCGGCCTGGATGATCTGCACCTCGACGTAATGGCCTTGAGCCCGTCGACCGAGATCTGGGTGTTGCCAGAGGTTCAGCGTGTCCTGCACGGCGGCGAATCGGGGCCGACGAGCGCGATCAGCAGCGAATCGGCGGTGAAGGAGGGCCGGGACAGCTACGCCGCCGCACCGCCGCCGGCGAGGCCGAGCAGCAGGCAGAAGATGAACAGCTTCCTGCGGTAGAACAGGCGCACGGCGAGGTCCCGCACGGTCCAGCGGCGCGGGCGCGCGGCGGCGAACGGATCGGGCTCGCTGGCCAGGGCGGGGCGCGGAGCGGGGGGCTTGGTGTCAATGTTGTTCATGGGCGGCATTCATGAGGCGGCCAGTCGCGCTGGCGATGACGCATGACGAGGCGAAAGACGCGGGTCTGCTGCCATATGGGGTCTTCCGGGTCGGGGCACATGGCGATGGCGGCGGAGACCGGGCTGCCGCGCCATTCGTCGAGCACGTTCACCCGCACGCTGGTGATGCCGAGATAGACCCAGGGCTGGCCCATCCGCCAGTTGGGGGGCAGGCGCGGGCGCAGCGCGTTGAGCAGCGACAGCGGATCGACATCCTTGCGGGGGTAGGGCAGTTCGTCCATCAGGCCGCCGGCGGAGGTGAGCAGCGCCGCGAGCGCGAGCGCGCAGGGCGCCGCCTGCCGCCGGCCCAGGGGCGCTGGCCCGCCACGCGCCGTCTGCCGCCGGATCGTTCCGCCACGCGCTTCACCGTCCTGCTCGACTGTCCAACTTGCTTGTCCGTTTGAGCGCCGTATACGTGAATATGTGACGGTTTGGTTAGCGGATGCAGCGTTCTGCGAAGAAAAATGGCAATGATCGGCCGGTTGCGCGCCTTGACGCAGGAGCGGCGCGCGGCTCTGCAGTTTCCTGGGCGCTCGCCGCGCGGGGCCTGGAGGCGGCGGGCAAGTTCGGGCTGTACATGCTGGCGGCGCGGCTGATGGGGGGCAGCGATTCCGGCCTGTTCTTCCTGTGCCTGACCTGGGTGAACCTGTGCTCGACGGTGGCGCGGATGGGGCTGGAGCGGGCGATGTCGCGCCATATCGCGGCCGAGCTTGCGATCGGCCAGGGGCGGGCGGCGAAGCGGGTGCTGCTGGCCGGGCTCGGCTGGACGGCACTGGCGAGCTGCGCGATCGGGCTGGCGACCTGGGCGCTGGCGGAGCCGCTGGCGGTGCATCTGTTCCGCCAGAAGGAGCTGGCCGGGCCGCTCGCCGTCGCCGCCTGGATCCTGCCGCCGCAGAGCCTGGCCTTCGCGGTGGGGTTCGCGCTGATCGGGCTGAACCGCGGCGTGGCCGGGCAGATGGTGCAGAGCGCGCTGCCGCCGGTGCTGTCGCTGGCGGCGATGGTGGCGGGGCTGGACCGGCTGGGGACGGTGCTGGGGGTCTATGCCGGGTCCTACGCCGCGTGCTGCGCGCTGGGGCTGGGGCTGATCGGCTGGGAGTGGGGGCGGGCGATGCGCGACCGGGCGGTGGCGACGCAGGCCGTGCCCGCGGCGCTGCCGAGCCTGTGGGGCAGCGCGCGGCCGTTCCTGGTGGTGGAGCTGGTGCAGGTGTCGCTGCTGTCGGCCCCGGTGATGGCACTCGGCATGGTGGCGGAGGCGGCGGCGGTGAGCGCCTTCAGCATCGCGAGCCGGCTGACGATGCTGATCAACACCCTGCTGATCAGCATCGCGATGATCGCGGCACCGTCGTTCGCGGCGCATCACCGGCGGGGCGAATACGCGGAATTGAAGCGGGTGGAGCGGCAGAACCGGCTGATGGCGCTGGCGATCTGCGCGCCGGTGCTGGCGGCGATGGTGGTGTTCGTGCATCCGTTGCTGGGCCTGATGGCGAGCGACTCGCCCGGCGCCGCGGCGGCGCTGCGGGTGCTCGCGATCGGGCAGGCGGTGAACATCCTTCTGCCGACGCAGGACATGATGCTGGCGATGACGGGACATGGCGGGCTGCTGCGGCGGCTGAACATCCAGCAGCTGCTGGCCTGCCTGGTGCTGTGCGCGGCGCTCATCCCGCCCTTCGGCATGATGGGCGCGGCGGCGGTCGCCACGCTGGGGCTGGTGCAGGGGCGGGTGAGCTTCGCGCTGGGGGTGCGCCGCGCGATCCCGGAACTGGCGCGATGATCGCGACCGGGACCGGCGGGCTCGACGGCAGCGCGCATGACATCTGCGTCGTCGGCGCCGGGCCGGTGGGCATCGCGCTGGCGCTGGAGCTGGCGCGGCTGGGGCGGTCGGTGCTGCTGCTGGAATCAGGAGGCGGAGGGATGGCCGCGGAGGCGCAGGCGCTGTCGGACGCGGCGATCGCCGATGCGCGGACGCATGTGGCGATGGATATCGCGGTGCAGCGCAGCCTGGGCAGGACCTCCGCCCTGTAGGGCGAGCGCTGCGTGACCTACGGTCCGATCGACTTCGAGGCGCGGGCGGCGGCGCCGCATTCGGGCTGGCTGATCGTGGGACGAGGTAGCCGCACTATCCGCGTGCTGCGCCCATATCGGATGCAGGGCGCCGGAGTTCAACCGCGCCCTGCCGGGGGTGCCGGACAGACGGCGCGTTCGGCTTCGACAAGATCGAGCGCTGGAGCTGGGCGAGCTTCCGCCAGTTCTTCGCAGCCGCTGCGCGCGGCGCGGCGATCCGGCCGCATCTGCGGGCCACGGTGGCGGGGGCTGGAATTCGGCGCCGGACGGGTGGCGGGGCTCGTGCTGCGCTGGGCCAGCCTGCGGCGCGCGGCCGGCGCGGGCGGTGGTGCTGGCGGCCGGGGGGCTGGAGACAACTGCTGCTGCTGGCCACCGTGGCCCGGCGCTTCGGCGACAGGCCGCTCGGGCGGTTCTACATGGGGCATCTCTACGGCGTGGCGGCCGAGATGGAGCTGCACTCGGCGGCGCTCGACGCCGGCATCGAATACTACCGGGACGGCGGGCTGAACTACATCCGCCGGCGCTTCACCGCGAGCGCGGCGCTGCAGCTGCGCGAAGGGCTGACCAACGCCTCGCTATGGCCGGACTATCCGCTGATCCGCGACGCGGCGCATCGCAACGGGGTGCTGTCGCTCGCCTATCTCGCGCTGTCGGTGCCGCCGGTGGGGCGCATGATCGTGGCGGAATCGATCCGGCAGCAATCATGTCGGCGCCGGGTGGTCATGGCTGCCGCATTCAACATCCTGCACCTGCCGAGACGGCGGCCCTGTTCAGCCCGAACCCTGTGTATCGCCGCTGCATTCGCGAGCCGGCGCATGCGGGCTTCTTCAACCGGGCGCGGCGCTACGCGATCCGCTCGTCGAGCATTGCCCAACCCTGACGTGCAGGCATGGAGCGGCGCGCGCGACGCCATGGGCGCCGCGGCTCGCGGTCGACCTGCGCTTCCGGGTGGAGGATGCCGCGCCTGGTGCACGCTGTCGCTGTTCGGCGCGTGGCTGGACGGACCAGGCCCGGGCGGCGGTGTGGCTGGTGCCGGACTCGACAAGGAAGGCTACATCCTGTCGCAATGCTACGATGGACATCACCAGATCGGGACGACGCGCATGGGGCTGAGCGAGCGGGACGGCGTCGTGGATCGCGACTGCCGGGTCTTCGGGGCGGCCAACCTGTTCGTGGCGGGAAGCTCGGTGTTCCCGACCTCGGGCGAGGCGAATCCGACGCTGACCGCGGTCGCGCTGGCGATGCGGCTGGCCGCGTTGCTTGCCGCCGAGGCCCCGCAGGTGGCGGCATGAGGCGCCTCGCCCTCGCGGCCCTCGCGCTGCTCGCCGCCTGCTCCGGCCCCCGCCAGGACATGGAAGCCGCCCCCCCTGCCCCGCCGCCGCCGATCGCGGCCTATGTCACGCCGGCCTACCGCATCCAGGTGGGCGACATCCTGTCGATCCGGCTGCTGCTGAACCAGGAGCTGAACGAGGACGTGACGGTGCGGCCCGACGGCCACATCTCCACCACCGTGGTGGCCGACGAGAAGGCGGCCGACCGCACGGTGCCGGAGCTGATCGCGGCGCTGACGAAAGCTACGAGAAGGTGCTGCGCCAGCCGCATGTCTCGGTGATCGTCAAGCAGATCGCGCCGGTGGCGGTGTTCGTGGGCGGCGAGGTGATCCAGCCGGGCGAGCTGCTGACCATCGGCACCGCGCCGACCCTGTCGCAGGCGATCGCGCGGGCCGGCGGGCTGAAGCTGAGCGGCGACGACACCCGCATCTTCATCGTCCGCCGCGGGCCGAAGGACGAGCCGATCTTCCTGTCCACCCGCTACGACCAGATCCGCCTCGGCCGCGACCCGCTGCTGGACGTGCGGCTGGCGCCGTTCGACCTGGTAGTGGTGGGGAGCTGGGTAACGGTACCGAGCAGTTCGTGAACCCAGTTCTCAGCAGTTCGTGAACCTGAACGCCTGGGGACGTATCTGCTGAACCCGACCACCGGCGGGCAGACGGTGATCAACCAGCGGTAGGCAATGGCGGCCCAGCAGGATACCTGAAACAGGCAATGCCAAAGGAGATTCCGGCGGAGGCTGGAAGACTTGGATCGCTGCCCGCCGGCGATGGTGAATTCCGGTCCGGCGCGGTGCCGGCGCGACGGCGAACAGCAACGCCATGCGCTGCCGGGAGGGCTGGCAGCTGCCAGGGCCAGGCGGCGGCGTCGGATCGCCCTCGAGCCACGTAGGATACTGGACATGATAGCGCCGCTGGTCGAACACCCAGCCGCCCAGCGGCGGGCCGAGGGCCATGCCGAGGCTGGAGATCATGGCCGCGGCGCCGAACACGGTGCCCATGATGCGGGGGCCGAAATACTCGCGCGCGAGCACCGCGTAGAGCGGCATCACGCCGCCATAGGCGAGGCCGAAGACCACCGCCACGATAGAACTGGCCGCGCCGGCTGGCGGCGCGTAGCGCCTGCGGCCAGCGCCGGCCACCAGCACCGGGCGGACGCCGTGGCGGTCGGCCAGCGTGCCGAGCAGGATGCGGCCGCCGAGGCCGGCCAGGCCCTCGATGCCGTAGATGGAGACGGCCGTCATCGGCGCGATACCTGTGACGGCGTAGCTGATGGTATGGAAGATCGGGCCGGAATGGGTGGCGCAGCAGGCGAAGAAGGTCAGCGCCAGCACGATGAAGGCGCGCGAGCGCAGGGCGGCGCCGACGGTGAGGCCGGGCTTGTCGGCCATGGCGGGCTGGCCGGGCCGGGCGGCCGGCACCAGCACGGCGCGGATCAGCGGGGCGGCGGGGATCCCAGCAGCGCCCAGGCGCCCAGGCCGATCACCAGCTGCGGCGTGCGCCAGTCGTGGTGCTGGATCAGCCAGGAGGCGAAGGGCGAGACGGTGAGCGGGGCGACCGCGGTGCCGGCCGAGACCAGGCCGACGGCGAGGCCGCGATGGGCGGTGAACCAGGAGGTGACGGTGGACATCATCGGCGCGAAGAAGCTGCCGGCGGCGAGGCCGACCAGGATGCCGTAGATCAGCTGGAACTCCAGCAGCGAGGCGGCGCGGCTGGCCAGCACGACGCCGAGGCCGAGCAGCAGGGAGCCTGCGAGGACGACGGGCCGGGCGCCGAACCGGTCGCTGAGCGCGCCCCAGCCGAAGCCGCCCGGCCCCATGACCAGGAAGCAGATCGTCATCGCGCTGGAGACGCCGGTATGCGACCAGCCGGACTGGTCGGCGATGGGCTGGAGGAACACGGCGAGCGAGAACATCGCGCCCATGGCGACGCAGGTCATCAGCGCGCCGGCGGCGACGACGATCCAGCCGTAGTTGCGGTTCATGGCGGTGGAGCTCCCGTTGCCCTTGTCGGTGACGCGCGGCCGAACAGCATTTCGACATAGCGGCGCAGATGATCGATGGAGGCGGCGGCGATCGCGGTGCCGCCCTCGGCCTTGGCCAGGATGAAGGCGCCCTGGATGACGGCCTGGAAATGCCGGGCCAGGCCTTCCGCGGTCCAGTCGGCGGCGAGGCCGTGGGCGTCCATCGCGGCCTGGATGTCGGCTGCGAGCGGCGCGACATGGCGATCGATGGCGGCCGCACAGGCGTCGCGGATGGCGGGATGGGAGGCGTAGACCTCCTGCAGCATGGTGCCGGCATAGTAGCAGTGACGGCGGGCAGGGCGCCGTCGAGCAGGGCGCGGCGGAAATCGAGATAGCCGAGCACGCGGTCGAGCGGGTCGGGATGGGCGTGGTAGGGGGCGGCGGCGAACAGCGCGCCGGACCCGTCCGACCAGGCGACGGCGGCGGCGGCGGCGAGCTCGTCCTTGGAGCGGAAATGATGGAAGAACGCGCCCTTGGTGACGCCGGCGGCCGCGCACAGGGAGGCCACCGAGGTGGCGGCATAGCCCTGGCCGCGCACCGTGGCGATGGCGGCGCGCAGGATCGAGTCGCGGGCGGTGGTTCGCGCGGATGGCGGCATGGGTCCCCCTCGCACGAACAACATACCGACCGGTCGGTTCTGTCAATGCCGCCTATCGCAGCATGTAGTCCCTTACGATCGGCACGCTGTCGATGCGCGGGCTCAGCAGCAGCTGGAAGACCATGTTGGAGCCGTTGCGGAAGCCGACCTGCACCGCGGCCAGGTAGTATTCCCACATCCGGCAGAAGCGCTCGCCGGCGATGGATGCGGCCCGCGCGATTGGCGGCGAAGCGGTCGCGCCAGTGGCCGATGGTGTATTCGTAGTGGCGACGCAGCACCTCCATGTCGGCGACCCACAGCCCGGCCCGCTCGGTGGCGGCGAACACTTCCGAAAGCGCCGGCACGTAGCCGCCCGGGAAGATGTATTTGCGGATGAAGGGGCCGGTGGTGCCCGGCGGCGACATGCGGCCGATGCTGTGGATCATGGCGACGCCGTCATCGGCCAGGAGGCCGCGCACCTTGGCAAAGTAGGCGCCGAGATTGCCGATGCCGACATGCTCGAGCATGCCGACGCTGACCACCCGGTCGAACCGGCCCGACAGGTTGCGGTAGTCCTGCTCGACGAATTCGATGCGGTCGGACAGGCCGGCCGCGGCCGCGCGCTCGCGCGAGACGGCAAGCTGTGCGGGCGAGACGTTGATGGCGGTGACGCGGGCGCCGGCCCGGGCCAGGTGGATGGCGAGCGAGCCCCAGCCGGAGCCGATCTCGGCCACCGTCATGCCCGGCGCGAGCGCCAGCTTGGCGGCGATGCGGCGCAGCTTGGCCTGCTGCGCCTGCTCCAGCGTGTCGGTCGCGGGATGCTCGAAGAAGGCGCAGGAGTAGCTGAGGCTTTCGTCGAGAAACAGGCGGTAGATCGCGAACGGCACGTCGTAATGGGTGCGGGCGTTGCGGGCGGCGGCGCCGATGCCGTTGGCCTGGTGCCAGCGCCGGGCCGCGCGCCACCAGCGGCGCAGCGGCGCTGCGAGGCGTGGCTGCCGAGGCCGCCGCGGTTGACCGAGAACAGGTCCATGAAGGCGCCGATATCCGACCCCGCCTCGAAGGTGAGGGTGCCGTCCATGTAGGCTTCGCCCGCGGCGAGCTCGGGGTTGAGGGCGAGGCTGGTGTGCAGCGCCTGGTCGTGCAGGCGGGCGGTGACGCTGGGGCCGGGCAGGCGCGCGCCGAACGTGTGGGTGCGGCCGCTGGCATCGACGACATGCAGCGTGCCGACCTGGATGAATCGGGTGAGCAGGTTGGCGAGCAGGCGCACGGCTTCCCCCCGTGATGGCGGCGGACCGGCATCATACCATGTCCGCCGCGCCTGCTACCGGGCGTCGTGCACCAGGATCGTGTGCACCGCCTCCAGCGGCGCCGGGGTGACGCGGGCGTGGCGGCCGAACGGGTGCTCGCTTGTGGCGACCGGGCCGAGCGCCACCACCACGGCGACCGCGTAGAGCAGGGTCGCGATCAGGTGCGGGCGGGCCTTTTCCAGATGGGTCAGCGCGAGCGTGAACTGGGTCAGCAGCGCCAGCATCAGCACCGACAGCCATTTCATCCCGTCGGAATGGCTGGTGCTGATCGACAGCCGGGCGAGGCGGGCGCTGCGCACGCGCAGCACCGACTGGACCAGCGCGGTCTGCACGGCGCTGCCGGATTCGACGCCGATGGCGGGGTCGGCGACCAGCGACAGCAGCGCGCCCAGCGCACGGTCGGCGGCGGCCGAGCGGATATGGGCGCTGAGGCCGGGCCACTCGTCCTTGACCACGAGCTCGATGTAGTGGCGCTCGGCATGGCGGATCTCGGCCATCTCGGCCACCGCGGCGACCGAGAGGCTGTAGACGTCGAGCAGCGCGTCCTGCTCGGCGAGGACGGCGTTGGCGGCGTTGCGGTTGCGTTCCCAGGTGTCGTTGGCGGTGAAGCCGGTGAGCAGCGCGAACATCACCGAGAAGGCGGTGAAGTAGGGCGCGACCAGCCCGGCATGGCGCAGCACGCGCTCGCGCGGCAGCAGGCGGAACAGCAGCAGCCAGAACAGCAGCGCAGTGACGCCGAAGCCCGAGGCGAGGGAGAGGACGATCAGCCACGAGGGCAGGTCGAGCCAGGCGCTGATCATCGGTGCTCCCCCGGGGAATGGCGGCTGATAGCAATGCGGCGGCGCAACGGCAACGCGCCCCCGCTTGCGCGCGGCGGCGGAGCCGGCATGATGGAACTATTATAATAGCTTGAGGGATCGCCCGAGATGGACTGGAGCTTCATGGCCGATCGCAGGATCGTGCGGCTGAACGCGCGGCTGTTCCCGGTCGGCGCCTTCGAGCGCAGCCTGTGGGCCAGGTTCAACATGCGCCCGGTGGAGGTGGAGGCGGCGACCCCGGCCGAGATCATCCCCCATGTGCGCGACGCCGATGCCGCCTTCGCGATCTCGGTGAGCCTGCCGGCCGAGGTGATCGACGCGATGGACCACTGCCGGGTGATCTCGCGCATGGGCACCGGGACCGACAAGATCGCGGTGGCCCGCGCCAGGGAGCGCGGCATCCTGGTGACCAACGTGCCGTATTTCTGCGTGGAGGAGCAGGCCGACCACACCATGGCGATGCTGCTGTCGCTGGTGCGCGGCCTGACCTTCTCCCAGGCGGCGATGCTGAAGGGCGAGTTCCGCGCCGCGCAGGCGGCCGTGCGCAGCAACCGGCGGCTCGCCGGGCGCACCATCGGGCTGGTCGGCTTCGGCAACAGCGCGAAGCTGGTGGCGCGCCGCGCGCGCGGCTTCGGGATGCGGGTGCTGGCCACCCGCAGGCGCACCACGCCCGACCCGGTGGCCGACGAGCTGGGCGTGGTGATGACCGACCTCGACACCGTGCTGCGCGAAAGCGACTACGTCTCGCTGCACCTGCCGCTCGACCGGGACAGCTACCACCTGATCGACGCCGCGGCGCTGGCGAAGATGCGGCCCGACGCGATGCTGATCAACACGTCGCGCGGGGCGCTGGTGGACGAGCCGGCACTGCTGGCGGCGCTGGAGGCGGGCCGGCTCGGCGGCGCCGGCATCGACACGTTCGAGCTGGTCGACGTCTTCGCCGAGGACAGGGTGCCGGACCTGGCGCTGCTGCGCCACCCGAAGGTGGTGGCCACGCCGCACGTGGCCGCGGGCTCGATCGAGTCGGGGCAGGACGTGGCGCGCGGGGCGGTGGAGAACGTCGCCTCCATCCTGGCCGGGCACTGGCCGCTCGGGGAGAACATCGTCAATGCGGGGGTGGTGCCGCGCCTGCCGCTCGCGCCGTTCGATTCCACACTGCTGGCATAGACAAAGGGGATGGATGCGTCTCGACGGCGGGGCCGGCCACGCCGTAGGATCGGCCCGGGGCGGACCGATCCGCGCGAGGATGGCAGATGCCGGCACGGATCGTCGTGGTCCATGACGAACAGGATTTCACCGACAGCGTGGTCGGGCTGCTGCGGCAGGCCGGGCTGGAGGCGATCGGCTGCGGGTCGTCGATGACCGCGCTGCGGCTGCTGGAAACGGCGCGCACGATCGAGCTGCTGGTCACCGGCGTGGAATTCAGTGCGCCGCCGCATGGCCTGTCGCTGGCCCTGATGGCGCAGGACAAGCGGCCCGGCACCAAGGTGCTGTTCACCGCCCTGGAAAAATACCGCGCCGACACCGACGGCATCGGCGCGTTCATGCCCCTGCCGGTTTCCGCCGAGGACGTCGCCGCCGCCGCGCGGGCGCTGCTCGCCGGCTGACGTCCGGGCCGCGGGCCCGGCCCCGCCGGGCGGAGCCCGCGCGTCAGCTCCTGCGGCGCAGCTCCAGCAGGGCGGCGAGGAAGGCATCGCGGCGGGCGGCGGTTTCCGGGACGGTGGCGCCGCCGAGCTCTTCGCGCACGCCGGCGACGATGCTGTCCTGGATGGCCTGGGTCATGACGGGGTTGCCGAGGTCCTGCCACCAGCTGGTCACGGCGGGCATCAGGTGGTGCATGAAATGGGCCATGCCGCCTTCGCCGCCGGCGAGGTGGAAGGTGGCGTGGGGCCCCAGCAGGGCCCAGCGCAGGCCGGGGCCCTCGGTGATGGCGGCATCGACGTCGGCGACCGAGGCGACGCCCTCGGCGACCATGTGGACCGCCTCGCGCCAGATCGCGGCCTGCAGGCGGTTGGCGAGGTGGCCGGGCACTTCCTTGCGGATCTCGATCGGGTGCCTGCCGATGGCGCGGTAGAAATCCATGGCGGCGGATACTGCGGCGGGGGCGGCACCGGGGCTGACCACTTCGACCAGCGGAATGAGATGGGGCGGGTTGAACGGATGGCCGACCAGGATGCGGCCGGGATGGGTGCAGCCCTGGCGCAGGCGGGAGCCGAGCAGGCCGGAGGAGGAGGAGGCGATGACCACGTCTTCCGGCAGGGCGGCGGAAATGGCGGGGAGCAGCTGCTGCTTGACCTCGTAGCGCTCGGGGGCGCTTTCCTGGACGAACCGGGCGCCGGCGACGGCGGCAACCGGATCGGGCTCGAAGCGCCAGTTGGCGGGGTCGGCGTCGGGCGCCGCACCGAGGCGCTGGAGGACGGGCCAGGCGCCTTCGATCATGCGGCGGATCAGGTCGGGCGCGCCGGGCGAGGGGTCGGAGGCGGTGACGGCGAGGCCGCGGCTGAGGAACAGCGCGGTCCAGCTGGCGCCGATGGTGCCGGCGCCGATGACGGCGACGCGGCGGATGGGGGTGGACATGGGGACGCTCCGTGTGACGTGCCCCGATGATGCGGCGGCTGGCGGCCGGGGGAAAGGCGGCGCCCTACCAGGCCATGACGTGCTGGGGCCGGGCGGGGGCGCCGTGCTGGCGCAGCGCGTTGAAGCTGGGCCATTCGTTGGAGGGCAGGTAGCGGCGGGCGAGGAACTGGTAGGTGTCGGCGACGAGATGCCAGATGGTCTCGTCGCTGGCGCCCCAGACCTTGTCCCACTTGGCGAGGATCGGATCCCATGCCCGCTGGCAGCGGTAGAGCCAGTCGCGGTTGGAGCGGACATAGGTGATCTGGCTGTCGGCGTTGCGCAGCGTGGCGATGATCTCGCCGGTCTGCGCGTCGATGTCGTCGAAGCGGGTGCGGAACTGCTCGAGCGCCAGGCCGTGCAGGCGCTGCACCTGGGTGAGCGTCTCGCGCCGCACGAGGTCGCCGCGGCCGGCGGTGCGGCAGAGGCTGTCGATGCGCTCGCCCAGCGTGCGCACGCGCAGCAGCAGGCGCTCGCGCAGGGCCTCGATATAGGCGAACTCGCTGGCGAGCTGCTCCAGCAGGGCCACCGCGTCCTCGGGGGCGGCGAGGCCGAGGGCGGCGGCGGCCTCGCGGAAGGCGGACTGCACCAGGGCGCGCAGCTTGGGATCGGAATCGAGCGCGAGCTCGGTGCCGGCGGTGCGGCCGGCGTCGCGGGCGGCGTCGGGGTCGAGCCAGGCCAGCATCTGCAGGCGCAGCTTCATCGCCGCGCGCTGCTGGTGTCGCGGGGCGGGCTCCCAGCTGGCGCGGCCGGAGACGACCTCGTCGGGCAGGCGGTCCCCCGGGGCGAGGCAGGTGACGTAGTCGAGGCTCTCGGCGATCAGGCCGAGCACGCGGCCGTCGGGCGAATCGTCGTCGATGTCGAACTCGCGCTGCAGGCTGCGCAGCGGGACGCTCGCCTCGCGCTCGCCGAAGGGGACGATCATGACCGGGCTGCCGTCGGTGGGCGAGCGGCGGAAGGTGATGCCCGGCAGGCGGTGGAAGACCTCGTGGGCCAGGATGCAGCTGTCCGGGACGGTGTCGCCGCCATCGGGCACGTCCGTGGGGTCGGTCATCATGCTTCTCGCTGGGGTCACGCGACTCTGGTGCCTCGGGGTGAACCGGCGATTAACGCGTGCGATTTACCTCGGATTAAGGCCTGTGCAGGAAAACGAGACGCCGCACAGAGAAATGAGACGCACCATGACATCGGTTCCGATCTCCCTGGCCTTCGGGCCGCCCCTGGCCGTGCGTCGCCGCGGCCATGCCGCGCGGCGGCCGGTGCCGGACCGCGCGCTGACCCGCCCCGCACCCGCCGGGCTGCTGCTGCGGCGGCAGCTGGCGACCGGAGACGTGAGCGGGGCGGAGGCGGTGCTGCCGCTGGTGCCGGCGCGGCTGGCCGGCGCGCAGGACCGCGATCGCGCTCGCGGCGGCGGCCGCGGCGGCGCTGGCCTGGACGCGCGGCCCGGTGGCGGTGCCGCTGACGGCGGGCGAGGTGGCGAGCGGCCATGCGGCGACGGTCGGGGCGGCGCTGGTCGCGGCCGGGGTTCCGGCCGAGCGGCTGGAGCTGCTGCTGCCGGAAGCGGCGGTGGCGGGGCTGGAGGAGCCGGCGCTGCTGGCGCTGGCGGCGCTGCGCGACCTGGGCGCCGGGCTGGTTCTGGACGGGTTCGGGGCGGGCGCGGCGAGCCTCACGGTGCTGCGCGCGGTGCCGCTGAGCGCGGTGAAGCTGGCGCGCAGCGTGGTGCGCGGCCTGCCCGAGGGCAGCGACGACGCGGCACTGGCGCGGGCGGCGATCGGCATGGCGCATGCGCTCGGGCTGGCGG
This sequence comes from Acetobacteraceae bacterium, assembly GCA_044225615.1. Taxonomy (GTDB): domain Bacteria; phylum Pseudomonadota; class Alphaproteobacteria; order Acetobacterales; family Acetobacteraceae; genus CAIYPH01. Next base: position 3,095 of record JBGAIK010000059.1, on the reverse strand, counting down.
TGATCGCCGACGGGATCGAGGCGGAGACGCAGCGCGCCTGGCTCGCGGCGCAGGGCTGCGACGCGGGCCAGGGGCCGCTGTTCGGGGCCGCGCGGTAGGTCAGGGTCCGGCGAGCCCGAACTGGCGGCAGAGCAGCAGCATCGCCTCCATGATCATGTGGCCGCACAGATGGGCGGCCATGTCCTGCACGTCCTGCGGGGGGCTGACGGTATTGAAGTCGATCGCCACCAGGTTGAGGCCGGACAGGCTGCGCATCAGCTCGATCCCCTCGCGGGCGGAGAGACCGCCCCAGGTGGGGGTGCAGACGCCGGGGGCGACCGAGGGGTCGAAGATGTCCATGTCCCAGCACAGGTAGACCGGGCGGCCGGCGGCGGCGTCGCGGAACTCGGCCATGGTCTGGGCGAAACCGCGGCGGAACAGGTCCTCGGTGGTGACGACGCGGAAGCCCATGCGCTCGGCGCGGGCGATGACGCCGGGCACGCTGCTGAAGCCGCGGATGCCGACATGCCAGCTGTGCGAGACGTCCACCACGCCCTCGTTGGCGGCGTGGGTGAACTGGGTGGCGGGGTTGAAGGGCACATCCTCCTCGCCCTGCTCGTAGGCGTCGGTGTGGCTGTCGATGTGGAGCGCGATCAGGCCCTTGTGGCGCCTGCCCGCCGCGCGCATCAGCGGCAGCGAGATCGAGCCGTCGCCGCCGATGCCGATCGGCACGGCGCCGGCATCGAGCACCGCGCCGGCGGCGGCCTCGACGAGCGGGAAGGCGCGGTCGGGGCGGCCGGCGGTCAGCGCGACGTTGCCGCAATCGACGGCGTTGAGGCGCTGCAGCGGGTCGTAGTCGCCCTGGCTGACATGGACGCGGTAGAGCAGGCGCGACTGGCGGCGGACCGCGGTGGGGCCGTCGCGCGAGCCGATGCGGTCGGGATGGGTGCCGCAATCGTAGGGCACGCCGACGATGGCGGCGCGGCAGCCGGGGCCGGGCATGCCGTGGGGCAGGCCGGCGAAGGTCTCGGCGGGGGCGAACATCAGGCCTTCACCGCGAGGCGGAACGGCTGCACATCGATCGTCTGCCAGACCCTGCCGGTGACGTAGGGGTCGGTGGCGAGCCACTGGTCGAGGGCGGCGCGGTCGGGGAAGTCGACCAGGCTGACCGAGCCGATCATGTCGCCGGCGTCGTTCAGCAGCGCGCCGCCGGCGATGATGCGGCCGGCCTCGACGAGGGGCTTCACATTGGCCAGATGGGCAGGGCGGGCAGCCATGCGGCGGGCCATGGCGTCGGGGTCGGTGCCGTCATGGGCGGTGACGACGTATTGGGGCATGGGGTGGGTCCTTGGTGGTGCGGCGTGCCGGTGGCGGGGAAGGCAAGCAAGGCAGATGAACAAGGAGGCGGCGCGGCAGCGAGGAAGATTCGGGGGCGCTTCGCGCCCTGCTGTTTGAATCCTCGCTGCCTCGCTGCCTGGTTGTTCACCTGCCTTCCGGTTCAGCCGCCAGCGACGCCTTGGGTGTTGACGTACAGCGAATAGAGCCCGTGGCTGGCGGCCATGAACAGGCGGTTGCGGTGGCGGCCGCCGAAGCAGAGATTGGCGCTGCGCTCGGGCAGCCTGATGTGGCCGATCGGGGCGCCGGCGGGATTGAAGATGCGCACGCCGTCGAGCTCCGGGTCGCCCATGCCCCAGCCGCACCAGAGGTTGCCGTCGATATCGACGCGGAAGCCGTCGGGGGTGCCGCCGTTGGCGTCGATGAAGACGCGGCCGCGGGCGAGCTTCGTTGCGCCGACCACGTCGTAGGCGAAGAGCTTGCGGGTGGGCTCGGCGCGGCTGGCGACGACGTAGAGGGTTTTCTCGTCGGGCGAGAAGGCGAGGCCGTTGGGGCCGGGGATGTCGTCGGCCATCATGGCGATGCCGCCGGCCGGGTCGATGCGGTAGACGGCGGGCGGGACCTCGGACGGGGCGGGGTGGCCCTCGTACCAGCCGCTGATGCCGAACAGCGGGTCGGTGAACCAGACCGCGCCGTCGGAGGCGACGACGACGTCGTTGGGGGAGTTGAGGGGCTTGCCCCCGTAGCTGTCGGCAAGCACGGTGATGGTGCCGTCAGGCTCGGTGCGGGTGACGCGGCGGTTGTCGTGCTCGCAGGTGACGAGGCGGCCCTGGCGGTCGCGGGTGTTGCCGTTGGAGTTGCCGCCGCGGCGGAAGACGGAGACGGCGCCGGTCTCCTCTTCCCATTTGAGGATCACGTTGTTGGGGATGTCCGACCACAGCAGGTAGCGGCCGTCGCCGAACCAGACCGGGCCCTCCGACCAGCGGCAGCCGGTGTGCAGCCGCTCCACCGAGGCGAGCGGCAGGCGGTACTTGGCGAAGCTCGGGTCCATGACGACGACGTTGGGGTCGGGGTAGCGGGCGCTCGGTTCCCACATGGGGCGGTCCTCCGTTCCTGTCGGGCGGATCGTGGCCTATCAGCGGGATTGCTGGAAGAGCGGGCGGAGGCTCGCCTCGGCAGTGCGCGCGCCACGCCGCGGCGCAGCGCCAGGGGCGCGGGCATGGACGGCATCCGCGACGGCAGGCACTCTCCCCTGCCCTGCCCTGCCCCGCCCCGCACGCGCCCGTGTCAACCGGAACCGCCGCCATGAACATCAGGCCCGCCGGCCATGCCGACCTGTCCGCCATCACCGCCATCGTCGAGGCGGCCTATGCCCCGTACATCCCGCGCATGGGCAGGAAGCCGGGGCCGATGCTGGACGACTATCCGGCGCTGGTGCGCTCGCACGACATCTGGGTGGCGGCGGATGCGGCCGGCGTGGCCGGCGTGATCGTGCTGCTGGCCGAGCCCGACCACCTGCTGCTGGACAACATCGCGGTCGCACCGGACCGGCACGGGCAGGGCGTGGGCAAGGCGCTGCTGCGCTTCGCCGACGACGAGGCGCGGCGGCGCGGCTACGACGAGATCCGGCTGTATACCAACGAGGTGATGACCGAGAACGTGGCGCTGTATGCCCGCGCCGGCTGGACCGAGACCGGGCGGGGCGAGCAGGCGGGGTTCAACCGGGTGTTCTTCAGCAAGGCGGTTTGAGGGTGGGGATGCGCGCGTCCGGCCGGGAGAAC
>JBGAIK010000058.1:0-23057 GCA_044225615.1 Acetobacteraceae bacterium | reverse complement strand
AGAAGGCGGGCGGCTCGGGCGGCGGTTCCGCCCCGCGGCAATAGCTCCGGCCCTGCTCGACCCGCACCAGCGAGCAATCCTTGCCGGACAGGCCCGAGACCAGCAGGTCCGGCAGGGTGCGGCCGAATACCGGGACCACGCCGATGTCGAGCGCGGTCATTGCCAGCCGCGACTGCGGATCGCAGCCGGCGAGCGTCAGCAGCAGCAGGGGCAGGGCGCGGCGCATGCGGCTTCACCCTGCGCCGCGATCATGAACGCAAGGTTGCCGCAGCGCGGGTTTGCCCGGGCCGGACGCGGCGGCTATGTTCCGCCGCCGCCAGAGGGAAGCACGTGTCGGATATCTTTGCCGAGATCGACGAGGACCTGCGGGCCGAACGGGCCAGCAGGCTGCTCAAGAAATACGGGCCGCTGCTGGTCGTGCTGGCGGTGGCCGTGGTGCTGGCCGTGGGCGGCTGGCAGCTGTGGCGCGCCTACACCGCCCGCGAGGCCGCCCGCGTCGCCCAGACCTACCTCTCCGCGCTGCGCGCCGCCGCCCAGCCGGCCGAGCGCGACGCCGCCTTCGCCGGGCTCGAACTGGTCGCCAGGGACGGCGGTGCCGGCTATCGCAGCCTGGCGCGCCTGCGCGCGGCGGCGCTGCGCTTCGACGCCGGCGACAAGGAGGCCGCCTTCGGCCTGTGGAACGCGGTGGCCGCCGACCAGGGGGCCGATCCGCTGCTGCGCGACTTCGCCGTGCTGCAATGGTGCTGGCACCAGATCGACACCGCCGACGGCAAGGTGCTGGCCGGCCGGCTGGCGCCGCTGATCCAGCCCGGCAACGCCTGGCGCCCGCTGGCCGAGGAGGCGCAGGCGCTGGTCGACCTGCGCGAGGGCCGCGCCGACGCCGCGCGCGACGCGCTGAAGCGCCTCGCGGCCGATCCGCAGTCGCCCGACGGGGTGCGCGGACGGGCCGGCGGGCTGCTGGCGCGGCTCGGCGGCTGACCCTTCATGAGACGGACAGACATGCGATTCAAAGTCTTGGCGCTGGCCGGCCTGCTCGCCCTGGGCGGCTGCAGCCTGTGGGACGACTGGTTCGGCCAGGAGAAGGTGCCGCTGCCGGGCGAACGCGAACGCGTGCTGATCCCGTCCACCGGGCTCGAGCTGTCCGCCGGCGCGGCGCCGCGCGTCACCCTGCCGCCGCCGGCCACCAACGCCGACTGGCCGCAGGCGGGCGGCCTGCCCTCGCATGCCATGGAGCATCCCGCGCTGGCCGACCAGATCGGCCGCGCCTGGACCGGCAGCATCGGCGCCGGCGGCGGCTACCGCCGCAAGATCACCGCCCAGCCCATCGCCGCCGGCGGCATGGTCTTCACCATGGACAGCGACGCCGTGGTCACCGGCTTCGACGCCGCCTCCGGCAGCCGGCGCTGGTCCACCTCCACCGAGGACGAGGACAACCGCAGCACCAATGTCGGCGGCGGCATCGCCTTCGACGGCGGCACCGTCTATGCCGCCACCGGCCGCGCCGACCTGGTCGCGATCGACGCGGCCTCCGGCGCGATCCGCTGGCGCGCGCGCCTGCCGGCCGGCGCCCGCGCGGCGCCGACCGTCGGCGACGGCCGGGTGTTGATTCCGCTGTTCGACAGCCAGGTGATCGGCGCCTCGGCCAGCGACGGCGCGCGGCTGTGGACCTTCCAGGGCAGCCAGGCCGAGCCGGTGGTGCTGGGCATGCCGTCCCCCGCCCTCGCCGCGGGCCTGCTGGTCGCCGGCTTCGGCTCGGGCGAGCTCGTCGCGCTGAACCCGGCCAGCGGTGCCGTGGTCTGGTCGGAGAGCCTGGCCGCCCGGCGCGGCCGCACCAGCCTCGCCGACCTGTCCAGCGTGCGCGGCCGCGCCGTGGTCAAGGATGGCCGCGTCTATGCCACGAGCCTCGGCCAGCAGCTTGCCGCCCTCGACCTGCGCAGCGGGCGGCGGCTGTGGGAACGCGAGGTAGGCTCCGCCGAGACCCCGTGGGTGGCCGGCAACTTCCTGTTCGTCGTCACCGCCGACGCGCGTGCCGTGGCGATCTCGGTGATCGACGGCCAGGTCGCCTGGGTCACCCAGCTCGACGCGTTCGAGAACATGGATAAGAAGTCCGACCCGATCCGCTGGCTCGGCCCGGTGCTGGCCGGCGACCGGCTGGTGGTGGCCGGCACCGACGGCACCGCGCTGTCGCTGTCGCCCTATACCGGCCAGGTGCTGGGCACGCAGAAGCTGTCGGGCCGCGCCTCGGTCGCCCCGATCGTGGCCGGGGGTACGCTCTACATCGTGACGGACGACGCGACGCTCGCCGCGTATCGGTGATGCTGCCCGTCGTCGTCATCGCGGGACGGCCGAACGTGGGCAAGAGCACGCTGTTCAACCGGCTCGCCGGCCGCCGGGCGGCCCTGGTCGCCGACACGCCGGGGGTGACGCGCGACCGCAAGGAGGCGACCGCCATGCTGCGTGGCCGCGAGGTGCGGCTGGTGGACACCGCCGGGCTGGAGGAAAGCGCCCCCGAATCGCTGTACGGCCGCATGCGCGCCTCTTCCGAGGCCGCGGTGGCGCAGGCCGACCTGGTGCTGTTCGTGGTCGATGCCCGTGCAGGCATCACGCCGCCGGACGCGCATTTCGCCGCCTGGCTGCGCCGCCAGGGCCGCCCGGTGCTGCTGGTGGTCAACAAGGCCGAGGGCCGCCAGGGCGCCAACGCGGCGCTGGAGGCCTATTCGCTCGGCCTGGGCGAGCCGGTCGCGGTTTCCGCCGAGCATGGCGACGGGCTCGCCGACCTGATGGGCCACATCGCCGACCAGCTCCCCCCCGCCGACGCGGCGGAGGCGGAGGCGGAACGGCCGCTCAAGCTCGCCATCGTCGGCCGCCCCAATGCCGGCAAGTCCACCCTGCTGAACCGCCTGCTCGGCGAGGAGCGGATGATCACCGGCCCCGAGCCCGGCCTGACCCGCGACGCGGTGGCGGTCGCGATCAGCGACGCCGAGGGCCCGATCGAGCTGGTGGACACCGCCGGCCTGCGCAAGCGCGCCCGCGTCGAGCAGGCGCTCGAGAAGATGTCGGTCAGCGCCTCGATCGAGGCGCTGAAGATGGCCGAGGTCGTGGTGCTCGCCGTCGATGCCACGCTGGGGCTGGAGGACCAGGACCTCCAGCTCGCCCGCCTCGTCGAACGCGAGGGCCGCGCCTGCGTGATCGCCCTGAACAAGTGGGACGCCGCGGCCGACCGCGGCAAGGCCCGCAAGGCGGTGTCCGACCGGCTGGAGACCAGCCTCGCCCAGATGAAGGGCATCGAGGTCGTGCCGCTCTCGGCGCTGACCGGCCAGGGCGTGGACAAGCTGCTGCCGGCGGTGCGCCGCGCCCATGCGGTGTGGAACCGCCGCGTCGCCACCGGCGCGCTCAACCGCTGGTTCGAGGGCGCGCTGGAGCGCCACCAGCCGCCGCTGGTGCAGGGCAAGCGCCTGAAGCTGCGCTACGTTACCCAGGCCAAGGCCCGCCCGCCCACCTTCATCGTCTTCGGCACCCGGGCCGAGCAGACGCCGGAAGACTACCAGCGCTATCTGGTCAACGGCCTGCGCGAGGAATTCGCCCTCCCCGGCACGCCGGTCCGCCTCCAGTTCCGCGGCACGAAGAACCCGTTTGCCGACGACGCGACGTAGCCCGGCCCGGTGCGCCGCGCCTATCGCGGCGTCGCGCCCAGCAGATGGCCCAGCGGCGCCAGGCGCGGGATGCGGTCGCAGACGATCTTCATCGTCGCCAGCAGCGGCACCGACAGCAGCGCGCCGGGGACGCCCCACAGCCAGTTCCAGAAGAACAGCGAGACGATCACCAGCAGCGGGCTCAGGGTGAAGCGGCGGGCGAGCAGATGGGGCGTCACCGCCTGGCTTTCCGCCATGTGCAGCACCAGATAGGCCGCCGGCGGCAGCAGCGCCCGCCACGGATCGTCGAAGCTGATCAGCGCCACGGCCAGGATCACGATGACGCCGGTCAGCGGGCCGATGATCGGCACGTAGTTCAGCGCGAACACCACCGTGCCCCACAGCAGCGGGTCCGACATGCCGCAGGCCCACAGCGACAGCCCGGTCACCACGCCGAGCCCGGCATTGGTGATGGTGATGGTGGCCAGATAGCCCGAGACGTTGCGCTCCACCTCGTTGACGATGTGCACGGCATGGCGCTTGGCGCCGAAATTCGGGATCACCTCGACCAGCGCGCGCAGCATGCTGTCGCCGGCCGCGAGCATGAAATACAGCGTCACCACCATCACCAGCAGACGGCCGAAGAAATGCTGGGTGCCGAGCAGCACGCTCAGCCCCACCCCGGCGATGTCCGGCACGCTCAGCCCCACCCCGGCGATGTCCGTCGCCGCCGCCGGCGCCGCCCCGGCGGCCGGGGGCTGGAACCCGGCCAGGTGCTCGGCCTGGCGGACCATGAACTGGACGGCGGAGATCGGCCCGCGCAGCATGCTCAGCCGGTCCTCCAGCGTCGCCAGCCCCTGCGGCGCCCGCGCCGCCCATCCCGCGGCGGGCACCGCGATGGCGAAGCCGAGCGCGGTCAGCAGCGCCATCAGCGCCAGGATCACCACCAGTGCGGCCAGCGGCAAGGGCAGCCGCAGCGTGTCGCACAGGAACCGCATGGCCGGCTGCAGCAGCAGCTTCAGCATCGCCGCCAGCAGCAACGGGATCACGATCTCGGCCGAGAGATACAGCGTGTACATGACGGCCAGCGTGGTCAGGATCAGCAGGCACACCGTCTCCGCCGCCGGCCGCTGCGGTACGGGCGTCGCGGGGTCCGGGGCCTCGACGGCGCCGAGCGAGCTCGGCAGGGTCGGCTCGTTCATGGCGCGCGCGCATCCCATTGCTGTGCACGCACAGGAACGTTCGCGGGGCGGCGAAGTTGCCGGCTAAGGTTTCGCCGCCGGCTTGTCCCCCGGCAGCATCGTAGGGTCCAGTTTCGCCGCCTGGCTCCAGTCCTGCATCGCGCGCCCGTTCTGGCCCTTGAGCCCGAAGGCCGAGCCGCGGTTGAAGAAGGCCACCGCCATGTCGGGCTTCAGGCGGATCGCCTCGTCGAAATCGGCGATCGCGTGGTCGGCGTCGCGCAGCTGCAGGTAGGCCTTGCCGCGGGCGTTGAAGGTCTCGGCGTCGTTGGCCACCAGCCGGATCGCCTCGGTCAGGTCCGCCACCGCGAGGTCGGCATGGTTGCGCAGCATCCGCGCCGCCGCGCGGTCGCGGTACGGCTGCACCAGCCGCGGGTTGAGCCTGATCGCCTCGTCGAAGGCCGGAATCGCCCGGTCGGGCAGGTTCAGCGCCAGATGGGCGCGGCCCAGGCTGGCATAGGCCGCCGCGCGCACCGTCGGGTCGCGGCTGGACTCCAGCAGCGCGGTGCAGGCGGTGATGGAACGGTCGGCATTGGCATCGCCGCAGCCGCCGCGCGCGCCGCCGGCCGGCTGGGCCTGCGCGGCGGCGGCGAGCAGCAGCAGGGCGGCCGGCACGGCGTGGCGGAACAGCAGGCGGGGCATCGGGCGTCTCCCGGCGGATGCGCTACCGTTGCGGGATGCCGCGACAAACGCAAGCGGTCGCGCGGCGGCGGGCGCGGCCTATGCGCCGCCGCGCGCCGCGGCCAGCAGCCAGGCGCGGAAGGTGGCGAAGCCGGGCTCCCCGGCCCGCGCGCGCCGGTGCACCAGGTACCAGCCCTTGCCCTTCGGCACCGAAAGGGCGAAGGGCGCCACCAGCCGCCCGGCCTTGAGGTCGTCGTCCACATAGGGCCGGATGCCCATCGCCACGCCCAGCCCGTCCAGCGCGGCCTGCAGCGCCTGGCTGTAGAAGTCGAAATCGGGCCCGGCCGGCTTCAGCCCGGGCAGGCCGGCGGCATCGAGCCAGGCCGGCCAGTCCCCTGGCGCATGGGCCACCCGCAGCAGCGCGGCCGGCGCGAGGTCGGCCGGCGCGCGCAGCCCGGCGGCCAGCGCCGGGGTGCAGACCGGCACCAGGTCGGCGTCGAACAGCTTCTCCGCCTCCAGCCCCGGCCAGGCGCCGTCGCCCAGCGTGATGCCGCAGCTCCACCCCTCGGCGAAGGGTGCGGCGACGCCGCCGGTGGTCACCCGGATCTCGATCGCGGGCGCGGCGCGGCGGAAATCGGCCAGGCGCGGGATCAGCCAGCGGATCGCGAAGGTCGGCCCCACCCCCACCGTCAGCGCCAGCGGCGCCGCCGGGGCCGTCACCTCCTGGGTCAGTGTCGCGATCGCATCCAGCAGCGGGGTCAGCCCGCGCTGGTAGGCGCGGCCGGCCGGCGTGGCTTCCAGCCGGTTCGGCGTGCGCACGAACAGCGCCACCCCCAGCCGCGCCTCCAGCAGCCGCACCATGCGGCTGATGGCGGCCGGGCTGACATGCAGCTCGGCGGCCGCGGCGGCGAAGCTGTCGGCACGGGCGGCGGCCTCGAAGGCGCGCAGCGCGTTGAGCGGGGGCAGGCGGCGCATGGCGACAGGCTCAGGAAAGCTGAGGGTGACACCCAGCTAAAGCCGTTTGCGCCGCCGACGCAACGGGCGCATTGCGGCATCGCGTGCGGACGGGGGCGGCGATGGGCATCGGCATGATGGCGGGGCTGGCGGCGGTGATGCTGGGCACCGCCTTCCTGTCGGGCGTGTTCGGCATGGCCGGCGGCATGATCCTGATGGGCGTGCTGCTGGCGCTGATGCCGGTGCCGGCGGCGATGGCGCTGCACGCGGTGACGCAGATGGCCTCCAACGCCTGGCGCGCCTTGCTGTGGCGGCGGCACATCGCCTGGCGCAGCGCCGGCGCCTATGCGGCCGGCTGCGCGCTGGCGCTGGCCGGCTGGGCCTTCACCGGCTACGTGCCCGAGCGGCCGGTGGCGCTGCTGCTGCTGGGCGTAACCCCCTTCATGGCCCGGCTGCTGCCGGCCGGCTGGCAGCCCGATGCCGAGAACCGTGCCCACGGCATCGCCTATGGCACGGTGTGCATGACCCTGCTGCTGCTGACCGGGGTGGCCGGGCCGCTGGTCGACACCTTCTTTCTCGGCGGCCGGCTCGACCGGCGGCAGATCGTCGCCACCAAGTCGGCCTGCCAGATGTTCGGCCATGCGGTGAAGCTGCTCTACTTCGCCGAGCTGATCGACCAGGGCGCGCGGGTGGACCCGGCGATGGCGGCGATCGCGGTGGCCTGCTCGATGGCCGGCACCTCGGCGGCACGCCGGCTGCTGGAGGCGATGAGCGACGCCACCTTCCGCCGCTGGGCCAACCGCATCATCACCACGATCGCCGGATGGTATGTGGCGCAGGGGGCCTGGCTGCTGGTTGCCGGGTAGCGGATCAGCGCCGGTCGTCCCCCCGGTTCGGCACCGGCGCCCCCGGGGTCGCGGCGCCGTCGAAAATGCCGAACAGCCCGCGCAGGAAGCCCGGCGTGAGCGCCGCCAGCGGGTTCACCGTCACCGCCGGGTCGTCGCACGCGCCGCGCAGCGTGTAGGTCGCGGCGAACAGCCCGCCGCCCTTCTCGGGGCTGAACAGCTGGCCCAGGATCGGGATGCCGCCCAGCAGCGAGTTGAAGAAGTAGGCCGGCACGATCGTGCCCTGGACGTCGCAGCGGTGGCGGGCAAGGTCGATGCGCCCCTTCGCGGTCATGCCCAGCGAGGCGTTGAAGGCGCGCGCGTCGGCCAGCTCCAGCACGTCGTCGGCGAGGCGGAACGGCGCCTCCATCCGGGTGAAGGCGAGGCCGGGGCCCTGAATCATCTGCACCAGCCCGTACAGCGTCATGGCCTGCAGCAGCCGTGCGAGGCCCGGCGCGTTGGCCATGCGGAACTCGGCGATCTCGGCGCTGCCCGACAGCGGATGGTCGGCGCGGCGGTCGTCGTAGCTGCCCGACAGGGTCATGGTGCCGCCGCGCATGTCGTCCACCACGTCGAGCGCCCGGAGCAGCGCGCCGGCATCCTCGGCCCGCGCGGTCAGCCGGCGGCCGGCACCGAGGGGGGCGATGTCGAGCGTGAAGGCGCCCGCCCCCGCGCGGCCGGCGATGCTGGCGCTGCGGGTGATGCGCCCGTCGTACTCGGCCTTCAGCGTCACCGGCGCCAGGGCCCGGCCGGGGCCGAGCACGACGCGGTCGAGCCTGGCATCGAACAGGTAGCGCGGCCCCGGCTGCTCGGGCGGCCTGGGCACGGACGGATCCTTGCGGCCGAACTCGGCGCTGCCGTCCAGGCTCGCGCCCGCCAGCGCGATGCGCCACGGTGCACCCGGCTGCGCGGGCCAGGCGATGTCGGCGCGCAGGTTGTTGGCGGGGCCCAGCACGACGCGGGAGAGCTGCGCCTGGGACGGCTTGCCGGCAGCGAAGGCGATGCGGCCTTCCACCTCGGCGCCGGAGCCGGCGACGCGCAGCCCCTCGATCGCCGCGATGCGGTCCTGCTCCATGACCACCCGCAGCTCCGCCTGGGCGGGGCGCCCGGCCGGCTTGGTGAAGTTCAGCCGTGGCTGAGCCAGCACCGCCTGGGTCAGATCGGCCTTCACCGCCATCTCGCCGCGGCCGTTGCGGCGGCTGCGCCAGACCAGCTCGGCCGGCGCGGGGCCGGAAACGAAGTCGGTCAGGTCCACGCCCGCCGCCTCCAGCTGGCGCATGTCGGGCGCGCCGGAGGCGGTGACGGTCTGCACCACCTGGCCGGGCGGGCCGGGGCGGAAATCCATGTCCACCTGCAGCTTCGCCGGGATGCCGGCCACGCGCGCGGTGCCCGCCACCCGCAGCGCATCGTTCGACGCGGTCAGCTCCAGCATGCCCTGGTCGAGGTCGCGCCCGGCCGCGATGCCGCCGAGGCGGACATTGGCGAGCCGCGCGCTGGCCTGCAGCCGCACGTCGTCCACCGTCACCCACATCTCCAGCGGCAGCTGCGCGATGGCGATCCGGGCATGGGCCTGTCCGGCCGGGTTGTTCATCGGGATCGGCCGCCTGGACAGCAGCTGCAGCTTCGGGTGGCGCAGCAGCGCGATCGCCTCGGCCAGCGGCCCGTCCAGTTCCGCCTCGATGTCGGCCAGCTGGTCCCTCACCGACAGCCCGACCAGCCGCACCAGCCCCGATTGCAGGCTCAGCGCGCCCTGCCGGCCGGCGCTGACCGCGATCTCGATCACGTCGGGCGAGACGAAATGGAGCCGCCCCTCGCCATGCTCCATCGGCGGGATCGGGCGCAGCCAGTGCACCGTCAGGTCGTGCGCGTCGAACCCGCCGGCGATGGCGGTGACCGCGCAGCGCCTCCAGCCCGGCATCGGCGTGCAGCGACGCGGTCAGGTTCAGGTTGCGCGCCTCGCCGGCGGTGATGTTCTCGGTCACCAGGGCTTGGCGCACGCCGGCCGCCGTCCGGGTAGGCTCGGCCAGGGTCGCGAAATCGACCCGGTCGGCGGTGACCGAGACATCCGCAGTCGTGCCTGCCTCGCGCCGGCGCAGCGAGGCCATGCCCTGCACCCGGGTCGGGCCGCTGCTGGCGGCCAGGGTGACGGCGAAGCGGGTGACCTCCAACGCATCGGGCGTGCCCTGCGCGGCGAGGCTCGCCTCGGCCACCGGCACGCTGCCGCGGGCGATGGCGATGCGGCCGGCGCCGGCGCTGGCGCTGGCCTCGGCGTGGCGCAGGCGCGGCGCACGCGTCGAGCAGGCGCTGCCGGCCAGGGTGACGGCGAGGTCGGCGGCGGCGCCATCGCCGCCGAGCGCCGGGATGTCGGCGGCGAGGCGGGCGGGGTTCAGCCCGGCATGGCCCTCCAGCCGCACCCCTGCCGCGCCAGCACGCTGCAGCACCGCCTGGCTGCCCAGCCGGACCAGCACCTCGGCGCTCGCCGTGGCACCGCCGCGCCTCCCGCCGCAGGTCGATGGTCACCGACGGGGCCAGCCACTCGATGCCGAGCTTGCGGTCGGCCACGCGCAGCGACCCCTCGCGCACCAGGATGCGCTGCAGCTGGCCCAGCCCGGAGGAGCGGCGGAGCGGTCGTTGGTCAGCGGCTGGGCAAGCTCGGCCAGCAGGTCGGGCAGCGAGGCCGCGGCGCCGTCGCCCTCGGGCAGCGGCAGGTCGCCGAGATCGACGGTCAGCGCGCCGTCGGGGCCGCGCACCGCGCGCAGCGTGGCCCGCGCAGCTCGATGGCGCGCGGCGGAACCGAAGCGCGAGCAGGGCGCGCAGCGACAGCGAGACCAGCAGGCGCGGCACCTGGGCCACGGTGACGCCCTCGGCGCTGACCGCCGCGACGTCGCTCAGCCGCAGGTCGAGCGGGCGGTCCACCCCAGACCCCCTCCCAGGCGAAGGCGCGGCGGAGCCAGCCGACCAGCGCGCGCCGCCAGGGCCGGCATTGGCGGCGGCCTCGAGCTGGCGCACCAGCCAGGGCAGCTCCAGCGGGCCGCTCGACAGGCGCCAGGACAGGACGGCGATGCCCGCGCCGGCCAGCAGCGCCAGCGCGAAGGCGATGCGCGCCAGCATGGACCAGCCGGTGCGCCTGCGCTTGACCGGCCAGGCGCCTCATGCCCAGCCTCCGGCATGTCCGCGACCCGCTTCAGGCTGCCCGCCGCCTGGCCCGAACCCACCGATGCCGGCGCCGCCGAGCAGCTGTGCGAGCGCTTCGCCGAGCTCGGCCGCGCCGAGGCGCGGTTCGCCCAGGGGCGAGGAGCGCTGCTGCGCGGGCTGGGCGGCAACTCGCCGTTCCTGGGAGCTGGCGCTGCGCGAGGCGGCGGCGCTGCGCCAGCTCGCCCGCGTCGGGCCCGACGCGGTGGTGGTGGCGGCGATGGCCGGCATCGCCGCGCTGCCGCCTTCCGCCACCGCGCGGCCGCAGCTGGCCGCCGCCCTGCGGGGGGCCAAGCGCGTCGTCGCCCTGGCCACCGCGGTGGCCGATATCGGCGGCATCTGGACCCTGGAGCGCGTCACCGAGGCGCTCAGCGACCTCGCCGAGGCGGCGCTCGGCCTGTGCGTGCGCCACCTGCTGCTCGCCGGCCACCAGTCCGGCGAGCTGCGCCCTGCCCGATCGGCCCACCCCGATGCCGGGTGCGGCTTCACCGCGCTCGGCATGGGCAAGCTCGGCGCGCGCAGGCCGGACTACTCCAGCGATATCGACCTCATCCTGCTGCAGGACCAGAACTCGGGTGTCTACCACGGCGGGCGGCCGGCGCCTTCTACAGCCGGCTCGCGCGCGATCTCGTGAAAGTGGAGGCGCGCGACGCCGACGGCTACGTGTTCCGCACCGACCTGCGCCTGCGCCCGGACCCGGCGGCGACGCCGCCCTGCGTGAGCCTGCCCACCGCCATCGCCTACTACGAGAGCATGGGGCAGAACTGGGAGCGGGCGGCGATGCTCAAGGCCCGGCCGGTGGCCGGCGACGCCGCGCTCGGGCAGCATTTCCTGCAGGAGATCCGGCCCTTCGTCTGGCGCCGGCACCTGGACTTCGCCGCCATCGCCGACATCCACGCCATGAAGCGGCGGATCGACGACCACAAGGGCACCGCGCTGGCGCAGGCGCAGGCGCCGGCCGACCGGGTGCTCGGCCACAACGTGAAGCTGGGCCGCGGCGGCATCCGCGAGATCGAGTTCCTGGCCCAGACGCTGCAGCTGGTCTGGGGCGGGCGCGATCCCGGATTGCGGGTGCTGCGCACGCGGGACGCGTTGAAGCTGCTGGTCCGCGCCGGGCACCTGCAGCGGCGCACGGCGGCGGAGCTGGACGCGGCCTATGTCCATCTGCGCGGCGTGGAGCACCGGCTGCAGATGGTGCATGACCGGCAGACGCACAGCCTGCCGGAGAAGCGGGCCGAGCTGGAGCGCTTCGCGCCGTTCATGGGCCATGCCGATGCCGATGGCTTCGCGGCCGAACTGCTTCACCACCTGGAACGGGTGCAGGCGCTGTACGGCGCGCTGTTCGAGGCGGTGCCGGGCATCGAGGGCGGGGCGGCGCCGCTCGACTTCTCCGGCGTCGGCGACCTGCCGGAGGCCACGGTGGCGGCGTTGCAGGGCATGGGGTTCGCGACGCCGGCGGCGGTGATCGCGGCCGTGCGCGGCTGGTATGCCGGGCGGGTGCGGGCCCTGCGCTCCCAGCGGTCGCGGGAGATGATGCGCGCCGTGCTGCCCCGCCTGCTCGCGGCCCTCGGCCGCCAGGCGCAGCCGGACGCGGCCTTCGCCCGCCTCGACGCCTTCCTCGGCCGCCTGCCGGCCGGCGTGCAGCTGCTCGCCCTGTTCCAGCGCCATCCGCCGCTGATGGACCGGGTGGCGATGATCCTCGGCGCCGCGCCCTCGCTGTCCGACCACCTGGCCGGCACCCCCTCGGCGCTGGAAGGGCTGCTGGTGCCGGCGAGCGAGCCGCATCACGACCGCCTGCTGCGCCTGCGCCTGGCCGATGCCCGCGCGCTGGAGGACACGATCGGCATCATCCGCGCCACCGTGCGCGAGGAGGAGTTCACCATCGCGGTGGCGACGCTGGAGGGGCGGATGGACGCCGACGCCGCCGGCCGCGCCCGCAGCGCGGTGGCCGATGCCGCGCTGGCCGCCCTGCTGCCGCGGGTGCTGGAGGATTTCAGCCAGCGATATGGCCGGGTGCGGGGCGGCGGCATGGCCGTGGTGCTGCTGGGCAAGGCCGGCGGGCAGGAGATGATGGCCGGCTCCGACCTCGACCTGATGTTCATCTACGACCACCCCGAGGAAGAGTCGGAAAGCCGCGGCAAGCGGCCGATGGCGGCCAGCCAGTGGTTCATCCGCGCCGTGCACGCCTATGTCGCCGCACTGACCGCGCCCGACGCGGCGGGGCCGATGTATGCGGTGGACATGCGGCTGCGCCCGAGCGGCAACAAGGGGCCGGTCGCGGTGCCGCTGCGCGGCTTCGAGCGCTACCACGCGAGCGAGGCCTGGACCTGGGAGCGGATGGCGCTGACCCGGGCGCGGGTGGTCGCGGGGCCGGCGAAGCTGCGGCGGACGGTGGAGCGGGCGATCCGCGCCGCCATCGCCGGCGCCGGCGAGCCGGCCAGGATCATGGCCGACGCCGCCAGCATGCGCGCCCGGCTGCTGCGCGACCTGCCGCCCTCCGGCCCGTGGGACGTGAAGCTGCGCGCAGGCGGCCAGATCGAGGTGGAGTTCATCGCGCAGGCGCTGCAGCTGGCCGCGCACCGGCCGGCCGGCCCGGCGACGCGCACGGCGCTGGCGGCGCTGCTGCCGGCGGCGGAGGCCGGCCCGCTGCTGCATGCCGACCGGCTGTGGCGCACGGTGCAGGGCATGCTGCGCATCCTGTACGGCCGCAACCCGACCGGCAGCCTGTCGCCGGCCGCGGCGGCGGCGCTGATCAAGGCGGTGCGCGCGGCGGGCGCGGACACAGTTGACCTGGACGGGCTGCATGCCACCCTGGACGCCGTCGCGCGGCAGGTGCGCGCGGCCTTCATCCGCCACGTGGGAGCGATCGAGACATGAGCGAGCTGCAGGAAGGCGACCCCGCCCCCGATTTCACGATGCCGGCCAGCGGCGGCCGCACCGTCAGCCTGGCGGCGTATGCCGGCAAGCCGTTCGTGCTCTATTTCTATCCCAAGGCCGATACCCCCGGCTGCACGCAGGAGGCCTGCGCCTTCCAGGAGGCGCTGCCGGCACTGGCGGCCACGGGGCTCGAGGTGATCGGCGTGTCGCCCGACGCGATGAAGCCGATCGAGAAATTCGCGGCCAAGTTCGGGCTGAGCTTTCCGCTCGCCTCCGACGCGGAGAAGACGGTGGCGGCGGCGTACGGGACGTGGGTGGAGAAGTCGATGTACGGGCGCAAGTACATGGGCATGGAACGCTCCACCTTCCTGGTCGACGGCAAGGGGCGGATCGCCAGGATCTGGCGCAAGATCAAGATCCCGGGCCATGCCGGCGAGGTGCTGAAGGCGGCGCAGGGGCTGTAGTCAGCCGCGCGCCGCCGCCGGCCGTCGGGTGGACGGGGCCGGGCGGGCACGGCGCTTCCACAGCCGCCGGACGGCGGCCACGGCGAGCACGGCAACCGCCAGCACCAGCACGTTGCCGGACGGGCGCAGGCCGAACGTGATGTCGAAATCGAGGTTGGCGGCCAGCACTCGCGCCGCCTTCACCCCGGTGGCGAGGCCGTACCACGTCGCCTCCACCAGCGCGGTCGCCACCGGCGCCAGCACCGCGAGGCCCAGCGGCACCAACAGGCGATTCTGCCAGCGCCGCGGCGCGAGGCGCCAGAAGCCGAGCCAGGCGAACACGCCGGTGGCGAACACCGCGTCGGTCACGTCGGCCTTGGATTGCAGGAAGTAGTGGAACAGGGCGAGCGCCGCGATCGGGAACACCAGCCGGTGCAGCGCCTTCCAGCGCCGGCCGAGGCGCTTCTGCCAGCCGTCGGTGGAGGTGACGGCGAGTGCCGCCAGCCCCAGCAGGGCGACGAAGCCGATGGTGAGATAGAAGCGCAGCACGATCTCGCTGGCGATGAAGCCGGGGCGCCACTTGGAATCGATGCAGTAGAGGATGAAATGCGCGCCCGCGTAGCAGGCCGTGCCGACGCCCAGCATGCGCCGCAGCAGCAGCACGCGCTGCCAGTCCCACACCGCGCGCAGGGGGGTGACGGCCAGCGTGGCGAGCAGGAAGCGCACCGTCCAGTCGCCGGTGCCGTGGATCAGCTGGGTGATCGGCCGGCCGCCGAGGGCGCCGGCGGCGTATTGCGCGAGCAGCATGCCGCCCGGCCAGAGCAGCACGAGCAGCACCGCCGCCTTGAGCCAGGAGAGGCGGTTGGCGTGGTCTTCCCAGATCGCCCATTCGCGCGTCACGCATCCTGCTCCCTGGCTGCTTCGATCCGACCTTCGCGGCGCTTCGGCGTTACGGCGGCGCGAGCGCACCGGCGGCCTCGATCCGGGCCAGCAGCGCGGCCGCGCGCGCATCCTCCGGCGCGAGCCCGACCGACCGGCGCGCCGACGCGGCCGCATCCTGCCAGAATCCGGCCCCGGCGTAGAGTTCCGCAAGCGCCATGTGCAGGTCGGCGCTGCGTGGCGCGGCGGCGATCGCGAGGCGATAGGCTGCCTCCGCGCCCTGGAAATCGCCGGTCCGGCGCAGCAGGTTGCCGAGATGGGCGGCGGTGTGCACGCTGCCTGGCGCCGCCAGCGCCGCCACCCGCGCGGCTGCGACCGCCTCGGGCATGCGGTTTGTCCGGGTGCAGAGCAGGCTGAAGGCATGGTTCGCCCCCGGATCGCCGGGCGCCAGTTCGAGCGCCCGCCGGCAGGCGGCCTCCGCCCGCTCCGGCGCGCCGCTCCCGACCAGCAGATAGGCGAAGTGCACGGCGCAGGCGATATCTTCGGGCCCCGCCGCGCAGGCGGCCTCGGCGGCGGCGATGGCGCCTTCGGCATCGCCCTGCTTGAGCAGGGCATGGCTGCGGGCGAGCAGATCCTTGGCGGATGGCGTGGCCGGCGGCGGCGGCCCGGGCGGAGGCTGGGGGCGGTCCGCACCCGCCAGGCGCCGCCGGCGTTCACTCACATGGGCGTCGACGAATTCAGGCAGCAGCCAGGCCCGCCACGCGCCATCGGAGGCGGGAACGAGATAGGCATCGTCGGGCGACCACCAGGCCAACCCGAGCGCGGCGGCGACCGCGGGCGAGATCGGATCGTCCCGCCGGATCAGCCCGCGCGGCGTGCGCAGCGGGTCGAACTGCCGGCAGGCGGCATGCAGCCTGTCCAGCCCATCGCCGGCGCGCACCTCGTCGGGCCAGGTCGCCAGCACCAGCCGGCGCAGCAGCTCGCGCATCAGCGCCGGCGTCGGCAGCTCGGCGGCAGCGAACAGGCGCTGCGACCGGAAGTTCGCGGCAATGAACCCGCCCATCGCGATTCCGGCGCCGCGATCGCGCCCGATCAGGCGGTGCAGCGCACGATCGAGCATGCGCCGCATCGCCGGGGCGAGCGCCGCATCCATCTCCAGGTAACGCTCCATCAGTGCCGCCCCCGTCAGGCCGGTCGCGGCGAGCCGGACCAGCGTGCGATCGGAATAGGCGAATCCGCCGGCCCCCTGGCCGTCCATCAGGGGATCGCGCAGCCGATGCGGCCAGGGCGCCGTGAAGCGAAGGGTTGGGAACGTCACCACCCGGCAGCGCGGGTCGAGCAGCGCGCGCGCCGTCGGCGCGTCCGTCCCGCCGTCGCCGAGCTGGCGCCAGAACACGGCGCACCGGCGCCAGACCTCCGCCGCAACCGCCGCCGGGCCCTGGCCTGCGGATGAAAACGCAACTTCGTAGCGTTCCGCGATCGCTGGTTCCGACCAGAGGCAGCGGGCCAGGGATTCGGCCTGATGGTCGCCATGGACGATCAGCGACGGGCGGAGCATGGCGAGACCTGCATGTCGTCGGCGTGGCGCCCCCGACGCCGGGTGCGTGGCGGCGAGCTTAGCTGGCCCGACATGCGGGCGACAACGTACCGTCGCGCCGTCCAGGCCGCTGCGATAGGCTCGGCGGCCGCATCAGGATTCCCGCCATGCCGCCGCTGTCCCGCCGGGCCGCCCTCGCGCTTGTCGCCGCCGGCATGTCGCGGACGGCCGTCGCGCAGCCGGGCCTGGCCGACGCGCCCTTCATCGACGCCTTCGGCCCGGTCGGCACCGCTGACGACACCGCAACGTTCAATGCGGCGCTGCGCTCCGGCGAGCCCTTCCGGCTGCGGGCGCGCGCCTATTCCCTTGCCGGACCCGTCGCCAACGGCGGCGCAGCCGTGGTGATGCACGGCGTGCCCGGTGCCACCCGCCTGGTTTGCGCCGGGCTGGCCAGCGGCACGTGGTTCCGTCTGCAGACCGGCCGGACGATCGACATCGACGGCGTGACCTGGGACGGCGGCGGCGCGCGCACCGGCAGCGATGTCGGAATGGTGGCGATCGGCGGCGATCCGGCGGCATGCGCGCTGCGCCGCTGCGCCTTCCTGCGCGGCTCCAATCCGGCGGGGCTGCTGCTCAGCCTCGCCGCCGGCGGGCCGGACAATCCGCTGATCACCCTCGACGCGATCGAGGCTGCGGGCAATGCGGGCTCCGGCATCTGGATCGAGCACGGCGTGAACATGGTGCTTACCGCTCTGCGGCTGCACGACAACCGGGAGGGCGGGCTGCGCTGCCAGCGCTACGGCAACCGCGCGGGCGCGCCGCTTCGCCGCCTCGTGGTCCGCGACAGCTTCGCGTGGAACAATGGGCAGGGCGGCTTCGGGGTGGGAGTCTACAACGAGGCGCCCGGCGGCAGCCCGGCGGTGCTCGGCCCCAACCTGCCGGATGCGGTGGACGCGACCCTCGCCGATCTGTTCGCCTGGAACAACGGCGGCTACGGCATCTACGCCGGCGCGGAGAACGTCCGCATCATCGGTTGCCGCACGGCCCGCAACGGCCCCGACGGCGGCATCGCCGCCAATGCGAAGCGCTGCGTGATCCAGAACTGCGAGGTGACGGAGGAGCGCGGCTTCGGCATCGACGTCGGCGGCTCCTATGAGGTCGACGTGTCGCAGAACCGGCTGGTCGAGATCGATGGGGTCGGCATCAATGCCGGCGGCGGCTACATGGTCACGGGCAGCGACAACCGCATGATCGGCTGCACGGGTCCGGCGGTGGCGGTCTGGAACACGGAGTACGGCGGCGGCGGCTGGCTGCAGTACCGGATGAACCACCTGCGCCTCGTCGGCACCACGATCGACATGTCACGGCTGGCCGACACCTTCGCCATCGACGTGCGCGACGGCGCCAGCAACATCGCCTTCGAAGGGGTCGATGCCGTCGAGGCGCGGCGCGACGGCCGCCCGCCGCGCGGCCCCGGCCGCGTGCTGCGTGCGGCCACGCGCAGCATCCGCATCGGCAACATCCGCTACAACGGATCGGGGCGGCTCGCCGTGCAGCCCGAGGCGGGCGTACTGACCGTTCCCGACATGGCGGACTCGGTGGTGCTGCCGGCCGGCGCCCAGACGCTGTCGCAGGTGCGCACCCAGACGATGGCGCGCGTCGGCACCGGCATCGGCTGGATCGCGGTGACCGAAGGCGGCCGCGGCTATGATCCGATGCGCAGCGGCGCCGTGCTGGAAGGCGACGGGGACGTCGCGGCGGTCGGCAAGCTCGAGCCGAACATCTGGACCGGCGGCGGCGGCCAGCTGATCGGCTTCCGCCTGCGCGCACCCGGCACGGGGTTCACGCGGGCGACGGTGCGGATGACGGGGCCGGGCAGCGGCGCGCGGATCGCCGTGCAGATCGGCATTCCCCTGCCGGCCGAGCGGCGGCTGCGGCTGCTTTTTCCGGGCGGCGGCCGCCTGTCCGGGGGATTGCCGGCGGCGAGCATACCGCCGGGCGGCACGATCGAGCTGGCCGAATACGATGGGCGCTGGACGCTGGGCCCACCGCGGTGACCGGGCGGCCACCAGGCCACCGCCAGAGCAACAGCCGATCAGACTGCACCGCAGTCCGGCTGAAGTTGCTCGCAAAACAACCGCTCTAGCGAACGTCCGGCGAGCCCACCGGCATGTTGAACGCCGCGCACCAGTTGGCCAGCGGATAGGGCCGCCCGATCAGATCCGGCTGGAAGGCAGCCGCGAAGTGGCCGGTCGCGCCATCGTAATCATAGCAATCCTCGGCCACGGTCGCGTCGCTGTCGCAGAGGCAGCCGCGCCCGCGATGCCGTCCGCCCGCAGCATAGGACAGCTCGACCGGTCCGGCGGGCGCCGCAGCGAGCGTGAGCCGCACGCGCGCCGGCCCCGTGATGGCAACGTCGCCGATCCCGACGCTGCCGGATGCGTCGTGGACGGCGAAGCCCCGCTCGGGCACGTCCATGCGCATTTGGCCGACGAAAGGACGATCCCAGCGGAGCGGCGGCGCGGGAACATGGAAGTCGATGTCGATGCACTGCCCCTGCAACTCGGCCCGGATCGGATGCAGCGGCATCCAGTTCTCGCCCCGGGTGACGACGCGGTGCATGACCTTGCCGAACTGGCATCCGAGCCAGCGGTAGCCGTTGGCATCGAGGTGCCCGCCCTTGGCGGAGACCGGATAGCTGGGGCCGGCCATGAAGATCGTCGGGTGGCGGAGCGCCATCGCCAGCTGCGCATTGGCGATCGGATTGAGCGGCGTGGCGTAGTCGCCGCCGGTCTGGTGGATGAACATCGCCGGCACCCGGGCCTGCCCGGCGACGTGCTGCGCGATCTCGCCCGCCATGTCCTGCTGCAATCGGTCGAGCAGCGCCGCATAGGCCTGCGGATCGTCGGTGGCGCCGCCGAGCGCGCGGTTGTTGTGCTCGCCCTGCAGGAACAGCGTCGCGACCAGCCCGTAGGAAAGCCGGGCGGAGGCCGCCGTTGCCCGCGCGAGCGCGACGCAGTCGCGCAGGCGG
The DNA here is from genome assembly GCA_044225615.1 of Acetobacteraceae bacterium. GTDB lineage: Bacteria > Pseudomonadota > Alphaproteobacteria > Acetobacterales > Acetobacteraceae > CAIYPH01. The sequence continues at coordinate 3,769 of JBGAIK010000058.1, read as the reverse complement.
TCGAACAGCGCGGGCCGGGCGCCACGCGACAGGCTCTCGATGCTTCGGCCGCCGACGCCGCAGGAGCTTGCGAGCAGGCGATGCCCGCCCGTCCCCTCGCGCTGAAGGGCGCGCCAGAACCGCACCGCCGCCTCGAGGATCGTCTCGCCGAGGATGGTGCTGGCGGGCGGCGCCATCGCGACCGCCGCGGCCGGCAGCAGGGCGCCGGTGGACGTATCCTGATTGGCGGCGACGAGCGGCCGGAACACGGGCTCGCCGATCGGGCGCCAGCACGGAGCGGCCTCGTCGAGCGGACGCACGCAATGGCCGAGCATCAGCGAATCGCCGCGCGGCGCAAGCGACAGCGCAGGCCATCCCTCCCAGCCGCTGGACAGGGATTGCCCGTAGGCCAGCACGTGATTGATGTCGCGCTGCGGCCGCGCGATCCAGCCCGCCGAGGTCCGGATCGGGGCGGACGGCGAGTACGGCGGCACGGCGTCAGCGGGTCTTGCGGATCGCGATCAGCTTGACGATGCCGTCGCCGCGGCGGCGGACGAGCTGCACGCCGTCGATCTGCCGCGCCAGCGCTTCCCTGAACGGCACCGGAAGGAAGTCGATCCGCAGCTCTCCCGTGCGCATGTAGTCGAGGAAAATGTCGCGCGTGAGCCGGCATTTCGGCATCGCCGCCTCGATCGGCGCGGGCTGCCAGTCCAGGTCCTCGATGATGTAGTAGCCGCCGGGCTCCACCTGGGAGAACAGCGTCGAGAAGGTGAGCTGCTGGTGATAGGAGGCGTGCGAGCCGTCATCGACGATGAAGCGCAGCGGCGGCAGCTGGGCGCGGAGCTTGTCGAGATCGGCGGGCGAGCCCTGGTCGCCGCGATGGAAGCGGAAGCGCGGCAGCCGCACGGCGGAGAAGTTCGAGATGTCGAAGCCGTGGCAGTAGGCGCTCGGGAAGAATTCGAGCCACATCGCGACCGAAGGCACCTCGCCGCCCACGCGCTCGAGACTGCCGCCGACCTCGGGCCCGCCGCGCAGCAGCCCGATCTCCAGGAAGTCGAACGCCTCGGTGCGGAAGGGCTCGAACATGAACTGATAGAACTGGGTGTAGTTGTGCTTGTTGCCGACCGTGTCCCCCTTGTCCGAGCCGTAGCGGTTGGCGAGGCCGGTCAGGTCGACATAGGCGGGCGGCGGGGCCAGGGCGGCCATCACCCTGGCGGTCTGCTCGCCGATCCAGCGAAGACGGTCCCGCAGGTCATGGAAGCCGGCACGGATGGCCTGCTTGATGAACGACCCGCTGTTGTAGTTGAACAGGCCCGCTTCCTCCTTGCGGACCCTGGCGAGCAGCTGGGGACGCGCCTTGAGGCACTCGTACATCAGCGTCTGGTCGTTCGGGAATTCGTCCCATTCGGCATCCGCGCGGGACAGGTAGCTGGCGGGTATGGAGGCGTCGAACCTCGCCAGCCAGTCCCGGACGAAGCCGCGCCCTTCGTCGTCGTGGAAATTTATGAACAGCACGCCCGCATTGAGGTCCCACGGCGTGGCGGAGCCGCCGGTGGTGCCGATCAGGGCACAACCGTCGTGGCGCGCCAGATAGGCACGCAGGTCGAAGGTGAAATCCGCCACGAAGGCGTCGGCATCGATGAAGATGGCCCAGCCCCGGAAGCCGCGATCCAGCAGCTCGTTGAGCATGAAGATGCGGTTGTAGGTGGCCTGCCACGGCGCGACGCCGCGCTTGATGCCGAGATAGCTCTCGTAGGTCATGCCATGCGCCGTGCAGTAGGCGATGTTGACGCGCGCGGTCATTTCCAGCATCGAGCGGTATTCGCGGCTGTCGGCGGTCTGCATGAACAATATCTGGTCGCTGCCGGCTTCGGCGACCGTCTCCTCGGCGGGTGCCGACCGCTCGAATGCCAGGCTGACGCGTTGCAGCAGAAGGCCGAGACGGCGGCCGTCGGAGGATGTTCCGAGCACGCGCGGCGCGGCCGAATCCGGCAGGCCGAGATCAAGGACCAGCGTGCCCGCGCCATCGGTCCGCGCCTGGAACTCGATTGCGCCGGGCTGGGTCAGGATCGCAGAAGCTGCCTGTTGCCTGTTTGCGGCAATGTCGATGCGCTGCTGCGGGAGGGCCGGCGGGGCGATGTGGGGGCGACCGGACAGCGTGCCGGCATAGATCGCGTTTGCCGCCAGCCCGCGCAGGGTGATGGTGGCCTGGCTGCCGTTGTTCCAGGTGCCGAACCCCTCCGGCGCCGCCCAGCCGACGATGGTCACGCTTTCGGGTATGCGTCCGGCGACAAAGACGTAGTCGATGCGCTCGGCCGCGGTCGTGGAGGCGTCAACCATCTGTCATGAGCCTTGAAGGTGCGGCCGCCGGCGGGAACGCCTACCGCGTCGGCCGCGGCGGCGTCTGGGTGTAGTCGTAGAAGCCGCGGTTGGCCTTGCGGCCGAGCCAGCCGGCCTCGACGTATTTCACCAGCAGCGGGCAGGGGCGGTACTTGCTGTCCGACAGGCCCTCGTAGAGCACCTGCATGATCGAGAGGCAGGTGTCGAGGCCGATGAAGTCGGCCAGTTCCAGCGGGCCCATCGGGTGGTTGGCGCCGAGCTTCATGGCGCTGTCGATGGCGGAGACCGAGCCCACGCCCTCGTACAGCGCGTAGACCGCCTCGTTGATCATGGGGACCAGGATGCGGTTGACGATGAAGGCGGGGAAATCCTCGCTGACCGCGGTGGTCTTGCCGAGGCGGTGGGCCAGCGCCTGGGTGGCCAGGAAGGTCGGCTCGTCGGTGGCGATGCCGCGGATCACCTCCACCAGCTTCATCACCGGCACCGGGTTCATGAAATGCATGCCGATGAACTTCTCGGGCCGGTCGGTGCTGGCGCCGAGGCGGGTGATCGAGATCGAGCTGGTGTTGGAGGCGACCAGGCAGGAAGGCTTAAGCTTGGGCACCAGCGTCTTGTAGATCGCCCGCTTCACGTCCTCCTTCTCGGTCGCGGCCTCGATCACCAGGTCGGCATCGCCGAAGGCGGCGTAGTCGGTGCTGGTCGTGATGCGGGCCAGCGCCTCGGCCTTGTCGATCGGGGTGATCAAATTGCGGCCCACCTGGCGGTCGAGGTTGCGACCCATCACCGCCATCGCCTTGTCCAGCGCCTCAGCCTTCACGTCGAGCAGCGTGACCGGGATGCCGGCCAGGGCGCAGACATGGGCGATGCCGTTGCCCATCTGGCCGGCGCCGATCACGCCCACGCGGGCGATGGTCGGCGTGTCCAGCAGGGCGTCGGCGGCGGGGGCTACGCTTACGTCCACGTTCATTCAGCTGCGCTCCAGCTCCGCTGCCAGCTCGGGCAGCGCGGTGAACAGATCAGCCACCAGGCCATAGTCGGCGACCTGGAAGATGGGCGCTTCCTCGTCCTTGTTGATCGCCACGATCACCTTGCTGTCCTTCATGCCGGCAAGGTGCTGGATGGCGCCGGAGATGCCGACCGCGACGTAGAGCTCGGGGGCGACGATCTTGCCGGTTTGCCCAACCTGGTAGTCGTTGGGAACGAAGCCCGCATCGACGGCCGCGCGGCTGGCGCCGACGGCGGCGCCGAGCTTGTCGGCAATCGGGTCGAGCAGCTTGAAGTTGTCGCCGTTCTGCATGCCGCGCCCGCCCGAGATGACCACGCGGGCGGCGGTCAGCTCCGGGCGCTCGCTCTTGGACAGCTCGGCGGAGACGAAGCTGGAGATCGACGGCGCGCCAACGGCGGCGACCGCCTCGGTGGCGGCGGACCCGCCCTCGGCGGCGACGGGGTC
>JBGAIK010000057.1:0-21190 GCA_044225615.1 Acetobacteraceae bacterium | reverse complement strand
ACTTCCTGCTTGCGCCGCAGGCAACAAATCCATGCCCCCGCTCCCGGCCTCGTGCGGGGGCCGGGATTGAATGCCTGCGGCGCAAGGAAGAAAGCCACAAGAACATCGATGCAGCCGCGAGCACAGACGGGTTCCAAGGGCCAATGGCCCTTGGCCGGCGGGGCCTTGCTTTCCGTCCTATGCCTTTGAACCGAGTATCCCCGGCAGGTCCAGCCCATGCTCGCGTGCGCACTCCTGCGCGATGTCGTAGCCGGCATCGGCATGGCGCATCACGCCGCTCGCCGGGTCGTTCCACAGCACGCGTTCGATCCGCCGGGCCGCCGCCTCGGTGCCGTCGCAGACGATGACCATGCCGGCATGCTGGGAGTAGCCGATGCCGACGCCGCCGCCATGGTGCAGGGAAACCCAGGTGGCGCCCGAGGCGCAGTTGAGCAGGGCGTTGAGAAGGGGCCAGTCGGAGACCGCGTCGGAGCCGTCCCGCATCGCCTCGGTCTCCCGGTTGGGCGAGGCGACCGAGCCGGAATCGAGATGGTCCCGCCCGATCACGATCGGCGCCTTGAGCTCGCCGCTGGCCACCATCGCGTTGAAGGCGAGGCCGAGCCGGTGCCGGTCGCCGAGTCCGACCCAGCAGATCCGGGCCGGCAGGCCCTGGAAGCTGATGCGCTCGCGCGCCATGTCGAGCCAGGTGTGCAGGTGCCGGTTGTCCGGCAGCAGCTCCTTCACCTTGGCATCGGTCCGGTGGATGTCCTCCGGGTCGCCGGACAGGGCGCACCACCGGAACGGACCGATGCCCCGGCAGAACAGGGGCCGGATATAGGCCGGCACGAAGCCCGGGAAGTCGAAGGCGTCGGCCAGCCCCTCCTCCTTCGCCATCTGCCGGATGTTGTTGCCGTAGTCGATCGTCGGCACCCCCATGCGATGATAGGCGAGCATTGCCCGGACATGTTCCACCATCGACCCCCGGGACGCCGCCGCCACCGCCTTCGGATCGCTCGCCCGCCGTGCCTCCCACTCGGCCAGCGTCCAGCCGCGGGGCAGGTAGCCGTTGACCGGGTCGTGCGCCGAGGTCTGGTCGGTGACGATGTCGGGCCGCACCCCGCGCCTGACCAGCTCGGGCAGCAGCTCGGCCGCATTGCCCAGCAGCCCGACCGAGACCGCCCGCCTGCCGGCCCGCGCGATGATCTCCAGCGCCTCGTCCAGCCTGTTCGCCGCCACGTCGAGATAGCGGGTCCGCAGCCGCATCTCGATCCGGCTCGGCTGGCACTCGATGGCCAGGCACGAGGCGCCGGCCATCACGGCCGCCAGCGGCTGGGCGCCGCCCATGCCGCCGAGCCCGGCGGTCAGGATCCACCGCCCGGCGAGGTCGCCGCCATAGTGCTGGCGCCCGGCCTCGACGAAGGTCTCGTAGGTGCCCTGCACGATCCCCTGGCTGCCGATATAGATCCAGGACCCGGCCGTCATCTGGCCGTACATCATCAGCCCCTTGCGGTCGAGCTCATGGAAATGCGCCCAGTTGCCCCAGTGCGGCACCAGGTTCGAATTCGCGATCAGCACCCGCGGCGCATCGGCATGGGTCCGGAACACGCCGACCGGCTTGCCCGACTGCACCAGCAGCGTCTGGTCCTCCTCCAGCCGGCGCAGCGAGGACACGATGGCGTCGTAGCATTCCCAGTTCCGTGCCGCCCGGCCGATGCCGCCGTAGACGACCAGCTCCTCCGGCCGCTCGGCCACCTCGGGATCGAGATTGTTCATCAGCATCCGCAGCGGCGCCTCGGTCAGCCAGCTTCGCGCCGAAAGCGCGGTGCCGCGAGGGCTGCTGATCCGGCGGGCGTTGTCGATCCGGGTGGGGGTCATGGGGACCTCAGCAGGGGATGAAGGGCGACGCCGGCCGCCTCGGCCACGGCGCCGGCGTCGACAAGGTCGGCCGCGAGGCGCAGATCGTCAGCCATGTAGCGATCCGGACCGAGCGCCGGGACCTGCCGGCGCAGCAGGGCGATCACCGACTGCAGCACCGGGCTGGTGGCGAGCGGGGCGCGCAAGCCGATGCCCTGGGCAGCGACCAGCAGCTCGATGCCGAGTATCTGCGCGAGGTTGCGGTTCATCTCGGCCAGCCGCCGTGCGCCATGGGCAGCCATGGAGACGTGGTCCTCCTGGTTGGCGCTGGTCGGGGTGGAATCGACCGAGCACGGCATCGCCCGCTGCTTGTTCTCGGCAAACAGCGCCGCCGCCGTGACCTCGGCGATCATGAAGCCGGAATTGAGGCCGGGGTCGTGGGCAAGGAAGGGCGGCAGGCCGAAGCTCAGCGCCGGGTCCACCAGGGTGGCGATGCGGCGCTCGGCGATGGCGCCGATCTCGGATACGGCGAGTGCCACCTGGTCGGCGGCGAAGGCCACCGGCTCGGCGTGGAAATTGCCGCCGGAGACGATCTCGCCGGTCTCGACCAGCACCAGCGGGTTGTCGGTGACGGCATTGGCCTCGATGGTCAGCGTCGCCAGCGCCTGCCGGATCAGGTCGAGCGCCGCCCCGCCCACCTGCGGCTGGCAGCGCAGGCAGTACGGGTCCTGCACCCGCTCGTCGCCCACCGCATGGGACTGGCGGATGGCGCTGCCGGCCAGCAGGGCGGCCAGCGCGCCGGCAAGGTCGGCCTGCCCCGCCATGCCGCGCAGGGCGTGGATCTCGGGGCGGAACGGCGCGTCGGAGGCCATGGCCGCATCGACCGACAGCGCGCCGGTGACCGCCGCCGCCGCCGCCAGGCGCCGGGCCCGCATCGTCTCGTGCAGCGCCCAGGCGGTGGAGAACTGGGTGCCGTTGATCAGCGCCAGCCCCTCCTTGGCGCCGAGCACCAGGGGCGCCAGCCCCCGTGCGGCCAGCGCCTCGCGGCCCGCCATGCGGGCGCCTTCCAGGAAGGCCTCGCCCTCGCCGATCATCACCGCCGTCATGTGGGCCAGCGGCGCCAGGTCGCCGGAGGCGCCGACCGAACCCTGGACCGGGACCATCGGCACGATGCCATGCGCCAGCATCTCGCACAGCCGGGCGATCACCGCGGGCCGCACGCCGGAGGCGCCCCGGCCGAGCGAGGCGATCTTGAGCGCCATCATCAGCCGCACGATGGGCGTGGGCGTGGGCTCTCCCACGCCGCAGCAATGCGACAGGATCAGGTTGCGCGCTGCAGGATGGCGGTGTCCGGCCGGCGCGCCGGGAAGCGAGCTTGCCGAAGCCGGTGTTGATGCCATAGGCGGGCGTGTCGGAGGCGGCGGCCCGGGCGACGATGGCCGCCGCCGCCATCACCCGCGGCAGGGCGGCCGGGTCGAGCACGGCCTCGGCGCCCGCGGCGATGGCGAGCAGCGCGCCGGGCTGGACCTGGCCCGGCGTCAGCGTGACGGTATCCGCCATACCCCCCTCCCCTGCCTTGCGCCGCTCCGGCACGATGCCACCGATACCCCAAGCCGCCGACCGCGAGGAAGAGCGATGACCAGCATTCATGCCCGCGCCGCCCTGCTGCCCGGGGGAATGGCCGAGGATGTACGGCTGCGCCTGGCGGACGGGCGCATCGCCGAAGTCGCGCCGGGCGTCGCGCCCCTGCCCGGCGATGAGCGGGTGGGGCTGGTGCTGCCGGGCATGGCGAACCTGCACAGCCATGCCTTCCAGCGCGCCATGGCCGGACTGACCGAGCTGCGGGGGCCGGGGGCCGACAGTTTCTGGACCTGGCGGGAGGCGATGTACCGGCTGGCGCTGGCACTCGATCCCGACCAGGCCGAGGCGATCGCCGCACAGCTCTACGTCGAGATGCTGGAAGCCGGGTTCACCCGGGTCGGCGAGTTCCACTACCTGCACCACGACCGCGACGGCCGGCCCTACGCCGACGTGGCGGAGATGGGCGCATCCGTGCTGGCGGCGGCCGCGGCAACCGGCATCGGGATGACGCTGCTGCCGGTGTTCTACGCCCATGCCGGGTTCGGCGGCACGGCGCCGGCCGCGGGCCAGCGGCGCTTCGTCTGCGATCTCGATGGGTATGCGCGGCTGGTGGACGCCAGCGCCCGGCACGCGGCCGGCGTGCCCGGGGCGATGCTGGGACTTGCGCCGCACAGCCTGCGGGCGGCAACGGCGGAGGAACTCGCGGCGGTTGCCCGGCTGCGCCCCGGCGCACCGCTGCACATCCACATCGCCGAGCAGGAGAAGGAGGTGGCCGACTGCATCGCCTGGAGCGGCGCACGGCCGGTGCAATGGCTGCTGGACCATCAGCCGGTGGGCCCGCGGTGGTGCCTGGTGCATGCGACGCACATGACGCCCGCGGAGACGACGGCGATGGCGCGCAGCGGGGCGGTGGCCGGGCTGTGCCCGATCACCGAGGCCAATCTCGGCGACGGCATCTTCGCCGGACAGGATTTCGTGGCGGCCGGCGGGCGCTACGGGGTTGGCAGCGATTCCAACGTCGCCGTCAGCCTGGCCGGGGAGCTGCGGCAGCTGGAGTATTCGCAACGGCTGCGCGAACGGGCCCGCAACGTGCTGGCGGCACCGGGCGCGGCAACCGGAACCGCGCTGTTCCAGGCGGCACTCGCCGGCGGCGCGCAGGCGCTGGGGCAGGGCGGTGCCGGCCTCGCTGCCGGGGCGGCGGCCGATGTGGTGGCGATCGACGTCGCCTCGCCGCAATTCGCGGCGATGCCGGCCCGGCACCTGCCCGATGCCTGGGTGTTCGCCGGCCAGGGCGCGGTGGACCGGGTGTGGGTGGCTGGCCGCAAGCTGGTGGCCGACGGCCGGCATGTCGGCGCCGGGCCGATCGCGGCGCGGTTCCGCCGCGTGATGACGGCGCTGGCAGGCTGAACGGCTACAGGAATACCGAGGCCGGAAGCAGGCCCAGGTCCTGGAACAGCAGGCGGGTGCCGTCCGGCAGCGACATGGTGTAGCCGGCGGCGGAGGGCCGGCCGGCGGCCAGCGCGGTGGCCGCGGCGTCGGGTGCGAAGCCGACGAGCGCGATCCGGCCGACGGCGGGATTGAAGCCGGTGACGGTGACGGCGCCGCCGCCGTAGCCGTTGATGAACTCGAACACCGCCGCACCGAGCCCGCCGGCCAGCGTGCCGCCCCGGCCCGGCCGCCAGCAGCGACAGGCCGCTGCCGGCCTGCAGCAGGCTGGGGCCGGTGCCGGCGAGCAGCAGGTCGGTGCCGAGCTGCTGATCGCCGAGATCGTCGCGGCCCCGGGGCCGCCATAGACGACATGGGTGCCGGTGCCATGGCTGCGCAGCACGTCGCCCGCCGCGCCGCCGACGATGGTGGCGTCGCCGGTGACGTCGATGCGGTTGGGCCCGCCGCTGCCGCCCCAGAACACCCCGCCGCCGGACCCGCCCACCGCGGTGACGGCGCCGCCGCCGCCGACCAGCGTCGGCGTGCCCCGCCCGCCATACCAGGCCAGCGGCCCGGCGCCGAAGACCACGTCGTCGCCGTCGCCGCCGAAGAGCGTGGTGCCGCCGGCCGCCCCCAGGATGGTGCTGCTGCCGGCGCCGCCCTCAATGAACAGCGGGCCGGTGCCGCCGAAGACGACGTCGTTGCCGCCGCGCAGGGCGACGGTGGCGGCCCCTGCCCCGCCGACGACGATGTCGGCACTGCCCTGCGCCTCGACATAGCCGCCGCCGGCGCCGAGCCAGACCGTGTTGCGCCCGCCCCCGGTGACCACCGTGTCGGTGCCGGCGCCGGTGACGGCCACGTCGTTGCCGTCGCCGAACACCACCGACCAGCGGCCGGAGGGATTGGTTCCGGCAAAGAACACGTTGTCGCCGCCGCTGGCCACGAACATGCCGTCGGCCGGCTGGGCGAGCAGCACCGTTCCGCCCGCGCCGGCAAACACGCGATTGCCGCGCTCGTGGTTGTCGATGACCTGCACCGGGCCAGGCGCGTCGATCAGCACGGTCTCGAACGCATCGGGCACGGCGAGCGCGCCCGGCGTGTCCACCACCAGCACGGCGCCACCGGTGCTGGCCGGAACGGTGGGCACCGTGCCGGGCACGTAGACGGCGCTGGGCACCACGAACGGATCGATCCGTGAATAGAAGAGCTGGACGGCGGCGCGCTGCAGCGCCTCCTCGGTGGCGTAGCTGTAGGTGACGTTCTGGCCGGCGCCGTTGCGCACCGGCAGGACCAGCGGCTCGGGCAGAACCTCCGGCGGCTCGGCGCTGGTGGGGGCCACGACCAGCGCAAGCCCCTGACTGCCGTAGACGAGATCGGCGGTGAGGGCCATGTCGGGATCGGCAAGGGCGAAGCGGGCGGTGCCGCTGGTCAGCGTGATGGTCAGCACGCCATCCAGCGCGCCGTAGCCGTAGAGGCCCGGGCCAAGGATGTTTCCTGTCAGCACGATGGCGTCGCCGGGCGCGAACCCGACCAGGGTACCGGAAAGATCCCATGCGGCATGCCCGTCGATCGCGAGCGTGCCGTTGCCGGCGCGGAAATCGAGCGTGCCGAGCTGGCGGGTGGCGGCGCCGGCCATCACCGAACCCCCGCCCACGGCGATGGTGCCGAGATTGGCCGCGCCGCCCACGGTAAGCACCGCCCCGGGATCGAGCGCGATGACGCCCTGGTTGATCACGCCGGCGCCGAGGCTGGCACCGCCGCTGACCGTGGTCCGGGCGTCGGCGCCGAGCACGATGCGGCCCGTGATGCCGCCACCGCCCAGCCGGATGGCGCCATCGGGGATGACGGCGAGGTCCTCGCCCAGCAGGCTGGCACCGCCGCGCAGGTCGATGCTGGCGCCCTGGGGGAAGTCGATCCCGCGGCGCAGCGCGATCGTGCCGCCCGCGCCGGTGAAGGCGCCGAGCACGCCGCGCCAGGCGACGGCATCGAGCGTGGTGCCGGCGAGATCCATCGCGGCATCGGCAATCACGGTGCCGCCCTGGATGGCGTGGCCGGGCAGGAGGCCGGCGTGCAGGCCGAGGGCGGACAGGTTCAGCGTGGCGCCGGCATTGGCGAGGTCGCCGCCGAGGTACAAGGTGCCCGCGCCCTCGCGCCCGGCGAGCATGGGCAGCAGGGTGCCGGTGGCGAAGCTGCCGCCGAGCACCAGGGTCCCGCCCGCCGCGACCGCGATGCGCCCCTGGCCGGTGCCCTGCAGCGTGGCCGCGAGCGTGGCACGGCGCGAAATCCGATTTCGATGCGGCCGGTATTGTCGGTGATCGCGGCCTCGAGCACCGCGCCCGGCGCGAGCGTGAGGGTGCCGGCGTTGCGGCGCAGGATGACGCTGCCGTCGGCGCCGGCCTCGGCCAGCATCTGCCCGTCATTGGCGATGCTCGCGTAGTGCACGACGAGGAATCCGGTCTCGACCGTGGTGCCGGCAATCGCGAGGGTGGCGCCAGGTGCGACCGTGAGGTCGCGGATGCCGCGCGAGCCGCCGATGCGCAACGTGCCCTGCGTGAGCGTGACCGGAGCGGTGTCGGTGTAGGCGAACATCGCGGCGTTGAGCGTGCCCCGCGCGATGTCGAGCGTGCCGGGCGCGGCGCCGGCCGCGTCCTGCACCGCGAGCGTGCCGCCGGCGAGCACCAGGTAAGGCATGCCGAGCGTGCCGCGGACGGTGGCGTCGCGCAGTGCGAGCGGTATCGGGGACAGCCCGTCGGCGAGCACGGTGCCGCCGCGGACCAGCAGCGACGGGTTCGCCCAGCCATCGGCGGTGGGCGGCGCGAGCTGCGCGAACGGGCTGCCGGCGCGCAGGTCCAGCACGGCGCCGGCATTCTCGATCGTCCCCGACAGGACCAGCGAGCCGGTGCCGGTGACCTGGGCCACCGCCTCCTGCCAGTGTGCGGCAGACTGGTCGGCCGTGATCGCCAGTCGCGCGCCGGCGTTGAGCTCGATGGCGCCGTGGCCGGCGAAGATGCCGGCGGCGATGCTGGCCGTGGCGCCCGGGTACAGCCGGATGGTACCGTCGTTGACCAGCGTGTCGGACGCGGCGATGGCACCGGTGTAGAGGATGTCGACCGTGAGATGCGCGCCGAGCGTGGTTCCCGCGCCGAAGGAGGAGATGGCGATGGGGCGGCCGTCACGGATGAGGGAGACGGTGATGGCGGCGTTGTCGATGGTGGCGACGTTGATGAAGCCGAGCAGGGACTGGACGTCGGCGATGACGAGCGCGCCGGGGCCGACGCCGTCGGCGGCACGCAGGTCGAAACTGTCGCGGAACTCGACCCTCGCCGGCAGGATGTAGTCCTCGAAGGGAAAGCGCAGCCGGTCGAGGACGAGGTCGCCGCGGATGGCGGTGTTGTGGACGGTGCCGTCGATACGGCCGCCGGACAGTGCGAGGGTGCCGCCGTCGAAGACGAACTGCATCATCGTCGCACCCTGGAGCGCGATGGTGCCCGGAATGCGGACGGCCTGGTAGCTGTCGCTGTAGAGAATGGCGCCGGCCGCGGTGACGGTGAGCGAGTCCGGCGTCCAGGACGTTCCGGGCACAAGATAGGTGCCGGGGCTTGCGACGACGACGTCGCCCGAGGCCGGCAGGATCGTTCCAGTGACGAGAGGCATTGCAAATGCGTAGCGGACCCCGCCGAAGCCCGCAATGGGCCGAGGCCGCCTCAGCCGGCGATGGCGGAGGCCGGTCGGCGGGGGTCGGCGCCGGCTTCGACCAGGCCGCGGTCAGGGTCGCTGCGGGCAGCCTCGACGCTGCCGGCGAGCCAGGTCCATTCGGGCCAGTCCTTCACCGCGTGGCCGCGGGCGGCGAGGTCGGCGCGCACGGCCGCGTCGATGCGGGATTCGGCGGCGAGGCGGGCGGGGAAGAACTCGAACGGGGCGAAGGAGGACGGGAAGGAATAGCTGGCGATGCGCGGCGCCTCGATGGCGGACTGCAGGTCCATGCCGAACTGGAAATGGTTGAGCAGGACCTGCAGCATGGCCTGGATCTGGACGTCGCCGCCCGGGGTGCCGAAGGGCATGACGCCGCCGGTGGCGGGGAGGATCATGGCGGGGTTGGGGGTGAGGCGCGGGCGCTTGCCGGGGGCGGCGCCGGCGGGGTGGCGCGGGTCGGGCCGGCTCTGGGCGCCGCGCTGGGAGGGCACGAAGCCGAGGCCGGGGACGACCGGGGCGGCCCAGGACCCGTCGGACGGCGTGGCGCTGAAGGCGTTGCCCCAGCGGTCGATGGCGCAGGCGTAGGAGGTGTCGGGCTCGACGCGCGGCATGCCGGCGGTGCTGGGGGCGAATTCGGGCGCCGGGGCGTCGAGCGGCTCGGGCAGGCCGGGATGGGCGCGGTCCATGCGTATGCCGGCGGCGCGGCGGGCGATGGTGGCGGGGGCGAGGAGATGGTCGACGGGGACGTCGACGAAGAGCGGGTCGCCGAAGGTGTATTCGCGGTCGGCGAGGGCGAGCTTGATCGCCTCGGTCAGGATGTGGAGGTAGTCGGCCGAGTTGTGGGCGTGCCCGGCGATGCCGGCATGGTCAGCCAGCAGCAGGGCTTGCAGCAGCGACGGCCCCTGGCACCAGGGGCCGCACACGATGACCTCATGCCCGCGCCAGCTGCGCGCCACCGCCGGTTCGAGCCGGGAACGGAAACCGGCGAGGTCGTCGGCAGAGAGCCAGCCCCCCTCCCCTTTCTGATGAGCGACGATGCGGGCGGCGATGTCGCCCTGGTAGAAGGCGGCGCGGGCGGCCTCGAGGCCGGCTTCGCGGCCGTGCTTCGCGGCGGCGGCGCGTTCCGCATCGGCCATGTGCTGGATGGTGGCGGCGAGGTCGGTCAGCACGAAGCGGTCGCCGATCTCGGGCGGGCGGCCGCCCGGGAGGTAGATGGCCGCGTTGGACGGCCAGCGCGCGTATTCGGCCTGGTGGGCGCGGATGCTTTCGGCCAGCAGCGGATAGACGGCATAGCCCTCGCGCGCGTAGCGGACGGCGAAGGACGCGACGTCGGCGAACGACATCGTGCCGTGGCGGGCGAGCGCGGTGATCCAGGCATCGGGCGCCGCGGGGACCACGGTGCGGCGGACGCCGGCGGGGATTCTGCCGCCGTGCTCGCGCATGAAGGCATCGGGCGGCATGGCGCGGGGCCAGTGGCCGAGCCCGGCGATGGTCTCGACGGTGCCGTCGGCCAGGCGGATCAGGATCGGGGCGACGCCGCCGAAGCCGACGAGGTCGGGCTGGACGACGCCGAGCGCGATGCCGGCCGCACAGCCGGCGTCGATGGCGTTGCCACCTGCCTCCAGGATGGCGAAGCCGGCGGCGGTGGCGAGGTAGTGGCCGGCGGAGACCGCATGGCGCGGGCCGGCGACGGCGGGGCGCGTGGGGGTCATGCGCGGAAATCGGCCGGGGTGAGCCGGCCGAGGGCGGTCAGCAGCATCGGCCAGGTGCGCAGGCCGCGGTCGAAGGAGGCGAGGCGGAAGAACTCGTTGGGGGCGTGGACGTCCTCGTCGGGCATGGCGAGGCCGAAGGTCATCGATTCGATGCCCATCAGCTCCTTGAACATCGCCGTGATCGGGATGGAGCCGCCGGCGCGGGCGGGAAAGGCCTTCTGGCCCTCGACCTGCTCCAGCACGGCGAGGGCGGCGCGCACCATCGGGTGCTCGGCATCCAGCGTGGAGGCAGGGGTGCCGCCACGCTCGGGGGTGAGCTCCAGCCGCACGCCGGGGGCGATGCGGGATTGCAGATGGGCGCGCAGGCGGGACTGGGCGCGGGCGGGGTCCATGCCGGGGGAAAGGCGCATGGTGAGCTTGGCATGGGCCTCGGCGGGCAGCACGGTCTTGCCGCCGGCGCCGGTGTAGCCGCCCCACATGCCGTTGATCTCGATGGTGGGCCGCAACGTGGTGCGCTCGCGCACGGTGTAGGCAGGGTCGCCCCAGGGCAGGGCGTTGAGGCCGGCATACCACTCGGCCTCGTCGAACGGGAGTGCCGCGCTGGCGGCGCGCATGGCGTTGCTGATCGGCAGCGCGTCGTCGCCGAAGCCGGCGACCTGGATGTGGCCGTCATCGTCGTGCAGCGAGGCGAGCAGCGCGGCGAGCTCGCGCAGCGCGTTGCGGGCGGCGCCGCCGTAGCGGCCGGAATGGCCGTCCTTGTCGGCGGTGCGCAGCGTCAGCTCCAGGCCGGTGATGCCGCGGCCGCCGACGCCGACGGTGGGAATGGTGGTGGTGGCCCAGCCGCCATCGGCCGAGAGCAGGGCGTCGGCGGCGAGGAGGTCCCGGTTCTCGGTGATGATGCGCCGCGCGCTGGGGCTGCCCGATTCCTCCTCGCCTTCCAGGAACAGCTTGACGTTGACGGGGAGCCGGCCCTCGACGGCGAGGAAGGCCGCGAGGGTTTCGACGGCGACGGTGGTGGAGCCCTTCACGTCCGACGCGCCGCGGGCGTAGAGGCGGCCGTCGATCTCGGTGGGCTCGAAGGGGGGCGTGCGCCACAGCGCCAGCGGGTCGGCGGGCTGCACGTCGTAATGGCCGTAGACGATCAGGGTGGGCCGGCCGGGCGCGCCGGTCCAGGAGGCGAAGACGGCGGGCTCGCCGCCGCCGTCGAGGAGCCGGGCGTCGGCGAAGCCGGCCGCGCGGAGGCGGGCGAGGAGGAAGTCGCGGGCAGCGTCCATGTGCGGGGCGAAGGCGGGGTCGGTGGAGACGCTTTCGATGCGGATGAGGGATTTCAGGCGGTCGAGGATGGCATCGCGATGGGACAGCAGATGGGTGATGACGGCGTCGGACATGGCGGGGCCTCCAGGCGTGGGCGGGATGCTGCCCTCGCGCGGGCGGGGCGGCAAGGCGGACGCATCCATCCGTCGCCACCGGGCTGCGGGATTGCGGTGGCGGGGACGGACAAGGCCACCGTGTCTTCGGTGCCGCGGGATTTCGCGGCGCCGGGGCTGGTGGTCGCCAGCGCGCGCCTGCGCCGAGGGCGGCCACCATGAGACGGCGCTCGCGCGGGGTGCTGGCGGGAAACGGAAAGCAAGAATCTTCTTTTTCTGAAGAAAAAGAAGCAAAAAGACTTCGATCCATTGTTCTTCGCGTGGCACCAGCGCGGCACACGCGAGATAGGTAATGGTTTTGGTTCTTTCAAAAGAGAATCCCTTGCTTGCCTTCCCTTCCTTTCTCTCCCACGCTGCCCGTCCGAAAGGGAGAACGCCATGAAGATCACCAGGGTCACGCCGCTGATGGTGGACCGGTTCCTGTTCGTGCGGATCGAGACCGACATGGGGATCACCGGGATCGGGGAATCCGGCACCTGGGGCCAGCTCGAGGCCTCGGCCGCGAGCATCACGAAATTCGGCGACTACCTGGTGGGGCGCGACCCGCGGATGATCGAGCACCACTGGAACGTGATGCACCGGGCCAACCATTTCACCGGCGGCGCGATCAACGGCGCGATCTCGGCCATCGACATCGCGCTGTGGGACATCAAGGGCAAGCATTTCGGCGTGCCGGTCTACGAGCTGCTGGGCGGCAGGATGCGCGACAGGGCGCGGGTCTACGGCCATGTGAAGGGGCGCACCCGCAGTTCGCTGATCGCCGAGGCGGTGCGGCTCAAGGGGCTGGGATTCAACGCGCTGGGGCACCTCAACCCGCTGCTGGACGAGGATGAGAGCACGCCCTACTTCAAGACCCATGCCCGCAAGATCGAGGATGCGGCGGAAACCGTGCGCCTGCTGCGCGAGGCGGTGGGGCCGGACGTGGATCTGTGCATCGAGATCCACCGGCGCATGACGCCGCCCGAGGCGATCGCGCTGGCCCGCGCAATCGAGCCCTACCGGCCGATGTTCTACGAGGACCCGCTGCGGCCCAACGACCCCGACGCGATGGCCCATGTCGCCAACCAGATCCACATCCCGGTGGCGACCGGCGAGCGGTTCTTCAGCATCTACCAGTTCCAGACGCTGCTGAACCGGCGGGCGGTGTCCTATCTACGGCCGGACGTGTGCCTGTGCGGCGGCATCACCGGGACGAAGAAGGTGGCGGCGATGGCGGAGGCGAACGACTGCATGATCGTCCCGCACAACCCGCTGTCGATCATCTCGACCGCGGCGTGCCTGCAGGTGGCGGCGTGCATTCCGAATTTCGCCATCCAGGAATACCCGACGCGGACGCCGGAGATCGACGGATCCGCGGCCGTGCTCGGCGACGGGATGGCGACGGGGCTGCAGGACCAGGTGGACGGGTTCATCGCCATCCCGGGCGGGCCGGGGATCGGGCTGGTGCTGGTGGACGAGGTGGAGAAGAAGTTCCCGCCCCGGCCGCGGCCGATCGCCATGCGGCCGCACCTGGATGGCGCAGTGGTCGACATGTGACGCGCCCGCCGCGTCAGGGGAACTGCACCGCCACCAGCGTGTGGCCCGCGCCGTCATTGGCCGCGGCGAAGGTGGCCGCGGCGTAGTTGCCGGCGAGCAGCAGGTTGACGGTGGCGCTGCCGTTGGTGACCTCCAGCGTGCCGCCGGCGGTGTCGCCGGTGAAGCTGGCCGTGGTGCTGCCGCCGACGAAGCCCAGGCTCACCAGGTCGATCGCATTGGTTCCGTCGAGGGCGAGGCCGGCGATGGTGCCGGCGAAGCTGCCGGCCTGGTCGAGCCGCAGCGTGGCGGTGCTGCCGGCGGCGAAGGTGACAGTCTGCCCGGCGCCGACGCTGCCGCCGAACTCGAGCTGCGCGGCACCGGTGATCAGCCCGCCGCCGGTGCCGGTCACGGCGCCGGCGATGAACACCGGCCCGCCCGAGGCGATCACCAGCCCGTCGTTCAGCATCGCGGCGCTGACCGTCAGCCCGCCGCCCGCCGCCTCCATCGTGCCGGTATTGGCGACATCGGCGCCGGGCGTGTTGATGACGATGCCGTTGCTGCCGGTGGCGGTGAGGGTGCCGCCGTTGACGAAGGCCAGGTTGACGTCGCCGTTGCCGATGCGCAGCGTCCCGGCGATCGACTGCGTATTGATCAGCGTGGCGGCCGCGCCATCGCTGCCGATGCGGTTGCCGACGTTGTCCGACCCGGTCAGCAGCCCGGCGCCGCCGAGGGTGACGGTCCCGGTCACGATCACCGCGGTGTCGTTGCCGACGGAGCCGAGCGCCATCGTGCCGTCATTGGCGATGGCGCCGGCGAGGCGCAGATGCTGGTTGTTGATGATGTTGATCGCGGCCGCCGGCCCGATGGCGACATCGGTCAGGGAGGAGCCGCGATCGACCACGTTGACCACGCCCCCGAGCGAGGTGGCGACGGTGCCGCCGATCACGGTGGCGAGCGTGCCGCCGGCAAGGTCGATGATGAGCGGCGTGCCCTGCGTCGCCTCGATCGTGCCGGTGGCGGCGTTGGCGATGGCCGGGACGGCGGCGCCGTTGCCGAGATGGCCGGAGCCGCTGATCGTGCCCTGGTTGGCGAGGGTCGCGCCTGCGGCGCCGATCAGCAGGTTCGAGGCGTTGTTGCCCATCTGCACCACCGCGCCGGCGGCCAGCGTCACGTCGCCGGTGATGTTGAGCGCGGTGAAGTTGCCGACCGAGGCGAGGCTGATGGTGCTGCCGGACGAAAGCCCGCCGGCCAGGGTCAGCTCCTGGTTGTTGAGGATGGTCACCGCGCTGCCGGCGGCGAGTGCGGCGCCGTGCAGCACGCTGCCGCGATCGACGACGCGGATCACGCCGCCGCCGGTGCCGAACAGCGCGCCGCCGATGATGGTGGCCGATTGCAGGTCGACATGCGAGGCGGTGCCGATGGCCAGGATCGTGCCGCCCGCCTGGGCGATGGTGCTGCCCGCGATCTGCAGCCCGGCATTGGGCACGGCGCGCAGCACGCCGGCATTGGCAAGCGTGCCGCCGGCAAGGGCGCCCGCGCCGACGGCGCGGATCACGCCGCCGGTGCTGCTGTCCACCGTGGTGGAGATGATCGCAGCCCGCCCGACCGGTGGCCTCCATGGTGCCGGCATTGGTGACGGTGTTGGGCGTGTTCAGCACCAGCGCCGCGCCGCCCGTGGCGCTGAGCGTGCTGGCGAGGTCGAGGGTGAAGTTCGCGTCGCCGGCGCCGATCTGCCCGGCCCCGGAAAGCGGCTGGGCAAGCACCAGCCTCGCCGGGGCGCCGTCGCTGGCGATGCGGTTGGCGAGGTTGTCGCTGAGCAGCAGCTGGCCGCTGCCGGCGAGCGTGACCGTGCCGCTGGCCAGCAGCGCGGTGTCGTTGCCGACGCTGGACATCAGCAGCGTGCCGGCATTGTCGATGGCGCCGGCGACGGAGAGGTAGTTGTTGTTGGTCACGACCAGCGTGCCGCTCGCCGCAATGGTGACGTCGCGCACCTGGCTGGTGCGATCCACGGCGCGGATCACGCCGCCGCCCGCGGAATCGAGCGTGGCGCCGGACAGGATGGCGCTGGCGAGGTCGATATGCGCATCGGCACCGGCGGCGAGCAGCGTGCCGGCGCCGGCGACGGTGGTGGTGGCAATGCGCAGCCCGCCATTCCCCGGCACGGTGGAGCTGGCGCGGATCAGGCCGTCATTGGTCAGGGTGCCGCCGTTGAAGCTGAACAGCATCTGGTTGGCGGCATTGGCGTCGATCGTGCCGGCGGCGGCATTGGTGACGGCAAGCGTGGCGGCGCCATCGCCGAGGATGCCGGCGCCCTGGATGGTGCCGGCATTCACCAGCGTGCTGCCGGCGCCGCCGATGATGCGGTTGGCGGCGTTGTCGGTCATGGTGACCAGGCCGCCGGCCTGCAGGGTGACGCTGCCGTCGATGGACAGCGCGGTGTAGTTGCCGACCGAGGCCAGCGTGATGACCGCGCCGGTGGACAGCTGGTCCTGCAGGGTGAGGATCTGGTTGTTGGCCACCACCAGCGCGCTGCCGGCCACCAGGCCCGCGCCCTTCAGCACGCTGAACCGGTCCAGCGCCTGGATCACGCCGCCGCCGCTGGCCAGCAGCGCGCCGCCGTCGATGGTGGCGCCGAACAGGTCGACATGCGCCCCCGCGCCCACCGCGCGGATCACGCCGCCGCCATGGCCGTCCACCGTGACGGATTGCAGGCGCAGCCCGCCGCTGCCCAGGCCCTCCAGCACGCCGTTGTTGACGAACGTGTTGGGCGAGGTGAGCTGCAGCGGGTTGGCCCCGGTGGCGCTGATGGTGGAGAAGTTGCGGATCGTCAGCAGCGGGTCGGCATCGCCCACCTGGCCCGCGCCCTGCAGCGGCTGGAACAGGTCGAGCGTGGCCGCGGCGCCGTTGGCGTTGATGCGGTTGGCGCCGTTGTCGGAGAAGACGACCAGGCCGGCACCCTGCAAGGTGGTGGTGCCGGAGGCCTGCAGCGCGGTGAAGTTGCCGACGGAGGACAGCAGCACGGTGCCGGCGTTGTCCACCGTCCCGGCCAGCGCGAGGAAGTTGTTGTTGGTCACCTGCACCGTGGAGCCGGCCGTGATCGCCACGCTGTCGAGCAGGGGCGTGCGGTTGACCGAGCGGATCAGGCCGCTGCCCTGGGTGGTAAGCGTGGCGCCGGCCAGGACGGCGGATTGCAGGTCCACCCGGCTGCCGTCGCCGGCCAGCACCAGGCCGCCATTCACCGTGGTGGCGGAGATCAGCAGGCCCCCCGCGCCGGTGCCCATCAGCGTGCCGGCATTGGCCACCGCGTTGGGCGACAGCAGGGTGAGCGTGTTGCCGGCGTTGGCGTCGACGGTGCCGTCGTTACGGAAGGTGAGGGCGGCATCGCCGTCGCCGATCAGCCCGGCGCCGGTGATCAGCTGCTGGTTCACCAGCACGGCCGCGACACCGTCGGAAATCAGCCGGTTGGCGACGTTGTCGCTGAGCGCGATGGTGCCCGCGCCCGCAAGTGTCGTCGTGCCGGAGGCGCGCAACGCGGTGAAGTTGCCGACCGAGGCCAGCGTGATCGTGCCGGCATTGGCGATCGGGCCGGACAGGGTGATGAAGTTGTTGTTGGTGACGACGACGTTGCCGTCTGCTGCGATGGCGAGGGATTGCAGCGCGGTGCCGCGGTCCACCGAGCGGATCACGCCGCCGGCATCGGTGTCCAGCGTGCCGCCGATGATCGTGGCGGTCTGCAGGTCCACATGGCCGGCGGCGCCGGCATGGATGCGCCCGCCCGCGTTGTTCACGGTGGTCTGGACGATGGACAGCGCGCCGGGGCCGGTGCCCTCGATCAGGCCGGTATTGGTCATCGACGCCGGGAGGTAGATCGTCAGCGCATTGCCCAGCGTGGCGTTGATCGTGCCGCTGTTGCTGAGCGTGAGGTTGCCGTCCCCGGCGCCGATCTGGCCCGCCCCGGCGATGGTCTGGGCGTTGAGCAGGCTGGCCGCCGCGCCGTTGGAGCCGATGCGGTTGGCCCCGTTGTCGCCCAGCGCGACCAGCCCGCCACCGGCCAGCGTCGCGCTGGCGTTGACCAGCAGCGCGGTGTCGTTGCCCACCGAGGCCAGCGCGATCGTGCCGGCATTGGCGATGGCGCCGGCGATGGCCAGGTGGTTGTTGTTGGTGACGGTGACGGTGGACCCGGTGGCGACGGCGAGTCCCTGCAGCAGGGAGCCGCGGTCCACCGCGCGGATGGCGCCGCTGCCCAGCGTGGTCAGCGTGCCGCCCATGACGATGGCGGATTGCAGGTTGAGCTGGGTGCCGTCCCTGGCCAGCAGCGTGCCGCCGTTGTTGGCCACGGTGATGCCGGTCAGCGTGCCGCCCGCGCCCAGCACCGTGCCGGTGTTGACCAGGCCGCCGCCCGCGCCGGCATTCTTGCCCAGCGCACCGGCAAGCTGCAACGTGCCGCCGATCATCACCGACAGCACCCCGGCCGTCCCGCCACCCAGGAAGACCGAGCCCGACAGGCTCGCCGTGCCGGCGACGTCCAGGAAGGTGGCGAGGTTGGCGCCGCCGCTGATCGCGGCCGCCGCGTCGGCGCCGACGATGGTGCGCAGCGCCCCGCCCATGCTGCCGCCGGTGAAGGTCAGGGCGTTGTTGACCGTGACCGTGCCGGTGCCGGCCATGCTGCCGCCCGAGAGGGTGAGCCGGCCGACCGAGACGATGCCCTCGGTGGTGAAGCCGCCGCCCAGGATCCGCAGCGTCCCGTTGGCGAGATCGCCGGAGGCCACGATGTCGAGCCCGCCGGCGGTCTGGTTGATCTCGCCCGCGCGGTCCACCAGCAGGTTGACGGAGGTGGCCGCGGCGATCGTCACCGGCAGGCGGGTGCCGATGAAGACGCTGTCGGCCGCGCCGGGCACGATGCCGGTGTCCCAGTTGGCGGCGGTGTTGAAGTCGCCGCCGCCGGCCTGGGCCCAGGTGGCGGTGAACGGCAATGCGGTGAAGTCGATCTCGGTGGGCGTGGCGCCCAGCGCCACACCCGCCGCGCTCAGCACCCCGGGGGCATTGATCGTGTAGACATAGGCACCCTCGGCAAGGTCGGGGTAGACGAGCTGGACGATGCGCCCGCCGCCGAGCAGCGTGACCGAGCTGGGCGCGATGGTGGCGCCGCCCTGGCTGCGCAGCGCGAAGTTCGCGGCGGTGGCCGATGCCGGATCGAGCGCCTTGTTGAAGGCGAAGCGCAGCACATGGGCGGTGGTGCTGATCACGCCGTCCTGCGCGATGCCGGCCGAGACCAGCACCGGCGGCGCGGTGTCGGCCACCAGCTCCACGTCGATGGGTGCGGAGGTGGAGACGTTGCCGTTGGTGTCGGTGGCGCGGACCTCGATCGTGACGCCGGTGCCGCCGTTGGCGGCGATCGTGGGCAGGGTGAGGCCGAGGTCGAACGGGAATTGCAGGTCGCTCAGCACGGCGTGGCCGTTCAGCAGCACGTCCACCGAAAGGATCTGCCCGGGGCTGGCGATGGCGACGTCGAGCCCGATGCTGGCACCCTCGATGGCCTGGGTGCCGGGGGTGGCGGGATCGAAATCGGCCGGGGGGGCGGTGATGGTCAGCGTCGGGGCGACCGCGTTCGCCGTGAACGCCTGGTAGCGCACCACCTGCAGCCCCGCGGTGCCGTCGGCGACGAAGCCGAGCCCGCCGGAAATGGCCACCCCGCCGGCCGCCGCCGGCAGCAGGAAGCGCTGGGTGCGGGCGCCGGTGTCGAGCGGGCTGGAGGTGTCCACCACGTCGAGCTCGTGCTGCAGCCCCTGGCCGAAGATCTGGATCTCGCCGGCGAACAGGCCGAGGCCGGAGCCGTTCAGCGCCACCGTGTCGCCCGCGTTGCCGAGATTCGCCGGCCCGGCGATCAGCGTCGGATTCGCCGGGTCGGTCACGTTCACCGTCAGGTAGCCGCCATTGCCGGCGCCGTCGCCGGCGGGAATCGTGGCCACGCCGTTGCCGACCACGAGCCCGTTGCCGCCGCCGGGCAGGGCGAGCGCGCCGAGCAGCGCGAGCCCGCCATTGGCCAGCGCGATCGCGCGCAGCGTGTGGCTGCCGTCCATGGTGTAGAGCACGCCATGGTCGATCGCGAGGCCGGTGATGGCGCCGGGCGCGCCGTCCAGCACCGCGAGCAGGTCGCCGCTGGCCATGTCGAAGGCGTGGACGCTGCCGCCGGTGCTGGCATAGGCGGTGCCGGCGAAGGCGGCGACATGGGTGTACTGGCCGGCCACCTGGGCCAGCAGCACGGGATTGCCGGGATCGGCGTAGCTGACCAGGGCAAGTCCGCCATTGCCGTCGGCGATGGCCGCCACCTGGCGCTGCGGGTCGATCGCGATGTCCCCCGCGTCGCCGCCGGCCAAGGCGAGCTGCGCCAGCAGGGCCGGCCGCAGCGGCTGGGTGACGTCCACGACCGCCATGCCGTGGGTGCCGGTGGCAAGCAGCGCCAGCACCCGGCCGCTGCCCGCCGTCCCCGCGGTGCCCGCCAGCGCGATCGCCCTGGCCTGGCCGCTCAGCGCGAGTGCCGCCTGGATGCCGGAGGCGGTGGGCAGCCGCGCGGTGTCGAACAGCCCCTGCTGGAGCGCGGCGAGGTCGGTGATCCCGGGCACCAGGTTGCTGGCGATCGTGGGGTCCACGCCGATGACATGGGCCTGGAAGGCGGTGAGCCCGTCGGCGAGCCGGGGGGCGCCGTCGTTGAGGAAGGGGATCTCGGGAATCACCGTGTCGGTGCCGGAGGCGGCCGAGACGAAGACCACGCTGCCGCCCGCGCCGGTGCGCGGGTCGAAGGCGTCGAGCCGGTAGAAGGTGCTGGGCGCCAGCAGGCGGTCGATGCCCAGGGCGGGATCGAAGCTGAAGCGCTCCTCGGTGCCGTCGGCCGCGGTCAGCAGCGCGAAGCTGGCCGCGCCCAGCGGCTCCTGGCCGCTGCCGGGCGGATACCAGGTGTAGCTGCGCTGCACCGGCGCGGCGATGCCGGCGGCCCCGCTTCCGCCCACGCCGGAGAAGCTCTGCCAGGTCTGGACATAGGGCAGGCCGGCGGCGAAGGCGGCGTCGCGCGCGGCCGACTGCGCCGGCGTCAGCGAAGGCAGGTCCACCGGCGCGGCGTTGTACGGCGCGAAGGTGGAGCCGTAGAGCGCGGCGACGCCGGTGGACACGGCGGTGACCAGGTTGCCGATCAGCGTGCCGGCCTGGGGGTGGCCGCCAAGCAGCGCCGCCTCGTCGGCGAAGGCCTGGATGTCGACCAGATAGTCCTGCACCTGCTGCGCGGTCAGCCCGCTGTCCGGCAGCGCCGGGTCGTAGGCCTCGTGCACCGGCAGCATGGCGTTGAGATGGGCGAGCTGGCGGGTGCGGATCGCGTGCTGGAAGGCGAACTCGTTCTGGTTGGTCTGGGCCGCGGTGTCCACCGCGACCTGGGCGGCGGTGATGACGCTGCCGACCGAGAAGGTGGCGCTGGCCGGCGTCGTGGCCGCGCCGTAGAGCGGCGTGCTGAACGCGAATTCCTGGCCGTTGAAATTGGCGCTGAGGATGTAGGCATTGCGCTGCTCGTCCAGCCCGTCGCCGGAGGCGCCGTTGACCAGCGTGACCAGCACCGTATGCACCTGCTCGCCGAGAATGCCGGAGATGGTGATCTCCTGCGTCTCGCCCTGGCCGTGCAGGGCGGTGATGGCGGTCGGCCCCAGCACCTCCACGCCGTCGATGCTGACGGTGATCATCGCGTTGCCGGCCCACGCGTCCTGCGCGACGCGCAGCACCAGGTCGGGGTCGAAGGCGGGGCCGAGAATGTCGGCGTTGGAGTTGCCGGCATTGTCGAAATGCCGCGCCACGAAATCGCCGCCGTACTGCAGGCCGTAATCGGCGACGGAAAGGCCGATGCCGACCAGGTTCAGCACGTCCTTCAGCCCCTGGGCGGCCACCGCCTCCACCGCGCCGATGCCGGTCTCGGCGGTGGCGACGCCGCCGATGGTGGCGTAGTCGAGGCCGGTGATGGCGGTG